>JAZQVL010000049.1:0-11490 GCA_045631805.1 Bacteroidales bacterium | reverse complement strand
GGCGTTTTGTTAGTAGGCCCTCCTGGTACAGGTAAGACATTATTAGCCAAGTCAGTAGCTGGCGAAGCCAACGTTCCTTTCTTCAGCATCTCAGGTTCCGACTTCGTGGAGATGTTCGTCGGTGTAGGAGCATCACGTGTTAGAGACTTGTTCAAACAGGCTAAAGAAAAATCACCAAGCATCATATTTATAGATGAGATAGACGCTATTGGTCGCGCTCGTGGCAAGAATCCAATGAGCGGAGGCAATGACGAGAGAGAAAGCACTCTTAACCAACTTCTTACAGAGATGGACGGTTTCGGCACCAACTCTGGCGTCATCGTTATAGCAGCTACCAACCGCGCCGACATCCTTGATAAAGCTCTTATGCGTGCAGGCCGTTTCGACCGTCAGATCTACGTCGAACTTCCTGACCTCATCGGACGTAAGGAGATTTTTGAAGTACACATGCAAAAACTTAAATTAGCTGACGACGTCAACATCGAATTCATGGCAAAACAAACACCTGGATTCTCTGGAGCCGACATCGCCAACGTATGTAACGAAGCAGCTCTCATAGCAGCACGTCGCAACAAGGAATCTATTGAAAAACAAGACTTCTTAGACGCCATCGACCGTATCGTAGGTGGTTTGGAAAAGAAAAACAAAGTCATCACAGATTCTGAAAAGAAAGTGATAGCATTCCACGAAGCAGGTCATGCTACAACAAGCTGGCTCTTAGAATTCGCTCATCCACTCGTGAAAGTGACTATAGTACCTCGCGGCAAGGCATTAGGCGCAGCATGGTATCTCCCTAACGAACGACAAATAACAACCAAAGAGCAGATGTATCATGAAATGATAGCAACACTCGGAGGACGCGCAGCAGAACAAATCATTTTCGGACACATATCAACAGGAGCTCTCAGCGACTTAGAAAAAGTCACTAAACAAGCGATGGCAATGGTAGCTTATTATGGCCTCGACGAAAAAATAGGCAACAGAAGCTATTACGACTCATCAGGTCAGCAAGACTATTCTTTGACAAAGCCTTTCAGCGAAAAGACCGCTGAGATAATCGACGAACAGGTTAGCAAACTCATCGAAAGCGCATATCAAGAGGCTCTCAGAATTTTGAGCGAAAACGTTGAAGGCTTGAAACAACTCGCCAACAAACTCATCGACAAGGAAGTCGTATTCGGCGATGACCTCGAAATGATTTTCGGCAAACGCCCTTGGGTGAAAGAAGAAGTTGGATTCAATAAGAGAAACAAACAGTCTGACAACAACGACGCTAATAACGTTGACAATGACAACAATAATGACAATGTGTCAGAAGAAAATAAAGTAGAAGATAATAATTCTGACAACAACAATTAATAAATTTTAACAGCAATGAATTTTCCTTTCGGCGGATATAAAGATTGTACCAGTAAAGAGCAGATTCTTGCTAAGGTCAGGAGTGCCATCTTGGAGAAAGACGAGAAACATTTCACAACAATAAATCTTCAAGATGACACTTGGAAACCTTTCAAGGAAGAAGACGGCGATGAGTTCACCTTCATCGAACGTTTCAAAGAAAATGGCGGCATCTTTATGTACTTCGAAGAGATGGAACAATTCAAGGAAGCGATGAAACAATTTACAGAAGAGAACAATTGGATTCCATTGCTTACCACAAGTCCAAAAATCAAAGAAATCTTCTCCGATACCGACATAGAATTTTCCGACGACTACAGAAACCCTGAACGCAAGAAAAACGTCAGTATCATCGACTGTGAATGTATGATAGCGCAGACAGGCAGCATTATGGTATCCGACAGCACCGCAGGATCGAGAGCGGCATATTCCTTCGCCGACATATTGCTCATAGTTGGACATCCATCGCAGATAGTAGCAAAGATGAAAGACGCCTTCTGGCTCATGAAGGAGAAATACTGCGATGAACAACCTGCAGGAGTTACTATGATAAGCGGAGCCAGCAGAAGCACCGACATAGAAGACCAACTCGTCATAGGAGCCTTCGGATGCAAGCAAGTAGCACTTTTTTTGGTGGAAGATTTTTTTTAAGGAAACGGAGAACGGATAACGGAGGCGGAATCGGAAATCGGGAATCGGGAACAGGATAGATTTCTCAATCATATCAGACCCTCAGGAACTAAACTCCATCACTCCATCACTCCATCACTCCATCACTACATTACTCCAAATCCTCAGCAACCACAGATTACTCAGATTGCTCAGATTACACAGCTTCCTCAAGTGTCCCTAAATATTAGCAGAGTCGCAGAGCAACGCAGAGAATTACTTTGCGATACTTTGCGCCTTTGCGAGAATATTCTGTCGTACCTACGGCACTTTGATATTAGTCCAGTCGTGTTTGCAGGCATTCCGAGCTTTGCTCTCCATACCTGCCTATAATCTGTCGTCCCTAACGGGACTTTGTGTATAACTATACTCGTACCATCTTCGTATCACGTTCGAAGTTATTAAGGTTTTGCCCTTGCAGGGCGTTTTTTAGATTGTGATGTTTTCTTATCCTATAGTAAAAACTCTGGGTTATGAAAATACCCAGTGTTAAAAACTCGCCATTTCCATCGCCCCAAAGCGTTAGGGATTGAAGCGGCATCCTTTTGGAGTGGAGACGGAGACGGAAAACGGGAGCGGATTTTGGGGACGGATAACGGAGGCGGAGGCGGGAACGGGAATAGGATGCTGAGGAACTGAGGAGCTAAGGAACTGAGGTGCTTGAGGTTTGAAAGGGTTTAGAGAGACCAAATACATTACCCCATTACTTCATTACTTCATTACTGCATTACTACATTACTCCAAAAAACTTTAGTCTTTCGTCTTTAGCCATTAGTCTTTTTCACTATCTTTGCAATCTTATTTATTTATAAATCTATTATGAGAAAATTAGTCTTTACTTTAATGATTGTTTTGTCATTTTGCGGTTTAGGTTTTGCACAGAATGTCATAGAGCCTGAATTACAAAATGTACTCAACCAGAAAGGCGATGAGATGATCAGTGTCAACATCATCTTGAAATCGCAGATAAATTCAGAGAAGCTTAAATCATGTGGCGAGAAGGTCACTGACAAACATGTCAAACGCGACATAATGATTGACGAGCTAAAACGTTTCTCTGAAAAAGAACAACAAGGAATCATGTCAATCCTCCAAGCCGAGGCAAAAAGCAACAGAGTCGCCGACATCAAAGGTCACTGGTTGGCAAACTACATCAATTGCAGCACCACTCGCGACGTCATCTATCTCCTCGCTCAACATCCTGATGTGATGATGATTGGCTACAACCAAGAGAAATATCTTCTCTGGGACGAGAAAGCTGAAAAAGTAGAAGCATCGAGAGATGAAATGACAGAAAACATCACTATGGTAAACGCCGACGACGTTTGGGCTAAAGGTTACACTGGCGACGGCATCATAGTAGCTGTCATCGACACTGGTGTCAACTACGAACACGTTGACGTTGCCGATCACTTATGGGACGGTGGCGCTGAATTCCCTAACCACGGTTACAACACATATTACAACAACAACGACCCTATGGATAAGTTCGGTCACGGTTCACACTGTGCAGGCACTGTCTGCGGCGACGGCACATCAGGAACCAAGACAGGCATGGCTCCAAACGCCACACTCATGTGCGTCAAGGCTCTCAGCGACGAAGGCGCTGGCACTGTTGACCATATCAACAACGGAATGGAATGGGCCATCGAACATCAAGCCGACATCTTGAGCATGTCATTAGGTATCCCTAACTCAACAACTACAGAAAGGACAATATTGCGCCGCACCTGCGTCAACGCAATGAATCTCGGCATCGTAGCAGCCATAGCTGCTGGCAACGAAGGCAACATGCAATGGCAGGCTCCTATACCTAACAACGTCCGCGTTCCTGGCAGCTGTCCTCCACCATGGTTACATCCAGACCAAGCTGATGTAAATCCAGGAGAATTATCTTGTGCCGTTTCAATCGGAGCTGTCAAATATAACGACGTAGCTGCCGACTTCTCTTCTCATGGACCTGTCACTTGGCAAGAAACAGAATTCGCCGACTACGCATACCAACCAGGCATCGGTCTCATCCGTCCCGACGTTTGCGCTCCTGGCGAAGGCATTGTGTCACTCGACTTCAGCAACAACACCGGACACGTCTCAATGAACGGCACATCAATGGCAGCACCATGCGTAGCAGGTATCATGGCTCTTATGTTAGAAAAGAAAGCCGACCTCACCCCTGCTGAGATATGCATGATATTAGAGACAACAGGCGTAAAACTCACCGATAAAAAAAGCAATGTCACAGGCTCATCTCGCGTTGACGCATTGGCAGCAATAGAGGCAATAGATAACGGAAGCTTCGTTTATGTAAGCCACAGCATCAACGACGAAGAATTGGGCAACGGCAACGCCAACATCAATGCGATGGAACAAGCCAAACTCAACGTCACATTGACAAACAATTCAGAAGAGACATACAGCAACCTTAAAGCTGTTTTAAGAACAAACAACATATTAGTAAGAGTTGACGACTCAATAGCAGAAGTAAGCAACATAGGCGCTAACGAGACTATCTCAATCAACGACAAATTCGCTTTCACTGTTGACATAACAGCGTCATGCAGAACATTATTAGCTTTCGATGTATGTTTCTACGACTCTAACGACAAGTTCGTATCATCCGTGAGAGTCCCTGTCTTTGTAAAAAGCACCGACATTCAAGTAGCATCTATCATAATACAAAACGACGATAATGGCAACGGAATACTCGAAGCAGGCGAGACAGCCGACTTCGGTGTCATCCTCAACAATATGGGCAATGAAATGGAAGTTGCTTTCGACGCTACTTTATTATGCGAAGACAGCGACATCACCATCAACACAAGCGAAGTCAGCTTCAATTCCATCGGCGCAGAGTCATCAGCAGTGGCATTCTTCAACGTAACATTATCAGAAAACGTGAGCGACGTATTCAGCATTCCTTTCATCTTGAATATAGAAAACGATTTCATGACAAAAGAATTGGAATTCAGCTATGCTAACGCTTGCAACATCATCTTCGAACTTAAAGACGATTACGGCGACGGCTGGGACGGTGCTATCTTAATAGTGAAATACAGCGACGGCACTCCTGACGAAGCATTCACTATCGCCAGCGGTTCTTCAAAGACATATACAAGACAAATCGGCTCCGGTGTTGAAGTGACACTCGAATGGGTAAAAGGCTCTTGGGACTTAGAATGCAGTTTTGTCATCAAAAAAGAAAACGGTGCGTTGATATACAAAAACGGCGGCTTCTTAAGCAACGGATTCCTCTTCTCATGGGTCAACGACTGCTCCATCGTTAACGCAAGCTACGAAATGTGCGAGCCAATACAAAACCTCACTAACAACACCGAAGGTGGTTCTAACGTCAATATCTCATGGGAAGCACCTGCAAACGGCGAAGCTATCGCTTACGAAGTTTACCGCGACTCAAGATATATGGGAACAACAGAAGAACTCTCATATACAGATGAGACAGTAATTGGCAGAAGCATTTACACATACAGCGTAAGACCTGTTTATGAAGAATGTTTCGGCACATTTGAAAATATTGAAGTGATATATTCACTCAGCTTATGCGAAGACATCATCAACGATAAAGTCTCTGTTTATCCAAACCCATCAAACAGCGACTTCAACATCGTTTGTGAAAACATGACAAGAATAAGAGTATTCAATGTTATGGGCGCTATGGTCTCCGAAGCACAAGTCAGCGGCAGCAAATATGTTGTCAGCGGACTCGAGTCTGGAATCTATTTCGTCAACATTGAAACAAGCAACGGCAACGTAACACGTAAAGTTGTGAGGTTATAAAGACTACAAGTCAACAAGACTACAAGACTACAAGTTAAGGGCTGCTCAATAATGGGCGGTCCTTTTCTTATAAATAAAGGTACAGAGTCGCAAAGTCATTTCACAAACAAGTTCTATAGTTCTATCAAATAGGATTTCATCACCTCTAAATCTGTTCCCCAATATTTTTCATCAGCATGTGCGTATCGCAATATGCCATAACAACCCATCTCAGTGAGAAGATAATCATAACTCGCAACGACATATATCTTTTCTGGATTCACCGTCTCGTATTTTCCAGTCTTTTGATTCAATATCTGAAGGTTAGAAATACGTCGCGGAGCATCTTTCACATGAGAGAAAAGATAATTCTCATCCAAGACGACAGGTGTCGGCACAGAAACATCAACATCATAACTCAGTCCGCTAACCTGTAAGAATGCACCCGACTCTTCAGGCAGCAGAGCCACAGAAAACTCCATTGCGTCGAGCAGCTGCTGTCCTGTCATGGTAGCAGTACAAGCGAGGTTTCCGAAAGGCGTGACGGCGAGAATATCGTTGATTGTCACCTCTCCCCTCTTCAAGCCGGCGCAGATACCGCCTCCGTTGATAAGAGCGAGGTCGGCGCCGGTGAACTCACGGAAAGCATCAGCAATAAAACCACCTATTTCCGTCTGCTGCTTTCTGACAAGTCTGTTGCCGTTTTCATCAACGATTTCAAGAGCCTTATCCAAATAACCCACGACTTTCTGTCCCGACTGCTCAACGACCATCTTGACGCTATCCACGAAACGCTGTGTCCCTGCATCGATGAGAGAAGTATCAGATTCTATATTGATTAGTTGCGATGACAAACCTCCGTCAGCATTGATACGCAGCACACCTATGTTTTTAAACAAACAACCCGACGAAGTGAGCAACACTGGATTACCGTCTTTATCATTCACCCAACGCTCCTCTATCACATGATGATCATGACCATCGATGACAGCGTCGAGTCCTGTAGTATTAGCGATGAGAGCAGTGGAATTCGGCATATCACCTAATGTCTTGCTATCTCCAAGATGCGTCAGTGCCACGACATATTCCGCTCCATTGTCACGAGCCTCATCGATGAAACTTTGTGCGTTGGAATAAAAATCCTCCCGCATGAAGCTATACAACGGATTACCATCGCCATCGCTGAGACTCATCACCGTGCCGCTCGACGGCGTAGTGAAACCGAGAAATGCCACATCGACATCACCATAACTTATGATATGATAAGCAGGAAAAGGGAATTCGTCAGTCTGGACATTTTTCAAGTTAGCGCAGACCACTTCAGCATTCAGGCTTTCGGAGAAGGCAAAGAACTGATCCATTCCATAGTCGAGTTCGTGATTGCCGGGAGCTACTACATCGTAACCAACCTTATTCATTATATCAATAACAAGTTCACCGTCCGACACCGATGCTATCACGCCGCCGCTTGCAAAGTCACCGCAAGAGACAGTGGTGACGAAACCAGCGGTATCAGAAACAATGTCACGCAGAGCCACGAGTTTAGCGTAGCCATCCACGGCACAATGCACGTCGTTATCGTAGAGGATGACTATTGGCTGTTGGCTATTAGCTGTTAGCTTTTGGCTATTGGCTTTTAAACTATGAACATTAGACTTTAGCCTTTTGTCATTAGTCTTCACTGGCGAGTCGCATGATGTGAGCAGCGACATTAGTATTATCAGTGGCAATAGTTTAAGCATAGTATGATGTTTTATGCAAAGGTAAGAAAAAGACGAAAGGCTAATGTCGAAAGACTAAAGTTTTTTGGTATGGATTCATAACTCCTAACTAAAACTTGTAGTCTTGTTGACTAAAAAAGGTTCAACTGCCAACAGCTTTAGCTCAATTGTTAAAAACAACATTTACATCTTTTGCAATATTTCATCTGGCAAAATGTCTCTCATCAAAGTAAATGCAAACCATTTCTTGCCTAAATCTTTTATAGATGCTCCGATATGGTAAAGTTCCTCGTCTATTATCAGAAATCTGTCATGAGACTTTGAAAAGCATTTCACTGAAATCTCAGGGTATTGTTCATTATGTCGTTTTATATCAAGTTTCAGTTGTTCTGAAATTTTCTGAGTGTATATCGTTGCACTAACATTTAACTTACGTTTATCTAGTAATGTCAATACGCTATCATCAATGTAATTATCTATTAAAATTATAGTATTAGAGGCTTTTCTTATCAAATTTGAAACAAAATGATAGGCATCAAAGACTTGTCCATCAAAGAAAATTCCTTGTTGTGTTTGATTTGGTTCTAGTTTCTCAAGAACTTCATCAATACGTTTATCCATCTCTATTTGATGATATTCTAAATTCGATATTCTTTGAAACAACATTTCATTATTAGCCACGAAATGTCGCATCGCGGAAAATGTTCTCATTATACGGATATTCATTTCTATTGCTGTCTGAGAACGAAGTACACTGCTAAGCATAGCTATGCCATTTTCAGTAAAAGCGTATGGAAGATACTTAAAGGTCACAATTTGTGACCTTAGACACTCATCTTTTGTAAGTTGGAATCTGAAATCATCAGGGAATCTCTCTATGTTGCGTTTTACAGCTTGGTTTAACACTTTCGTTTCAACACCATAAAGCAATGCCAAGTCTCTGTCAAGCATTACTTGACAACCTCTTGCATTAATTATCAAATGTTCTATTTTTCGATCAGAAGATTCTTCTGAAACATGTATTATGCTGAAATCATCCTTGTTAGTTCCCATAAATTCTATATTGGTATCCTCAAGAACAAAAGTATAAAGAAAAATCTTCGCTTTTACAATTTTAACTATTTTTAACTTTTATGCAGTTATTTGGCAAGTTAACGAGAAATGAGGACAAACCGGCAGAGACGTATCAATGTTTCCTGCATATAAACACTCATTGCTGCGTCTCAAAACACCAAATCTCATGAGACGCAGCAATTACATATAGTTTATTTTTATGGTGTAATTGATACGTCCCTACATCCATTCCTAACTCCTAACTAAAAAACTATTTCTCCGAGGTGGAAGTCTGATAATTGAAAATGGAAAACTAACTTTCAGTTTTAACCTTTCAAATTTCAATTAACTATAAACTCTACACTTTATTTGGGCGTTCCGGCTATCGCCGTCGGGCTTTCCGCTATATCTTTTTCCGCTGCGCTCCAAAAGGATGCCGCTCCAATCCCTAACGCATTGGAGGCTACTAACACCCAAACAACAACTACTCACTCCTAACTAATAAGGCTTACTCTATATTTGTTTCGCCCTTTCAGGGCTCAAATCCTCAGTTTCTCAACTCCTAACCAAAACTTGTAGTCTTGTGGTCTTGTAGTCTTGTTGACTTACTCCTTTATTCCTTTTTGTTGTTTTGCTTCAATCGTTTTAATACTTTCTGCCGTTGGCAAGTCTTCTGGCATGGTACCTCCGAGATCTTCAATGGTCTGCCGGACTTTCTTTCCCACATCGTAATGTGTTTGATTTGCTTTTGGTTTTATTACACCTGCTACTTTTGCAGCATCAGCAAACAATAAATTATGTTTCGTCACTTCATTTCGCAGAAATAGTCGTTTCTCATCTTCTGATGTAAGACGATTGTATTCTTCCATCTGTTTGACTTCTGCAATTCTTGTCTGGATAGCGAAATACGTCTGAGCCTGAGCTACAATAGTCTTACTTGGATCTGCATTTTGTACAGTAAGGTAACAGGCATAACGTGATAGACGAATTGTTTCTATTGTTCTTGTTGCTCCTGAACCAATTGAAACCATATCGGTGACATCAACGAAATGGTCTATTAGCATGATATTGCTATTGCTACAAGATTCCTTAGCTTTATTGATGACTGTCAAGAAATTACGATAGTCTTTATATTCTAAAATCTTTGCTAAATCTCTTGATGACCAATATTCTCTACCCTCTTCATCGATTTTCTTGATGTTTTCAAATAAGGTGACTGCCTTCTTAGTTAATTTTGCTTTCATAACTTTTAATTTTTAAGTTCTCTTTTTACGCTAGTTTAAAATGGTTTAGAATTCTATTTATAGGTTTCACACTGCAAAACTAATATCTTAAATATTGGTTTCCAAATATTTTTAGTTAATAATCGTTAACATTATCAATATTTTACAATTTAAGACAATTTATTAATATCTTTTCTTAAAATGCTTTAACAAGTATTGTAGGATTGAGTAGTTAGAGTTATGATGAAGTGATGGAATGATGAAAAAGCTCAGGGCTCATTGCTCACAGCTCAAGTCTAAAAACTTGTTGTCTTTCACAAAAAACATATCGTCACCAAACATTTTAGCGATTTTTTTATTAAATTTGCAGATAGTTATTCAACAAATAAAACATTAAAAAATCAAACCAATGACCAAGATTTCAATTAGATTTTACAACGACCATGAGGTCAGAGCCCTTTGGGATGACAGCAATTCCAAGTGGTGGTTTTCAGCTGTTGACATTATCGCAGCAATCACAGAAAGTCCTAATCCAAGAAAGTATTGGAGCGTACTAAAGACCAGACTCAAAAAGTCAAATAACGAGTTGACTACACATTGTAGTCAACTGAAACTTACTGCAGCTGACGGAAAGAAATATGCAACTGATTGCTTTATTCAAGATGACATCATTGCATTGGTAAAAACAATTCCAAACAAAAGAGTAAACGATTTCCTTGACTGGTTCACATACAGTGACAACACCATTGACGGACAAAGCAAAAAGAAAGCATATGCCTTGTTCGAGAGCGGTTTGCTCAGCACAATGGAACCTGGCAGCATCAAGTGTCTGCAGCAGATACACGCATATCTATTCGGAGGACTTTATGAGTTCGCGGGGCAGATACGCAGCAAAAACATCAGCAAGGGAGGTTTCACCTTTGCCAACGCCTTACACTTCCCTACCATATTGCGTAGCATAGAGAATATGCCAGAAACAACATTCGATGAGATTGTTGACAAATACGTTGAGATGAATGTTGCGCATCCTTTTATGGAAGGCAACGGCCGCAGCACACGAATATGGCTCGACCTGATGTTCAGACGCTCAATGAAGAAATGCGTTGACTGGAGCAAAATTGACAAGAACGATTATCTCAACGCCATGCAGAAAAGCGTTGTTAACCCAACCGAAATCAAACGACTTCTACAATTCGCATTGACCGACAAGATCAACGACAGCGAGACTTTCATGAAAGGAATAGATTATTCTTATTACTACGAGCAAGAAGGTTGAACTAAGGCTATTGGCTTTGGGCTGTTGGCTTTTGGCTATTGGCTGTTGAACTAAGAACCTTGGCGTCTCGGTGTCTTGGCGTCTCGGTGTCTTGGCGTCTCGGTGTCTTGGTGTCTCGGAGACTTGGTGTCTTGGCAACTTAAAAAAAACCTTAGTTCCTCAGTTCCTCATAACCTGTCAACTATAAACAGTCGTAAATCGTAAAAGTGACAACCTAATCCAGCACATCACAATTCCTAACTCCTAACTCCTAATTATGTGTTACGCTGAAAATAGTTGACACAATAAGTCAATAAAAATGAACAAAAAGAAAATTGGAACTAAGAATGGCGGCAAATGGGTAAGCCAGGAAGTAAAGATGGAAATTATTCGAGAC
>JAZQVL010000048.1:0-2133 GCA_045631805.1 Bacteroidales bacterium | reverse complement strand
AGGATCTTCTGGTTGTTCTGGGTCAACTGGTTGTTCTGGTTCTTCAGGAGTTGTACCTTCACCCATGATTAATTTGATGTTAGCGCGTCTGTTGAGAGCGTAACCGTCGCCGCCGAATTGGCTTAATCCGTTAGGATATAAAGCGCCTTCTGGGTTAGGGTCGCTGAATTCTAACAACAAGCTGTAAGGAACAGTTGTGTAAGCCCACTTCATGTTCAATGAAGTGCCGCTTGCGCTCTTAGAAACAATAACAGCGAGGTTGTTTTCACCGCTGTACTCGAAAGGAGTGCTGAGTGTGAATGTTTCCCATGCTTCATCACCTAATGCTACATTAGTTCCTTCGTAAACCAATTCGAGGTCAGCTTCAGGTGTGAATGTGCCTTGTGTTAATTCTGTTTTACTTACTTCTGCCATATAAACCTTGATGTCTGCTGTGTAGTTGTAGTCAGCAGCTGGGTTTACGCAGTTGAATGACAATGCTGTGATTGTTCCAGCTTGTCCGATTTCACTACTTGGATAAAGTGTTTCCATCCAAGAGTAATTGTAACAATTTCCGAACGGAACCATGTTAGCGCTTTCCGTTCCTGTACCAACGATAATTTCATCGGCACGCAATGCAAATGGTGCGAATAGTACCAAAAGCATCAAACTTGCTAAAAATTTTCTCATAAATGTTAATGATTAATTTATAAATATAAGTTAATTGAAAATTAATTTCACAAATAAGACAATAATGACATCCGAAATGAATATCATATCGTTAAATTAAATAAATGTTATTTTCTCTATAATGCTTTGTCGTAAATGTCTAATCTATACCTAACTAATTAAAAATGAGTTCAATTTACATGAATACACATCGTAGAAAAAAGTCGAACTCTTTATCATTCCCCTACAATGTTTTTCTTAAATTTAAGAGTGCGCAAATTTAGAAAAAAAAATGTTTTTTTTTAAGTGAAAAGAAGTTTTTTTTCAATGAAATTTTAGGGGGATTAGAGGGGATAGAGGGATTAGAGGGAATAGAGTAGAGATGTATCAATGTTACCTGAAAAATAAATACACATTGATGCGTCTCAAAAATAAAGATAATTCTAAAAAAAGAGTCATAGAAAAAATCTACGACTCAATTTTTATTCTGAAATTCTGAGATTCTGAATTTCTAATTATAATTTTCTGCTGATTTCTTTTATAGTGTAACCTTCGATAATATCTCCGACTTTAATGTCGTTGTATCCGTCGATGTTCAAACCGCATTCGAAACCGGCGCTGACTTCCTTGACATCGTCTTTGTAACGTTTCAAAGAACCCAAAGAACCAGTGTGTACTACGATGCCATCTCTGATGATACGAATCTTGGTTTGTCTGTTGACCTTGCCGTCGAGAACCATACAACCTGCGATGCGTCCAACCTTGCTGATGTTGAAGACTTCTCTGATTTCGATGTTACATGTAACAACTTCTTCGATTTCTGGAGCCAACATACCTTCGATAGCTGACTTGATTTCTTCGATAGCTGTATAGATGATAGAGTAGAGGCGAATATCGATTTCTTCTTTCTCTGCGAGACGTCTTGCTTGAAGTGTAGGACGTACGTTGAAACCGACAACGATAGCGTTTGATGCAGAAGCCAACAAGATGTCAGATTCGCTGATAGCGCCGACTGACTTGTGGATAACGTTGACTTGTACTTCTTGTGTTGAGAGTTTCAACAATGAGTCTGCCAAAGCTTCTGATGAACCGTCAACGTCAGCCTTAACGATGATGTTGAGTTCTTTGAAGTCGCCTATAGCGATACGTCTTCCGATTTCGTCCAAAGTGATATGCTTTTGAGTACGCAAGCCTTGTTCTCTTTGTAATTGTTGACGACGTGAAACGATTGATTTGACTTCTTTTTCGTCATCGAAAACGTTGAAGTTGTCGCCAGCTTGTGGAGCACCGTTGAGACCTAACATCAATACAGGTGTAGAAGGACCTGCTGACTTGACAGCTTTGTTTTGTTCGTTGAACATAGCTTTTACCTTGCCGTATGTTGTTCCAGCGAGAACCATGTCACCGACTTTAAGAGTACCGTCTTGAACCATGATTTTAGCTACATAACCGCGGCCTTTGTCCAATGCTGATTCGATGATAGTA
>JAZQVL010000047.1:0-24460 GCA_045631805.1 Bacteroidales bacterium | reverse complement strand
TGAAAGAATAACCACCTTCTAACATCCTCATATATTTGAGCAATGCTTTGTAATCATGTTTTTTACGCATAAAGAAACCCCAAAAGTTTTTTGTCCAAACTTCTGGGGTCGCTTCAAAAAAGCTCGCCGCTGCGGATAAATCTGCTAAAATTTTATCGTTCTCGCTGGACAAAAATAAACTCGCTTCGCTCAGACAGTATTTTTGTCTTAACCGCTTCAACAATGAAATTTCTTAACGCTATTTAGCCGAGGCGGCAGTCTGACAGATTTAACTATAAACGATGGAAGTGAATTTTAGCTAAGGCTTTTGAACTTTTTTGCTGTAAGCTGTGGGCTTTGGGCAGTGAGCCCTGAAAGGGCGAAACAGATATAGCGTAAGGTATCGCCTTATGGATTACGAAAAATCTAGGTATAAAAACGCTACTTCCATCGCCAAAGCGTTAGGGATTGGAGCGGCATCCTTTGCGAAGCGGAGCGGAGCAAAGATATAGCGGAAAGCCCGACGGCAAAGCCGGAACGCCCAAATTAAAGACAACAGACTCAAAATTATGACAATAACAAATAAAAGATACGTGCAAATACTTGTGATACGTGGAGATTCACTCCGAAAGTCCGTATTTTCTCAGCAGCCTGTTCCACTGCTCCGACTCCAGAAAACCAAGCAGATACGGGTTTATCTTATTCACGAGATATGGCTGTGACGACATAAAACAATAATATTCTTTGTTGTTCGGCAGTTCTATAAGCGTTATTTTTTTCATCATATCTTTTTCATATTTCTTGAAATAATAGTTTAATGTAGCACCTTCATCTACCAATGCGTTTATCTCTCCTTTTTCCAAAGCATCGAAGGCTTCGTCAAAAGTATTGTATTTCTTGTGTGTTATATGTTTGAAATCCAAATAAATTGCTGTATTTCTTCCTTCGAGACAACCCACTTTCATTTTATGCAAGTCGTGAATATTACTAACATTGTTTTGCAATCTCTTCGTTGTAAGTTCGGAAGATATAGTCGCCGTGAAGCCGCTTATTATAAGAATTGCGACGAGCATCCATATCGTTGCGAGAATTTTACCGTTTTTGCTCAAAGGCGATTTATCTCCGTAGCCTACTGTCGTCATCGTCACCCACGACCACCAAAATCCGTCTATGATACCGTTAAGTTTATCGTTGAAAGCAGGATTCTCTTTTCTCTCGGCGAGCCATATCAGTGTTCCTATGCATATATTGATGAAAAGCAGCAGGCCGATAGTCTTTAGAAAAGCAATAGAAAATAGATTCTTCACTATCGTCACGAATCCTGATTCGTAATGGTTTTCAATGGCGACGCACATCGAGGTGATATAAAACGGCTGCGTATAGAAAGTGCTGTCGGCATGAGACGAGTTTATCGCCATAGGTGCAATGGAAATATTGACTTCACCTTCATAAATGTTTGTCATAACATCATTGAAATCATTTTGAACGAAATGATAGTCAATGTTTAATGAATCAGAAATAACATTCCACAAATCTATGGTGAGACCGCTTATCTCCTCATCTTCAATGATGATAAATGGCGGACTGTTAGTCACACCGACCGACAAATCATCACCTTCAGCATGAAGCAAAAATGAAATATTAATCATTATTATTAATAAAAATAAACGTCTTAACATATTGCCATATTTTCAATACATTAAAACGTTTAAGAAATGATTTGGTTTTATTAAAGACCACAAGTCAACAAGCACTTGTAGCCTTGTAGGCTTGTAGTCTTTATTTTATCTTCTCATTTGTTGCTGTTGTTGTTTCTGCATTTCTTCCAATCTCTTTTGGAAATTAGATTTCTTGACAGGTCTTTTCTTAGCTTTTTCTATTTGTTCACGTAATTTGTCTTCGTTGATACAAACTTTGAAGATGTACATTTGCAAGAATGTGAACAAGTTGACCAAGAGATAATAGTAACTCAAACCAGCTGAGTAGCTATTGAAGATACCGAGGAACATGATTGGCATAATATACATCATCATCTTCATACCTGGCATTGCTTGATTGCCTTGTGCCTGTTCCATTTGTTTATTATTGATATATGTATAAAGCAATGTTGATGCAGTCATCAATAATGTGAACAAACTGACGTGGTCGCCATAGAATGGAATGTTGAAAGGCAAGTCCAAAATACTGTCGTATGTTGACAAGTCTTCAGCCCATAAGAATGATTGTTGACGTAATTCGATACTTGATGGGAAGAAACGGAATATCGCAATCAAGATTGGGAATTGCAATAACATTGGAAGACATCCAGATGTAGGACTTGCGCCTGCTTTTTTGTATAAATCCATGACAGCCTGCTGTTTCTTCATGGCGTCTTCTTGCTTAGGATATTTCTCGTTGATAGCATCAATTTCTGGTTTCAGTACGCGCATCTTAGCTGATGACATATATGATTTGAATGCGATAGGCATCAAACATATTTTGATGATAAGAGTCAATACCAAGATTACTACACCGTAGCTCCATCCATAATGTCCCAACCAATTGAATACGTTGATAACGATATATTTGTTAATCCAAGAAATCAATTTGCCGCCGAGAGGGATTTGATCTTCGAGATGTAAGTCATATTGTTTCATGACTTTAAAGCTGTTAGGTCCGAAGTAATATGACAATTCTATTTTATTATCTTCATTCAAGCCGTCGAAAGGAACATCGATAACGGCACTCATTGATTTTTGGTAACGTGAGTTAGAAGGTCTTGATTTAGTATGTAATTCAACGAAAGCGTCATCGAAGCTATCTTTTGAGATGAGTGCGTAGCTGAAGAATTTTTGTTTGAATGAAATCCATTTCACGCCTGAATTCAATTCTTTTTCTTCCTTTGCGACTTCTGTCTTAGACAATGCCTCTACGTCGTTGTTGGAATACATATAATATATTGTTTCAAAGTTTAAGCGGTCGCTTGCTTTTTCTTGTTTAAGAACATCGACAGCCCAGTCCATTGTCATGAAACGAGTATTTGCAGGAATGATGCCTTTAAGGTTGTTTGTAACAATGTCGAAACCAACCATATATTGGTCTTTGTACATTGTATAGCGATATTCCAAATATTTGTCTAAGCTTTTGTTGCCTTCTGAGTCAGCGGCATAGGCGCGCAAAGAAAATATCAATGAATCTTTAGTTTCGATATTGATTGTTTCATCACCTTCGTAAGGGTAACCGTTGATATAAGGTTCGAAGTAAAGGTCGTATGAATTGATGCCTTTGCCGTCGGCGATGAATTCGAGGTTGAATCGTGATGTTTCATCATCGAAACCAATCAATGGAAGTGAGTCGTAAGTTTTGTAGTCTTTGAGTTCTACTGTCTTGACGTAAGCGCCTTTTGATGAGAGGTCAACTTTCAGCAATTCGTTTTCGAGCACCCATGTTTTGTCTTCGCCTTTTGATGCGTTAGCGAAAGAACCATATTGTGCGTAACGTTCTGTGTATGAACCGTTGTCAGTCTTTTCTGTTGTTGGGTTCATTGCAGCCATAGCTTCCGCCATGCTTATAGAGTCTTTCACGAAACGTTCTCTTTTCACTCTGTTAATAGAATCCTGAACGTGACGTTGTTGTGCAAGTTCTTCTTTTGATGGTGTCATCCATACAGACCAACCAATCAACACTCCTAATATCAAGATGATACCAATAAGAGAATTTTTATCCATATATTTAAGCTTATTATTTAACGTGCAAAAGTAACATAAATAAAATATTTACATTACTTTGCACTTGTTTTTTCAATGATAAAATTTGACGTTTTATTGATTATTTTCCGCTATATTCGAGCATGGCTTTTACGAAACCGACGAACATAGGATGTGGTTTTGCCACTGTGCTCTTATATTCTGGGTGATATTGTGAAGCCACATACCAAGGATGGCCTTCAACTTCAACTACCTCTACGAGATTAGTGTCTGGGTTTACACCTGTAATATTCATGCCGTGTTTCTTGAATTCTTCGATATATGCGTTGTTGAATTCGTAACGATGACGGTGACGTTCTGAGATGAGTGTCTCTCCGTATGCCTTGTGAAGATTTGAACCTTCTGTTACTTTACAAGGATAAGCTCCGAGACGCATTGTTCCGCCCATGTTAGTTACGTTCTTTTGTTCTGCCATGATGTCGATGACCGGATGTTTGGTATCAGTGTCCATTTCGCGTGAATGGGCGTCTTTATATCCGAGTACGTTTCTTGCGAATTCGATAACAGCACATTGCATGCCGAGGCAGATACCCATGAAAGGAATATTGTTAACGCGAGCGTATTCTACTGCATTGATTTTTCCTTCAACACCTCTACTTCCGAAGCCTGGAGCTACCAAGATGCCGTCAACACCTGCGAGAATGTCTTTTGCGTTTTCTCTTGTAATCTCTTCGCTATGGATGCTCTTGATATGAACTTTTGTCTCATTAGCGACACCGCCGTGAATCAAAGCTTCACGAATTGACTTGTAAGCGTCTTTCAATTCGACGTATTTACCGACCAAAGCTACTGTGAGTTCATGTTTAGGATTATGGAGACGTTGCAAGAATTGTTTCCAGTTTTCTATGTCAGCTTCGCCTTCGTATTCTGTGTTAGTCTTTCTGAGAACTTCTCTGTCGAGGCCTTCGTTCATCATCAATACAGGAACATCGTATATTGATTCAGCGTCGATACATTCAATGACAGAAGTCTTTTCAACATTACAGAACAAAGCTATCTTTGACTTGATAGATTCTGAAAGATGTTTTTCACAGCGGCATACGATGATGTCTGGCTGAACACCTTGTTCCTGCAATGATTTTACTGAGTGCTGTGTAGGCTTGGTTTTAAGCTCTTGAGCAGCTGATAAATATGGAACCAAAGTGAGGTGGATAACCACTGAGTCTTGTCCCATTTCCCAGCGCATTTGACGGATAGCTTCAACGAATGGCAATGATTCGATGTCACCGACAGTTCCGCCTATTTCTGTGATAACGAAATCGTATTTTCCAGTGTGACCGAGCAATTTGACACATCTCTTGATTTCATCTGTGATATGAGGAACTACCTGTACTGTTGAACCAAGGTATTCTCCTTTTCTTTCTTTGTTGATAACGCTTTGGTATATTCTACCTGTTGTGACGCTATTTGCTTGAGATGTTGCTGTGTTTGAAAATCTTTCATAGTGACCGAGATCGAGGTCTGTTTCTGCACCATCTTCTGTCACATAACATTCACCATGTTCGTATGGGTTCAATGTTCCCGGATCGATGTTGATGTATGGGTCAAGTTTTTGAATAGTTACAGAAAATCCTCTGCCTTGCAACAACTTGGCTAATGATGAGGAAATAATACCTTTACCTAAGGATGACGTAACGCCTCCTGTCACAAAAATGTATTTAGTCTTTTTCATGAAAAAAAGTTTTTTTTAAAAATAAAGTATTTAACAGACGTATCTGTACGTCGCAACGGTTTGCAAAATTACAAAACTTTATTGAGAAATGAAAGAGTTTTTAATTTTATTTTTTATAGGGATTAAAGGGACTAAAGGCTAATGGTTAAAGGCAAAAGGCCAAGGGTTACACTTTAACTCTTAGCCTTTTGCCATTTGTCTTTTGACTTAACAATCCAAATACATTTTAAGCAGGTTTTTGCTCGGATTTTGTTTTAACTTCTTGAGAGCCTTGTCTTTAATCTGTCTGACACGTTCTCTTGTAAGGTCAAGTCTGTAAGCTATCTCTTCAAGAGTGTAGCTGTGTGTAGCGTCAATGCCGAAGTAGAGATTGATAATCTCTCGCTCTTTGTCGGTCAATATCGACATAGAACGATGTATCTCTGCATTGTCGAGTTTGCGGACTATATTATAGTCGGCCGACCTTGCTCCTTCTGGGATGATTGTATCAATCAACGACATGTCATCATCTTCTCCTACAGGAGCATCCATTGAGACCTCCTTAGTATTCATACGGAAGGCCGCAATCACTTTATGTTCCGGAAGGTCAAGCTCTTCAGCGATTTCCTTTATTGTCGGTTGTCGATGATACAACTGTTCGAGACGCGATGATGTCTTTTTTATCTTCGACAAAGAACCGACTTGGTTTAATGGAAGTCGCACTAATCGTGACTGTTCCGCCACAGCTTGTAGGATTGACTGACGTATCCACCACACTGCGTATGATATGAATTTAAAGCCTTTTGTTTCATCAAAACGCTGCGCCGCTTTTATCAGTCCCACATTACCTTCATTAATCAAATCAGGCAAACTGATTCCCTGATTCTGATATTGTTTCGCCACGGAAACAACAAATCTTAAATTTGCTCTTACCAATTTCTCTAAAGCTTGTTCGTCGCCAGCTCTTATCTTCTGCGCAAGAACTACTTCTTCTTCCGGTGAAATCAGTTCTTCTCTCGCAATGTCGGCAAGATATTTGTCGAGCGACGCCAACTCACGATTGGTAATTGATTTTGAAATTTTTAACTGCCTCATATATTTTATTACTACTACTTAAACAATGTTGTTACAGAAATGTTTTATTAAACTCTTTTTTTTCTTTGAACCGTTGGCTTTTGGCTGTTTAACTCCAATGAATACAATGGCCTTAGTTCAAAGTTCTTAGTTCAAATATCATCTATAAAACTCGAATGTTATGTTGTAAGTGCCAGTCGAATTGATTCCTTCGATGCGAATCTTGCCATTTCTGTCATTGCTCAATGCTTTTATGAGGTCATTTTCGGAGCTTACTTTCTGATAATTCACTGATAATATTATAAAATCGTTGCTTATTCCTTTTTGCTTGAATATTCCGTCTTTTACTTCAACTATCTTCAATCCATGATTGATTCCGAGTTCGCTCTTCAATGAGGATGGCAAAGACTGCGCCTTGATTCCCAAGACTTCATTATAGAAGCTGTCTGTATCTTTATGCATCTCTTCCGTTCCTTCCAAGTTCTTGAGAGTCACTTCTTTCACTATTATATTTCCTTTACGGTCAATCTTGACATTCACCTTGTCGCCAGGTCTGTATTGTCCGACAACTCCAATAAGCTGTGAATTGGAGTTCACACTTATATTATTGATGCTTAATATGATATCATCTTTTTTAATGCCTGCGGATTTAGCCCCGCCATTTTCGCTTGTCTCCAGCACATAAACACCCGATGTAACTTCAATGCCTTTCGCCTTTGCAAATTCTTCTGTTATTTCAGCAATACTTACTCCAAGATAAGCTCTTTGTATAGCTCCATATTGCAAGAAATCTTCTATGACTTTTTTGACAATATTAGAAGGAATAGCGAAAGAATATCCTTCATAACTTCCAGTACGAGAAGCTATTGCAGCGTTTATACCAACAAGTTTACCATCCATATTGACAAGAGCGCCGCCGCTGTTGCCAGGATTGATGGCAGCGTCGGTCTGAATGAACGACTCTATCGTGCTGCCGTCACCTAATATATTGATGTTACGTGCTTTGGCACTTACGATACCAGCTGTCACTGTTGATGCCAAATTGAAAGGATTGCCTACTGCAAGCACCCACTCTCCTACCCTTACTTTGTCGGAATCGGCGAAAGTGAGATATTCCAAATCGTTGGCATCGACTTTAATCAAAGCCAAATCGGTGCTTGGATCATTGCCTATTATTGTTGCGGTCCTCTTATGTTTGTCGTTGAAAGTCACTTCTATTTTACTTGCACCTTCAACAACGTGATTGTTAGTAACGATATAACCGTCAGGGGAAATGACGACGCCAGAACCATATCCTATCGACACATTATTTGGCACTTGCATCTGTCCTCCGTAAATCTGCTCTAACAAAGAACCGAAGAAGTCATAATAGCTGTTGCCTTTTGACACTATCTCAGTCTTGATGTGAACCACGGTGTTGACCGTATTTTCTGCTGCATCCACGAAACTCTCGCCATCTTCATTAGGCAAAAATGCCGCTCTTAAAAAAGGTGTAGTCTCGTCATTTGACAATACTTGTTGCGATTTTGCATCTGCCAGAGATTTTTTCATCTCACGTTGCGAAAAATAAAGGTTGATGATAAGCACGCTCATAGCCGCAAATAATACGCTAAGAGTTACGAATAAAAACTTAGTTTTGCTTTTCATGTTTTAAAAATTAGTTAGTTAATAAAATGACGTCATACATTCTCTTGTTCCACTCCTCGGGTGACGCCGTCCCGAATCTTTGTTAAGTAAAGATTCTTTTTTCGATATTGGTTTGTTTTTAAAAAATTACTATTTTTACATTCAAAATTCCTGCCAAAACATTTTAGTTTTAAAACAAGAATATTTTTATGAATACATCTGAAAATCATTACATTAATTTCAGCAAATTTCATGGTGCCGGCAACGATTTCATCATGATAAACGCAATAAAAAATGAATTAGTATTGTCGGAAGAATTAATATTTAAAATGTGTGACCGACGTATTGGAATAGGCGCCGACGGTCTTATTATCTTGATGTCTTCTGATAATCATGATTTTAGGATGAGATACTATAATTGTGATGGCAAGGAGAGTACTTTCTGCGGCAATGGAGGCCGTTGCATAGCTGCTTTTGCGCACCAACAAGGCATAATAAAAAACGAAGCTGTTTATGAAGCCGTCGATGGAATTCATAAAGCGAAAGTAAATGAAATTTCTTCTGGAGAATATCTTGTAGAATTGTCGATGCGTGACATTTTGTCTTATAAGCTTACCGACGATTCTCTCTTGATTGACACAGGCTCACCTCATTACGTTAAAAAAGTTAATAATCTTAAAGATTTGGATGTCAAAAATACAGGAGCCGAGATACGTTATGACAAAAACATTTCCTCCGATGGCGTCAATGTGGATTTTCTCTTGAACTATAATGGAAATATTCATATCAGGACATACGAAAGAGGCGTTGAAGACGAGACTTTGGCCTGCGGCACTGGAGTGACAGCTTCCGCAATGGCGGCATCGCTCTGGTTTGGTGGCAATGATATTGACATACATACACAGATTGCGAAACTTAACGTACGTTTCGACAAGGAAAACAACACTTTCAAAAACGTAGTTTTAACAGGTCCGGCTACACATGTTTTTGACGGAATGTTTATCTTTGCATAAATTTTAAACCAATGTTTGCTCAGAACGAAAACTTAATAATAAGAGCGGCCGAACCTCAAGACGCCGCTTTAATATATCAATGGGAAAACGACCAGGAAATATGGCGTGTGAGCGAGACTTACGTCCCTTATTCCTTATATCAGATTGAACAGTTTCTGCTCGGAAACAACGACCTGTTCGCTAACCGTCAGATGCGATTCATCATCGAAAGAAAAGAAGACAACACCGAGATAGGTTGCATCGACATTTACGATTTCGATCCGGTTCATTTCAGAGCAGGCATCGGAATATTATTACAGAAAGAATACAGAAAACTCGGCTATGCGCATGAAGCTCTTGAACTTATGATAGACTATTGCTTCGACATACTTATGCTTAAACAAATTTATTGCCTCATAGATGTTCTAAATGCCGATAGCCTCAAACTTTTCAAGAAAGCAGGATTTGAACAATGCGGATACAGAAAAGAATGGATAAGAACGCCTCAAGGATTTATCGACGAGATTGAATTTCAACTTATAAACGAAAACTTCTGATGGAAACTATAAGATCACTTCATGAAAAACAAGTCAATAAATTGAAGAAAATAAAACGTTATATATTTCTGACGCTGTCTGTTTTAACGGTGATAGCAGTATTCATATTCGTAAGAATGTATAAAGCCATCATCTTTCCTAACGTATTGATTCCTAATGGTGAAAAAGTGTCTCTTTACATATATTCTAACGATGACTTCGAAGCGATAAAACAGAAACTTTATTCAGACAGCATCATCATAAATCAAAAGTCTTTTGAATGGCTCGCCAAGAAACTCGATTATCCTAAATATATTAAATCGGGACATTATGTTATTGTCAATAACATGAACAACAACAGGCTTCTGAACACGCTTCGTTCCGGAAGTCAGACTCCGGTGAAATTCACCTTCAATAATATAAGAACCATCGAGCAATTTGCTGGACGTGTTGCCGAACAACTCGAGATGGACTCCGTTTCATTGCTGGCCGCTCTCAAAGAAAGCGCCGCTCTCAAAGAAATGGAATTCAACGAGAATAGTGTTGCATCCTTATTCATACCAAACACCTACGAACTGTACTGGAATATCGACGCCGATGAATTTGTTGAAAAAATGACAAATGAGTATAAGAAATTCTGGAACGAAGAAAGATTAAAGAAAGCCGATACTTTAAATATGACACCTGTTGAAGTAAGCATTCTGGCATCTATCGTGGATAAAGAAACCGCAAAAGTTTCAGAAATGCCACGTATCGCTGGAGTCTATATCAACAGATTGAAAAAAGGATGGCTGCTTCAGGCCGACCCCACTTTGGTGTTCGCACACGGCGACTTCGAGATAAAAAGAGTATTGGACGTACACAAAGAAATAGAGTCGCCTTATAACACATATAAATATATAGGACTTCCTCCAGGACCGATATGTATTCCTTCCATCGCTGCAATAGATGCTGTATTAAATGCAGAACAGCATAAATACTTCTATTTCTGCGCTAAAGATGACCTTTCCGGGTATCATGTCTTTGCAAGAAACATGAGCGAACATAACAGAAATGCTGAAAAATATAGAAAAGCATTGAACAAAATGAAGATTTGGAAATAACAATCAATGTCAAAATAATTTCGGGCATCATAGGATAAAATAGCGATGATAAATTCACAAAAGTCATATTATAGGGACAAAACTCAAAATCCAAAGTTAAAGAGCCTCGCTTTAACACTACTGCTCTTTCTTTCCTTGAGGTCGTTTTCGCAAGATAGTCTGCTAATTCAAAACGATTCATTAAAAAACATTAACAGAAACATAGAAATCCTTATTGGCGCAGAAACCGCCTTATATGCAAGCACAATGAGCGGACTCTATTTTCTTTGGTATGC
Organism: Bacteroidales bacterium; assembly: GCA_045631805.1. GTDB lineage: Bacteria > Bacteroidota > Bacteroidia > Bacteroidales > F082 > Limimorpha. The sequence goes on along the minus strand of JAZQVL010000047.1, from coordinate 13,478 downwards.
AGGCTATCCACAAGAGGCGTTTCACTTTCACAACGACAACAGCAATTGGCTTCAGATGGACAAAATAGGTCACACCATGACTTCTTATTATGTGGGCATGCTTGGTTACGAAGCGCTCCGACTTGCAGGATGTGACGAGAAAAAAGCCAATTTGTACGGTGGTCCAATGGGATTGCTTTTCCTTACCACAGTAGAAATCTTCGACGGTTTCTCTTCCGGCTGGGGATTCTCATGGGGCGATATGACCGCTAATATTTTGGGCACAGGCTTGTTTATGGGACAACAGGCTCTCTGGAACGAACAGAGAATATCTATGAAATATTCTTATCACAACACACAGTTTCCACAATACTGTCCGAACTTACTTGGAAACACTCTCCCAGAAAAAATGTTAAAAGATTATAACGGACAAACTATCTGGCTTTCTTTCAACCTCAAGTCATTACTACTTAATGACGAATCGAAATTCCCATCATGGATAAATCTTGCATTGGGATATAGCGCATCAGGCATGACAGGCGCCGTTTATAACAACAAGTATTACAATGGAGAAGCTGTTCCAGAATTCACAAGAACACGACAATTTGTAGTCTCTCCCGACATCGATTTAACAAGAATACCTACAAACAACAAATTCCTTGAAACTGCATTAAAAGTGTTAAGTTTCATTAAGATTCCTATGCCCGCTGTTATGCTCGACTCACAAGGAAACTTCAGCGCATACTGGCTTTATTTTTAATTTTCCCTCAACTCCTAATTCATATTTTTTATTATCTTTGCAAAAAAAAAAATGAAGAAAGCATTAAAAATTATAACATTAGGTATAGTATTATTCTTGGTAAGTTGCAGCAACAATCCTGAAAAATCAAGGAACTTATGCGACAAGGGTGTTGACTATCTTTATCACTCTCAATTTGAAGAGTCTATTGAATATTTCGACCAAGCCATAAAATACAACCCAGAAAACTTTGAAGCCTATTTCCATCGTGGCTGCGCAAAATACAATATCTTCCAAAAAGATGCAGCATTGCAGGATTATCTTAAAGTAATTGAGCTAAATCCAGATTATCTTCAAGCTTATTTCAATATTGGCATATATTACAGAAGCATAAGCGATTACGACATGGCATGCTATTATTTCAAGATCGCTGAAGCCAAAGGCAGACCTAATATGGAAGACTACACCAAACACTGCCGCTGATGTATAAGACTATAATCTGGGACTGGAACGGCACCTTGCTCAACGACCTTGAATTATCGCTCGGAGCAACTAATTCTCTGTTACAAGACAGAAATCTCCCGACTTTAAGCGTTGAGAGATACAAGGAAATATTCAAGTTTCCAGTAATAGATTATTATAAAGAAGCTGGCTTCGACTTCAACAATGAGCCTTTTGAGATACCAGCAAGACAATATATGGCTCTCTATCATGCTGGCGAACATACTACGCAGCTGTTTCCAGATGTGATAGAAACACTTACATTTCTTAAAGAAAATTCACATCGGCAAATCGTGCTTTCAGCTATGGAAGACGGCAATCTGAAAAAGATGATAAGAAACGCCGGAGTTTATGATTTCTTTGATGGAATTTTTGGAATAAAAGACGATTTCGCAAGAGAAAAAGTCTCAATGGGAAAACAAGTCATCAAAGATTTAAATCTTAATCCTGTGGAGTGCCTTATGATTGGCGACACGCTACACGACGCCGAAGTGGCCGAACAATGCGGCTTCGATTGCATCCTTTACAGCGGCGGCCACGTGTCAAAACAACGACTAAAAGCCAAAGGACACAGAATAATAGAAAGACTCTCTGATATTCAGCAAATATTATCTACTAATCTTCACGTATAGAAAAGTCTAACCGTCCACGAATCTTCACGAAATAACACGAAATTGTTTTTTTGATGAAAACTCCATCACAAAAAAACTTGTAGTCTTGTAGTCTCTTTGTCTTGTGGTCTTATTCCAAATCTCCAGAATAGACATCAACAGAGAGAAGTCCTTCTTCCATGTCGTAGGTTTTCCATTCGCCAACTTTCTGTCCTTCAGAGAATAAACCTTCTTCTTTAACAACGCCATTGGGATAATATGAAGCATATTCTCCATCAAGAATGTCGTTTTTATAATTGGCTTTTACCATAATTTTTCCGTTGTCGTAATATTTGTTATAAACACCGTTCTTCAATCCGTCAACGTATTCTGTTTCTTCAATAACAGCTTGATTTATTGGTGAATAAGCGATGCTTTTTCCAATAATCTTGCCGTTTTCATAATTTTCCACCAAGATAAGAGCTCCATTTTTTTCACTGAAATATTCCCATTTGTCAATTTTTTTCTTGTCACAATACTTTCCTTTCGCTATGATATTGCCCTCAGGTGAATATATCTCAGACTCACAGATATGCGTCTTTTTTATATGCTTGTTTTTTGCAAATAAAGTTCCATCCTCCGAATAATAAATGAACTCACCTACCGGTTCGTTGTTTTTGAATTCTCCTGTATATCTTATACTTCCATTTTCATGGAAATCAATCCATTTGCCTTGTCTTCTTCCTTGATTATCAGTCTTGTTATAATTATTTTGCGCATTGAGATTTCCTAAAGAAAGACTGAAAAATATTGTTAATGTTAAAATTATTAAAGATGATATTTTTTTCATGATCTGATTTTTTTTGCAAAGTTAAAAAGTTTTAAGAAATAACGTATCTTTGCAGAAAAAGTTGTTAGTTATGGCAGAGTATTCTTCCATTTTATTGGAAAAAGCAGTTGATGAATTATCGAAATTACCAGGCATAGGAAAAAAGACAGCCTTACGATTGGCTTTACATTTGTTAGGAGAAGAGAAAATCAAGACTGAACAGTTATGCAAGTCGTTGAACGACATGAGAAATAACATAGTTTTATGCCGACGCTGCTATAACATAAGCGACGAACCTATATGCTCAATTTGTTCCAATCCAAAACGCGATGAAAACATCTTATGTGTCGTTGCAGACATGAGAGACGTTCTTGCAATAGAACGTACATGTTCTTTCAACGGATTGTATCATGTCTTAGGCGGAATAATAAATCCAATAGAAGGAATTTCTCCCAATGATTTAAGAATCAACGAGCTTTTGGAAAGAGCTAACAAAGAAAATATTACAGAAATAATTTTAGCATTGCCTGCGACCATCGAAGGCGACACCACGAATTTCTATCTATCAAGAGTGTTAAAAGATTTTAACGGAACTATAACGACAATTGCAAAAGGCATTTCCGTTGGAGATGCTTTAGAATACGCCGACGAAGTGACATTGGGAAGATCAATCGCAAATAGGATTCCGTATAATAAAGGATGATGAGGTTTTAGAGGTACAGAGTGACAGAGGGATTCAGAATTTGCAACCTTTAGTCTTTTGTCATTATCCATTAAACTCTTCTATATCAAAGAGGTCGAGTTGGTTTTCAGTAAGGTATAATTCTTTAGGCACTTCATATTCGTAATGAGAAATGAAGCGTTCAATGCTTTTCTTGATGAGTTTTATTGGCGTGGTTCTTCTCGCCTTGCAATAATTTCTTAACGATTTATATTGCCCTGATGTCAATTTGAAAGTCACCGCATGATATTTGTAATTCCTGCGGCGACTTTTCTTTTTCTTGTTATTGTTAGACATTTTACAAAAAACCAATAAGCAGATTAGAAATTCTTAGCTTCATCAAGCATGATTTGTGCAAAACGTTCTGCTTCAGCTTCTGTCTTACCTTCAGAATAGACTCTGATGATAGGTTCAGTGTTTGATTTACGAAGATGAACCCAGCCTTCTTCAAAGTCGATTTTCACACCGTCGATAGTTGTGACTTTTTCATTTTTAAACTTATCGGCTATTTTCTCTAAAATCATGTCAACATTTGTAGATGCATCCAATTGAATCTTGTTCTTAGACATATAATATAATGGGAACTTGGATTTCAATTCAGAGCAAGTGCATTGTGATTCGCAGAGATAAGTGAGGAAAAGGCCTACGCCGACGAGAGCGTCACGACCGTAGTGCAATTCTGGATAGATAACACCGCCATTGCCTTCGCCGCCGATTACAGCGTTAACTTCTTTCATTTTCTCCACTACATTCACTTCGCCGACAGCAGCTGCAAAATATTCACCGCCAAATTGTTGTGTTACGTCACGTAAAGCTCTTGTTGAAGAGAGGTTTGAAACTGTATTGCCTTTTTTATGCTGTAAAATATATGAAGCGATTGTAACGAGAGTGTATTCTTCACCGTACATTTCGCCTTTCTCATCGATGAAAGCGAGACGGTCAACATCAGGGTCAACGACGATGCCAAAGTCGGCGCCGCTTTCTTTCACCTTAGCGCAAGTCTCGACCAAATGAGCTGCGAGAGGTTCTGGGTTGTGAGCGAAATTACCGGTAACTTCGCAATTGAGTTCAATAATATCATTGACGCCTAATTTTCTGAGTAACATTGGAATTGCTATTCCACCTGTTGAGTTAACAGCATCGACAACGACTTTAAGATTAGCTTTAGCGATGATTTCTTTATTTACCAAAGGAAGATTGCAAACCATGTCGGCATGACGTTCAATCCAGTCATTTTCAACGGAATAAGTTCCAATCTCATCGATATAAGCGAATTCGTAATCGTCGGCAGCAGCTTTTTCGAGCAGCCATTCGCCATCTTCTTTAGAAATAAATTCGCCTTTATTGTTCAATAATTTAAGAGCGTTCCATTCTCTTGGGTTATGACTTGCGGTAAGGATAACACCGCCGTCAGCCTTCATTTCAGTGACAGCAACTTCAACTGTTGGAGTTGTGCTCAATCCGATGTCGATGACATCTGCACCCATAGCCTGCAAGTTGCCGCAAACCAACTGATTTACCATTGTTCCAGAAAGACGGCCATCACGTCCAACAACGATGCGAGGACGACTTACGCCAGAACGACGGATTAAACATATAAATGAAGATGTAAGTTTTACAATATCAATAGGTGTAAGGCCATTGTCAGCCTTTCCACCGATAGTTCCACGGAATCCCGATATAGATTTAATTAAAGGCATAATGTTTTTATTTTTTTGCAAAGATAACATAGATTTTCTTAAATTTGCAAAAAAAAGATATGGGATTTGATGATGATAGTTTTTTAGATGATTATGAGATTCAGGAATTGATTGAAAGATTTGAAAATCAGCTTGAAAACGATAGACTTTCATATTTTGACGTTGACGAATTGAACATAATGATTGATTATTACATTCAGCATGATGATATTGAAAAAATTAATATACTTGCTGATATGGCTATGAAATATCATTCTGAAAGTCCTGTAATATATAACATTATGGCGAAGAAATATCTCTCCGTACAAGATGCCCACAACGCCATAAAATATCTCAAAGAAGAAGACAACAATACCGAAGATCCTGACTATCACGTCAATTTGGGTTATTGTTACGGCTTGCTCAATAAACACAAAGAATCAATAATTGCATATAAAAAAGCAATCAAACTCCTTGGTGACAACGAAAACGTCGCCGACATATACGGCTCTATAGGTGCGGAATACATGATTTTGAGAGAATACGAAAAAGCGCTTTATTATCTCAAAAAAGGCATAACCGACAACATGGATTATGGCGAACAGTATATGCAGATTATGAACTGTTATTTTTACCTTGACAGAGGTTTTGAAAGCGTGGATTTTCTTAAAGGAGAAATTGACAAAAATCCTCACAGCATTCCAGCATGGATGTCGTTGGGAAACTGTTATCTAAGACTTCATCTTCTTGAAAAAGCCATCGAACAATATGAGTTCGCGCTTGCCATAGACCAACATTATGAAAAAGCCTACGTCAATATTGCAACCATCAACAATGAGTTGGACAAATACCAAGACACGATAGACATCGTTGAAGAGGCATTCAGAAACAATGTGAAGAAACCTATTCTGTATTGCCTTTACGGCGAGGCGCTCGCAAAAATCGGAATGAAATTAGAAGCTATAAACAATTTCAAGAAGGCTTTGGAACTTGACGAGAACATCGCCGAGGCATACGCAGGTTTGGGATTTGTTTTCTGCGAAGATGAAAATCATAAATCGGCCGTTAAGTTTTTGAAAAAAGCGCACGAACTCGCTCCTTTCAACACCGACTATCTTTTTGTTCTCGTTGAAGAAAACAATAAATTAGGCAAATATAAGACTTCCATCAAATACCTGAAAGAAATAGAAGAACTTTATCCATACGATGTAAACCTTTACATCGCCTTTATGGAAGTTTATATTTTATTAGACGACATAGACAAAGCGATAAAATATATCGAAAAAGGATTGGAACGACTTGGACGACAAGCTCCTTTGCTGTACAGAATGGCATTCATCAATTTCATAAATGAGGAAGAACAATTAGGACTTATGAATCTTGAAGAAGCATTAGAGCTTGACACAGATGGAGTCCAAGAATTTATCGATTTTGACCCGGCTTATATTTTAAACAACGACAATATTGTAAATCTAATTAACGAATATAGAAATAAAAACAACAATTAAATTAATATGAATCAGTACATTGCCAATTTTTTTAAAGGACTTGGCGTTGGTTCGGCCAATGTCATTCCTGGAGTTTCAGGAGGAACTATCGCACTTATAACAGGAATCTTTGAACGTTTGATTAATGCGTTAAAGTCATGTAACCTGACAGCTATCAAATTATTTTTCACAGGAAAATTTAAAGAATTCGCCAAGCACATTGACTTATGGTTTTTAGTATCGGTAGGCTGCGGAGTGCTTGTCGCCATTCTCTCAATTGCAAGATTATTTGAATTCTTATTTGCCGAATATCCAATATATTTGTGGTCATTCTTCTTTGGAATGATTTTAGTATCAATATATTATGTAGGCATAACCATTGAAAAATTCAATTGGAAAGTTATTTTATCTTTCATCATCGGAACAGCAATTGCGTTATTCATAGCATTCGGAACACCAGCCAACGAAAACAGCAATTTGATTTATTTGATGATATGCGGCGCTGTTGCAACATGCAGCATGATACTTCCTGGTCTGTCAGGATCTTTCGTTTTAGTATTGATGGGAAATTATCAACTCATCATGATTGACGCTGTTAACGACTTGAATCTTAAAATATTACTTCCTGTAGCAATTGGCGGCGTTGTAGGTCTGCTCGCTTTCTCACATCTTTTGTCATGGATTTTCAAGAATTACAGAGATATAACAATTGCTGTTTTAACAGGTTTCATCTTAGGCAGCATGCCAATTATCTGGCCTTGGAAAAACGATGTTATTACATATTTCGGCAGCGAAGCTAAAGTGACAGGTTATGAATACTATTTGCCTGAATTAAACACAGACTTCGCCATAGCTTTTGTAATCATGCTTATAGGAGCAGCATTGATTGTATTGACAGAAAAGATGGCGAAGAAAAGCGAATGAGTAATGACTAAAGTCTAAAGTCTAAAGGATATGTAGTGATATGAAAAGTTTTGATAAGGTATATGGTTTGGTTGGAAAGAAGCTTGGACATTCTTTTTCAAAGGATTATTTCACAAAGAAGTTTTCCGATTTAAACCTTGATTATTCTTATCAGAATATTGAACTTGAAAATATAAGTGACATAATTCCTTTTGTTAAGGAAAATAAAAACTTAAAAGGTTTTAACGTCACAGTTCCATATAAAGAGGAAATCATTCCATTTCTTGATGAAATTGATGTAACAGCGAAGGAAGTCGGAGCTGTTAACACAGTGAAGATTTATGAAGACGGAAGATTGAAAGGATTTAATACTGATGTCATCGGATTTGAGAAATTGTTGGAAAAGACCACAAGACCACAAGACCACAAGACTACAAGCGCTTTGGTTTTGGGTAGCGGCGGTGCTTCCAAAGCAGTTCAATATGTTTTAAACAAGAAAAGCATTCCGTATAAGATAGTTAGCAGGAAACCATATCTGTTAGGAGTGAGGAGTGAGGAGTTTAGAATTGGTTATGAGGAACTAAATATTACAGGTTTTAAACCTTATTCCATTATAATCAACACTACCCCTGTTGGGATGTATCCAAATGTTAATGAATGTTTAGAACTACCCTACTCGACCATCGAATCGCATAATGTTTTTATCGATTTGATTTACAATCCTGAAGAGACATTATTCATAAAAAAAGCCAAAGCGCAAGGAGCAGCAGTTTACAACGGAATGACAATGTTGCATGAACAAGCAGAAGCCTCGTGGCGTATTTGGAATGAAAATCAACAATGAGCAATTAAACTAAACAACTTTAAACACTAAAATACTAAATCTTTAAACTACTCAAAACCCTAAACATTAAACTTTAAACTAAAAAAAATGGATTTTAGCAAGCATATATCTACAGAATTTTCGGTGACACTAACAGTTGCAGAAAATGTTATTAAACTTTTAAGTGAAGGCTGCACAGTGCCATTCATCGCTCGATACCGTAAGGAAATGACAAATACGATGAATGAGGAAGTCGTGGCAGCAATACAAAAACGCCTCGAACAATTAGAGGAGCTTGAAAAGAGAAAAGAAGCCGTTTTGAAATCCATCGCTGAGCAAGAGAAACTCACTCCAGAACTTGAAAACAACATTAAAAACGCCAAGACATTGCAAGATGTAGAAGACCTTTATCTTCCATATAAGCCTAAACGCAAGACAAGAGCAGAGATAGCACGTCAGAAAGGATTAGAGCCTTTGGCAAAACACATCATGTCGCAAAACAGCGACGACGTTGAAGGACTTGCCGAGAAATATATCGATAAGGAAAAAGGTGTTGAGAACACAAAAGATGCTCTTAAAGGCGCATGCGATATCATGGCAGAATGGATTTCAGAGAATATCAAAGGACGTAATCTCATCCGTAAGATTTATCATAAAGAAGGAGTTATCTCTTCGACAATTGTCAAGGGCAAAGAAGAAGAAGGCAAGACATATCAGCAATATTTCGACTGGAAGGAATCTATTGCCGAGGCTCCGTCGCACCGCTTGTTGGCGATGTTCCGTGCCGAGGCTGAAGGAATGCTGAAGGTGAAACTGAAGATAAACGACGAAGAAGCCCTAAAGCAACTCGACAATATATTCATCAAGGCCGACAATGCATCAACCGACTTGGTTCAAGATGCCATCGACGACGCATGGAAACGTTTGTTGGAACCATCATTAGAGACAGAAATACGAACTTTGTATAAAGAAAAAGCTGACGAAATAGCCATTAAAGTCTTCGCTGAAAATCTACGCCAGCTTTTATTAGCAGCTCCAATAGGACAAAAACGCGTGCTTGCTTTGGATCCTGGTTTCAGAACCGGATGTAAGGTGGTCATACTCAACGAATATGGAGCATTATTGCATAACGAGACCATCTACCCTCACCCACCACAAAACGAAATCAGACAAGCGACAAATAAAATACGTTCTCTTGTAAATGCTTATAAGATTGAAGTTATTGCTATTGGCAACGGCACAGCTGGACGTGAGACAGAAGATTTCATAAGAGGAATTAAATTCGACCGTGATATAGTCGCTGTGATGGTTAACGAGAGCGGTGCTTCTGTATATTCTGCATCAAAAGTGGCTCGCGACGAGTTTCCAGAATATGACATCACTGTGAGAGGCGCTGTAAGCATTGGACGTCGTCTCATGGACCCGCTCGCCGAGTTGGTCAAGATAGATCCTAAATCAATAGGCGTAGGACAGTATCAACACGATGTAAATCAAAAACTTCTTAACGAAGAGTTAGGACATGTAGTTGAGAGCTGCGTCAATGCCGTTGGTGTTGAACTTAATTCTGCAAGTGAACAATTATTGTCATACGTCAGTGGTGTCGGTCCGCAGATTGCGAGCAATATAGTAAAATATCGTAACGAAAATGGCGGTTTCAAGAGTCGTAAGCAATTGTTGAAAGTGCCTCGTCTCGGAGAAAAAGCCTATGAACAATGTGCTGGATTCTTGAGAATTCACGATGCAGCGCAACCATTAGACGCAAGCGCTGTACACCCTGAGAGTTATCACATTGTAGAGAAAATGGCGAAGAAACTCAATATTGAAGTAAGAGATTTAATTGGAAATAAAGAACTTATATCGAAGATAAATCCTAAAGATTTCATTGAAAACGATTTCGGTCTTGAGACAATAAACGACATTATCAACGAGCTTGAGAAACCTGGTCGCGACCCTCGCAAGACATTCGAATTCTTCGAATTTAACAAAGACATACGCACAATGAACGACCTTAAAGTCGGAATGCAATTAGTCGGTATAGTGACTAATATCACAGCTTTCGGTTGCTTCGTCGATGTCGGCGTTCATCAAGATGGATTGGTTCACATCAGCCAGATGTCAAATCAATTCATAAAAGACCCTAATGAAATCGTAAAACTTAATCAGAAAGTTAAAGTCACTGTAACTGAATTAGATATAGAGAGAAAGAGAATAAGTCTAAGCATGAAAAATATTAAGTAAAAAATATCGTTATAAAACATGAACATTAGGCTGATATGAAAAAATTATATGCAATATTGATAATGAGCGTATTCTTGTCGTTATTCACCACAGAACTTAAAGCTCAAATAGTTAAATTAGAAGGATTTGCAGGCCTCAACCTATCTCAAATTGACGGAGATCAGGCTTACGGTTACGATAGAATAGGATTACATGCTGGCATTGGCGCAATAGTTCCTGTATATCAAAAAGGAAACTTTGACATTGAGATTGCCATAGAAGCTGCATTCAACCAAAGAGGCTCGCATCAGGCTCAACAATTCGTCGAAACTGAAAACGGCATCACGGGAGAATATGACATATATATGAGTTATTTAGAAACTCCATTGATGATATATTTCACTGACAAACAAATAACTTCTTTTGGTATTGGTATGTCGATAGGCAAGCTTTCATATTTGAAAGAATACGAACACGGCAAAGAGACCGACATAAATATTAGTTATCAAGGAGAAGACAAATACAATCTTTATGATTTTTGTATATTAGCAGAATTAAAGTTTAGAATACATGAAAAATTAAAGATGGGCCTGCGCTATCAGTACTCTATGTTGCCAATAAGAGAGAGAGATTATAATCTCGTGAACGGAGAACCTGATATTGAATGGCAGAACGTAAAACAATATAACAATGTGATAACAGCCAGATTGATATATGTATTCAATGAAGATAGAAGTCAATACATTTATGATGAATATAAGTTTACTGGCGATAATCCTAAGATACAACAAAAAGCCATCGACAAGAAACTCAACAAATTAAGAAAAGAAAGAGAAAAAGCCGAAAAGAAATCAGAGAAATCATTAAATGATTGATAACAAACAAAATCACATTTAAAAAAATCCAAATATCATTAAACGTTATTTTTTCTACGCCTAAAAAAAGAAGACCTCGGAAGAAATTCTGAGGTCTTACTTTTTGAAATCATATTAAAGCACTATCATTCCACAACTGTAACAACTTTCTCTAATTCCTTGATTGTCTTTTTATGTCCTTCAAAATCGACATAGCCAAGTCCTGATTTGAGAAGTTCTATATTGTGTCCTGCGTTGAGGAATTCTTCTACTGTGTTCTTAACGCAATATTCTGTTGCGATGCCGCTGACAACGACGTCTTTATTAGCGTAGTCTTTCAAAGCGACGCCATTGCTGTTGACAGCTTCGAAACCTGAGTATTGTTCTTCGTCTTGCTTGCAACCCTTACGGAAAATATTGCGTGCTGGATCTGGACGGTTTGCTACATTAATAACATCTGTATAAAAAGCCTCGTGTATCGCACCGCCGCGTGTTCCTTCAACGCAGTGTGATGGCCAGATACCGCCGAAGTCAACGAATGAGCTGTGATCTGCAGGATGGCAGTCTGTAATGTAGATGACTCTTTGTTCTGGATGTGCATTTATGTATTTAACTACTTCCTTGACAGCTTCTTCAGCGTTGCCGCATGCCAATGAACCATCAATGAAGTCATAAAGCATATCAACGACGAGATGTGTTGGTGCTGCGTGGTTTTCTTTCAAGAAAGCGTAATCCTTGCCATAATCAAGGTGTTGTTGTACGAAGTCGCTTGGATAATTGATGACGTAATCAACCACTTTGCCGCCTTTTTCTACAGGAACGATGTCAGGATTGATGAAACCGCCGTAAGGTCTGAGGTTCAAAGCATCGTAACGTTCCTTTACCTCTTTATGTAATACTGGATCTACTTTAACAGCGTATGTTTCTATGAGCTGCTTACCAGCTTCATAATCGCCTTCTGATTTAATACGTTGTATTTCAGCGAGAAGTTCAGCAAATAATCCACGTAATTTTTCATAGTCGTTGATGACGAAATATGTCTTGCCGTCTTTGACTTTCTTTTCTATTACATTATCAGTCTTGCCTTTTTCGTAGCACCATTCTGAGATGAGCTTACGGTCTTGCATGTGAGATTCTGTCACGTTCTTTCCTAATTCGATACGTGAGAGCTGACCCATAATACCGTTACGGATAAAGTTAGAATAAGCAGCTTTGTATGCTTCCATGTCAGGCAAGATGCCGAGTTCAACCATGATAGGATCAGCGCAATAATAGAGACCGAATAAGTCTGCACGTGATTCTTCAAGAGCTGAGTTATACTCTTTCAAGGCGTTAGGTTGTGTTGTAGGAAGAAGCTGTCCTGAACCGTGACCGAGACATTCGTGCAAGTCAGTATGTACTACATCGGCATGTGAACCATATTTCTTGCAGAGGTCTATTTCTTCTTGTGAGTAAGCGAACTCAGCCAAGACGCTCTTTGGAGATTCCTGAGCGGCCTTGTCGTAAGCGTCCATCAAGTTAGTGATTGTAACTGATTTTGAACCGTAGTCCTTACGAATCCAGTCGGCGTTAGGAAGATTGATTCCGATTGGAGGAGCTGGGAAACAGTCGCCAGCCAATGTTGTAACGATGATGCCTTTAGCAGTGACACCCTTACATTCTTTCTTCTTGAAACGAGCGTCTACAGGAGAGTTGTCTTCAAACCACTGAGCGTTCTGGCTGATGAGTTCAGCACGTTTTGTTGCTTCCATGTCTTTGAAGTTAACGACAGCTTCCCAAGTAGCTTTCATACCCATTGGGTCGCCATAATCTTCGATGAAACCGTTAACAAAGTCGATTGTTGATACAGAATCCTGTACCCATGCGATGTTATATTCGTCCCAAGTTTTAAGGTCGCCGGTTTTGTAATAATTTATAAGGTAATTTGTGTAATTACGTTGAGCCTCGTTTTCTGCTACAGCATTAGCTTTTTCAAGCCAGAAGATAATCTGGTCGATAGCCTCGCCATAGAGACCGCCTGATTTGTAAACGTTTTCGTAAATCTTGCCGTTTTCCTTTGCGAGCTGTGAGTTCAAGCCGTATGATATAGGAGTTGCGTCATTAGGTTTTCTCATATCATCGTAGAACTTCTCTACTTCTTCTTTAGAGATGTCGCC
>JAZQVL010000046.1:0-14901 GCA_045631805.1 Bacteroidales bacterium | reverse complement strand
ATTCTAAGACTGGGCGCACTGAAAGACCGATGTCACGACCGAAGTCGTACATGTTCTGATGGCCACTAGTGAATAAGAGGCTGTACGCGCGGTAGTAGCCGTAGCTCTCATTTGACGTAGAACTCCAAAAATAACCTGCGGTTCCATTATAGTAGAGCGATGACACGTGGCGATAACCAGCAGCAGGAAGGAAGATACTATTGCCGTTAGGGCCTTCTACATTATAGCCATTAACTCCGTTTTGTGTTGTCCATGTCCATGTGCAGTTATCTATCAGCTCTTGCATCTCATCATCTGTCGGCATTCTCCAGTCGCCTCCCCAGTTAAATGTGGCTGCATCGTATGGGGCTGTGAGATTGCCTTCGCTATCTATATAGCCTTGTGCTTGTAACTCCGAGTAACTAAGTTCGTATGTTAGGCAGTTATCTTCATCGTATGTTTCTTTTACACTTGTCTCTCCCCATGCAAAATAATCTCCGTAATCTTCTGCCTTACTTGCACCCACATTGCATGTTGCCCATTTAACGCTTAAGCCTAAGTCAACATATTCATAGCCGTTTTCAAATGTTCGTTCCAACGTCGTAAAGCTCTTCTGTTCACCATAGCTCGTTCCTTTTTCATTTGTAGCGTATGCTCTAACGTAATAGGTGGTGTTATCTGAGAGATTAGTGAGATTAGATGTATATGAACCAGTGCCGCTGCCGTCGGTTGTCTTGTTATCGTTTATCGTCGGATTTGGCGAAGTACTCCAGCAGACACCACGGGCTGTTACTGTAGAATTACCATCAGATGTTACATTACCTCCGCAAGTAGCCGTCATGGCTTTTATATTCGTTACTGTATTTGTCGTAACAGTCGGCAATACTATCTCAACGGTAGTAAAACTCTTCTGCGCTCCGTAAGCCGTTCCTTTCTCGTTGGTAGCGTAAGCTCTAACGTAATAAGTTGTGTTCTCCGAAAGATTAGAGAGATTGGAGGTATAAGAGCCTGTGCCGCTGCCGTCGGTCGTCTTGTTATCGTTTATCGTCGGATTTGGCGAAGTACTCCAACAGACACCACGGGATATAATAATTCCGTTTCCTTCTGATGTCACATTACCGCCGCATGTAGCTGTAGATGTTCCAATATTCGTCACTCCTTTTGTTGTTACTATTGGCAAAGTTATTTCTACTGTCGTAAAACTCTTCTCTTCACCATAAACAATCCCATAATTTGTATTAGCATAGGCTCTCACATAATAAGTCACATTATCTTGCAATGAAGCGAGGTTATATGAAAAATCTGATGTACCAGTTCCGCTCATACCGCCATTATTATAATGGTTGCCTTCTATAGTAGGGTTTTGTTTCGTATCCCAGCAGAAGCCCATTTCACTTATTTTATTAATTGCATCATTATTTGTCACGCTGCCATTGAGAGTTGCAGAAATAGTATTCACGCTGCTAACTTCTTTGGTAATAACAACTGGTTTACTTACAGTATTTATATTTTGTTTTTCTCCTTTCACCTTCTCATACCCATTGTCATATCCATAACAATAACAATAAGTAGCTCCTTCTTTCAAACCTTCTACCTCAACACTAAACTTCTTCCCCTCAACATTACATTCGTATGCCTCGGCTCCACTCATGTCTTCTTTCTCGGAAAGATATAATGTCACAGCTTCTAACTCAACAGGATAATCGTACTCTACATCAATCTTAATGTAATCCCAGCCTTTTTCTATTTTCTCTTCCACAATCTCTACTTTGCTGGCTTCTATTATGTCAAACTTCTTGCAGCCAGCTAAAATGAGCGTTATTATGCTTAATATCAATATTGTTTTTTTCATGGCATTTAATATTATTTATTTTCAAGACGTGTCAATGTGTATTTATTTTTAGGAAACATTGACGCGTCTCTACATATTTCAATTCCAATTAAATCCTATTCCTAATTTAATTTCCATCATTTGGAAGTTTGTCGTAACAGCATCTATACCTATTGTGAGGTTTCTTAAATTCAGCTGCAAGCCTGCTGTAAAATCTACTCCTTTATAGGTGTTAGGTGTATATTCCACATAATCGCCAGATGCAGTCTCACAACATCTTATTATCATTCCATATCCAGCACCGGCTTTGAAATATACCGGTCCGTCAATCTTTGTAATAACACCTCCCGTTACAGAGATGCGTGTATCTTTAGCATTGCCTGTCAAAATAACTTCTTCGTATGGTTTGTCAATAGTATTAAATCCTATAAAATCAAAATTGCTCATCGCACTGACAAACCATCCTACTTTCTTAACCGAGCCAAAACTAAATCCCGAAGAAGTCTGTGGCGCAACGGAATATGCCGCATTCATAGTAATGAAGTTAACGCCTCTGCTTAAATATTTTTCCAATGGCTCTTTCTTAGGAATAAAATAACAGCTTCCATCTGAATTTTTAGCAATCTGCAATGTTCTTGTTTCATACAGTTTACCTCTTCTCACTTCCACCTCGTGTGTGCCTAAGGAGAAGTCTATATCCATCGGTGTTGTTCCTACTTTCTTTCCATCTACATAAATGTCATCTCCATTTTGTGATGATGTTATCTTCACCATCTTACCGAAAGCCAAGACAAACTCATCTTTAACTGTTGTCGTTTTCACCTCAACGGTTTTTGTTGCAGTTTGCGTTCCTCTCTCAGCTTTAAGATTATGAGAACCGTATGAGAGATTGGTGGTTAGCGGAGTTGTTCCAACATAACTGCCATCAACGTAAATCTTGTCGCCTGTTTTGTCGGTTTTTATCGTCACCTCTTTTCCTGTAGGAAGCTGTTCTTTCATTGTCAAAGTCTGGTTTTCTTCAATAACGATATTTTTTGTAACAGAGGCACAGCCTTCTTTTTCAAGTTTCAAGGTGTATTCGCCAATCAACAAATTGGAAATAATTCTCGGTGTGGTTCCATAATGTTTTCCGTTGAGATAGATATTTGCTTTCACAGGCAGACTGCTAATATCGAGAAAACCTGTTATTGGTGTTGGGGCTTCAATCTTAAGGTTTTCGTCTTTTCCAAGAACGAGGTTCAGGTTTTTTGATACAGTTCTGTGCTTGTCTTTCTTCACTTCCAAGAAATGTGCGCCGTCGGCAATACGTCCGCTCCACTTTCCTTTTCCCTTGTATTGTCCGTCAATGTAGATTTCCGAAGCAGCGTCGGTTTCAATATTAAGATTAACAAAGTTTGCACTCATCTCCAAGACGGCATTAGTCGTATTTTCGTCAGTGATGGTAAAGGTTTGTTCTGTTGTCTTATACATATCTTTCACCACGCGCACCTTATATGTGCCGCTCGCCATCTTATCAGACTGATATGGAGTCGTTCCCACTTTTTTATTGTCGATAAAAACCACAGCTCCGCTTTCTGGTTTTGAAGTGACATTGATAAATCCGTAAGCCGGACGCAGTTGTTTCTCTATCGTGACAGGTTCGCCTTTAGTTATCGTAACACTACCGCTTTCGGTATGATACATATCACACTCTATTTTCCAGGTATGCGTCGTGCCAATAGCGAGAGACTTAAAACCGTCGCTCACATATTCATCGTCGATATATATAGAAGCATTAGGTTGGTCTGCAATGATGGTAAGATAGTTATTTTGTTGTGTTACAGCAGATGACATGCCTGAAGAAACATACTGCAGCACCATTTCATATTTACAATACTCGCATAATTTTTCCGGAAGATAATATTTACAAGTTCCGTAGTCAGGGTGTTTTATATCGATGAAAGTAGCGGCTTCGGCTGAGATATAAATCCACATCTGTCCTGTCTTTGGCACTTTCAGAATCTGCGTCTCTCTGTTGCCGGTAAACACAAGACGCATCCTTTCCTGTTCAGGGATATTCTCCGTCGAGATTTTTATCAAGGCCATCGGACTTTCATTGTCGTCTGTATATGTTTCCTTATCTTCTATAACTCCACCTGGAAGATACTTGAAAGAACCTTCTTTCACTTGGAGTTGTGAAAAAGCATTTAATGATATAAATGCAAATAATACAAGTAAAATTTTCTTCATGATTATTTTACTTATTCTAAATCTTTTAGGTTAACGAGTTTGTTAATATCGACTTTGTCTGGCTGCCAAGCTCTCACATGAATCACAGGGCGGAGTTTATCTCTGAGGTCAACCATAAGGAAGAGATAGCCGACATCACCGTAAGTCGTTGAATGATATTCTTGCAGCAGTCGAATGCCGAAGATATCTTCGCCATTTGTTTTAGTTTCGTCATCAGAATACATCTGACGTTTGAAGTCAGTTTCAGTGAATCTTATAATGATATATTCCTGCGACTTGAACACATTCGACAATCTTTCGAAATAAGTGTTCTTATTCATTCTCAACAGTTCCACTTCATTTTCGGACAGATTAAATTTCTTCACGTCTTTCAACTCGTTGTTATTTCTTTTAAGGACATGTCCTACGATAAAGAGAGCATCATCGGAGAAAATGCTTTCAAGATAATCGTAACGTTTCAAAGCGTAAGCTGTCTGATAATCTTCCAAGAAACTCACGAGTGCGAGTCTGCAATCATTTTCCCATCTGTTTTTGGTTGCTATGTCATTTTCAGCCACGGAAGAAAGTCGGAAGGCCAAAGAAGTTATGAGTTTTGTTTTATTATCAAAACGGAAGACCACTTCTCTGATGAAAGAGGCGTAGTTTTTATATTCAAACTTCATGTCAATATCACGGCATATTGTTGTATTTCCGTATGTTATAAATTCATACTGCTGATTACCGACGACCGTAATATTAGCATCACCGACCAAAGTATCGAGCATAGCATAGGATTCTGCTGTAAAATATTTCTTTACGGAAAGATAATTTTTCTCACGGAAAGCTTTTTCCAACTCCAACATGACTTTAAGGTAGAATTTGTCGCTGTCATTCAACGTGCTCAGATCCGAGGTTTGTGGTTTATTATCACCTTTAAAATATTGAATATAAGGAGTTATGTTTATTTCTCTTTTAGTATTTTCCTTTATAGTTATTTTATCCATAACTTTGACAACATTATGGATTTCCGGATGAGCTATCATTTCATGAGAGAAATCATATTCTATCCTGATGTCGAAATCTCTCATATCCTTGTTTCTCAGCAGCACTTCTGCCTTACCGTTGTTAACCATTGTCTTAACGTAATCGTCGCCGTTATAATATCTGAATTTCAGATATGAGACGTCGTTATCGTCGGCTCTGACATTCAGTATCACGGAGATACCTTCGTCATTAAATTCGCCGGGATTATTTTTCGACACCGAAAAGGTGAAAGAATCCAGCACTTCAGACACTCGTCTTTTTAAATATTCATAAGCGAACACCGATTCATTGTCCATTACTATTTTCACGCTTTTACCTTGAGGGTGAGCCACGCACAACAACATGCCCCAGTAATAGGATCTGAGAGCATCAACCATCAGATGTTCACTTTCTTTTTGGTTTCCGTTATCGGCATAACGTTTTATTTCGTCGGTTCTCTCATCGCAAACCAATTTGAAGTCAGCTTTGCTGATGTATGCCAAACAAGAATACTCGTCATTTTTGGTATCTCTTACAACATTTATCAGTTTTCTTTTATAAGATATTTTATTTTCGAGAGTTTGCAATATTTTTTCCTTATAAGCGTCGGGGTCAGACACTTGCAGTTCTATTGGAGAGAAGGTGATATTTTCGGCAATATTCTTCAGCATCAAATCCATCGCTGAATTCTTTGCTTTTTCGTAAAAATCACATACTGCACTTTGTCCCCAGTAATAATCACCGCTTTTCTTAATCTGGTCAACGCTCATGGAATTATTCTGTGCATTTATACAAACAGACATAAATATTAATAGCAACATCAATATTTTTTTCGTCATACTTCATTAATTATATATTTACACATTTTATTTTCAACATCAGAAGCCAAGTTCTTTCAATTTCTGGAATGCGTAATCATCGCCTTGTATTGCAGCTTTTTGATACCATTCCACTGCTTTTTCCATGTTTCTTTCAACGCCTTGTCCAGTCTGGTAGCAGTAAGCCAACAAGCATTGAGCCTTAACGCTGCCCTGTTCGGCAGCTTTACGGAAACAATCCACGGCAGCGGCGTAGTTTTGCGCCACGCCCTGACCCAACTGATAGCTATTTCCTAATAGGCAAAGAGCGTCAATATTACCTTGATCGGCTGTTTTCTTAAACCAATCTACAGCTGTTTTATAATCCTGATTCACTCCTATTCCATAATAATAGCAAGAACCGAGCATAAACTGAGCATCGGAATTACCTTGTTTAGCAGATCTGGTAAGCCATTCTACGGCCAAGCCGTAATCTCTTTCTATGCCAATTCCATAATAATAATATCTTGCGAGATAATATTGAGCCAAAGCATCGCCACCCATTGCAGATTTCTTGTACCATTCGAAAGCCTTGAAAAGGTCCATTTCCATTCCTATACCTCTTTCCATGCAAGTAGCGAGAGCAGTCTGAGCCTTGACATTGCCATTTTCAGCGGCTTTTGAATACCATTTCAAAGCAATTTCAACATCTTCATCAACGCCTTGACCATTGAAATAACAATTACCCAAATCATATTGAGCATCGACTTCATCTTTCAGCGCAGCTTTTGTGAACCATTCGACTGCCTTCTCGAAACAAATATCGACGCCTTGACCGTTATAATAACATTTTCCAAGAATATATTTCGACTTGATATGGTTTTGTTCAGCTGCTTTTTCATACCATTTCACAGCCTCTTCATAATTTTGTTCAACGCCATCACCATTGAAATAGCAGTTTGCCAAATTGAACTGCGATGTAACATTTCCTTTTTGAGCAGCTTTGGTAAACCATTCAACGGCCATCGCCTTATCGGCATCATTATCCGACTTCAAATATATCATAGCCAAAGTATTTTGCGCATCAGAGTCACCTGCTTCCGCAGCTTTGTTAAAAAGCTCCATACCTTTATTAATATCCTGCTCCAAGCCATATCCATTATAATAACATAATCCAAGACTATATTGAGCGCCAGCATGTCCTGCTTTAGATGCTTTTTGATAATATTCCACAGCCAGCTCATAGTTTTGGATAATGCCCTTACCTTCGTAGAAAATGTCGCCAAGTGACTTTTGAGCCTCGACATTACCTTCTTCGGCAAACTGCGTCAACAGTCCTATTGCCTTAACATAATCTTTTTCAACGCCTTCGCCACGATAATACATAAGACCAAGTTTTCCTTGCGCAGAAATATTACCTTGAGCAGCAGCTTTTGAATACCATTGTACGGCCTGTGCATAATTCTTTTCTGTTCCTACGCCATCGTAATATAAATTACCCAAAGAGTTTTGAGCGTCCGAATTACCAGCTTCTGCCGACACCTCGAAACAATTCAAAGCCATCACGTAATTTTGTTCTAAACCTAAGGCATTATAATAACAATGCCCCAGCATATACAAAGCGTTTGCATTATTCTGTTCAGCTGATTTTTCATAGTAAATCACTGCTGTATCGTAACTTACGTCAACACCATATCCGTAGAAATAACAATTACCAAGACAATATTGAGCTTCCGACTTACCTTGTTCAGCCGATTGCGAGAACCACTGAACTGATTTTTCATAATCCTGTTCGATTCCATGTCCGTTATAATAACAGATAGCGAGATTATATTGAGCGTCGCCATCACCATGTTCAGCCGATTTCTGGAAATACTCCAATGCTTTTTTATGATTTTGTTTCACTCCCAATCCGTTGTAATAACACAAACCCAAATTATTCATAGCTTCAATATATTCATTATCAGCTGCTTTTTGATAATAATATACAGCTTGTTCATAATTCTGTTCAATGCCTCTTCCTTCAAAATAAATATCGCCCAATTCTTTCTGCGATTTTACGCTACCTTTTCCAGCGGAATTTGTCAAGAGTTCTATTGTCATGGCGACATCTTGCGATACGACTTTACCGACAGAATACATAAGAGCCAGTTTTTCCTGTGCGACGCTATTGTTTTTCTCTGCTGCTTTAGAATACCATTCTATAGCCAAGTCATAATTTTCCTCTACGCCATGACCATGATGATAACAATCTGCGATGTAAATATACGAATCGACGCAACCATATTCAGCTGCCGCATTAAAACATTCGAGAGCCTTAACATAATCAACATCAACGCCGTTGCCTTCATAATAATTTTTACCCAGCAAGAATTGCTCTTCCATATAATCAGATATTTTCAGCAAAGTATCACAAATCTCGAAAGTCTGGCCTTCTGAAACGACTATTGTTTTTTTCAGTTCAAAACAACCTTCTTTTTCTATTCTAAGTTCATATTCGCTTGGCATTATACCCTTAATCTTCAAAGGAGTCTTTCCTTTCAATTCATCATCGATATAAACATTAGCTTTTTTAGGAAACGAGTTGACGATGAGACGAGAATTTAGCTCTTTAGATTTCTTTGTATCCACAGTTTCTTCTGGAAATGTTTCAGCTACAGCTATTTGCAATGTATCTGAAATTACGATAGCTTCATTTTCGGCTATCGCTATAGTTTTGTTTATCTCTTCATAGCCTTTCTTTTCGATTCTAACATCATATTCGTCAGGCATTATCTTTTTGATTTTCAAAGGTGTTGTTCCTTTCAGCTCATCATTAACATAAACTTCAGCTTTTTTAGGTACCGTTTTGATATAAAGAGAGCTCTTTGACTTTTCAGTTTTTTCCTCTTTTGTTTCATCTATAACTACTTCAGCAGTTTCAACAACATCCAATTCCTCTTCTGGCACAACCATTTCATTCAAGGTTTCGTTAAGCACAAAATCCTCGCCTTCAGTTATTGATATTGTTTTGACTATTTCTTCGTAGCCATCTTTTTCTATTCTTATCTCATATTCATTTGGGCTTATGTCTTTTATTTTCAATGGAGTTTTTCCTTCTAATACTTCATCGACATAGACATTGGCTTTTTTAGGAGTTGTTTCAACATAAAGAGAGCTCTTTAAGATTTTAATTTTCTTCTCTTTAACTTCTTCGGTCACAATCTCTTCAGCTGTTTCTGTTTCTACGGATTCTATTTCAGACTCAACTATTTTATTCAGTATTTCATCAAACACGAAATCCTCGCCTTCATCAATAGAAATAGTTTCTATTATTTCTTCGTAGCCTTCCTTTTCTATTCTTATTTCGTATTTATCAGGAACTATATTTTTGATTTTCAATGGAGTAGTTCCTTTCATTTCTCCATCCACGTAAACTTTTGCTTTTTTAGGAACAGTTTGAACCACAAGAGAACTCGGTTCAACATTCAATTCCTCATCTTCGACTTTTTCAACAGATTTTCTTTTTTTATCTTTGATGGTGTCGGTTGCAATTTCCTCCGAATTATTATATCTCAATATATTATTATCCTTTGCACTAATAAAGACAGTGCTAAGGCACAATATAAAAAACAAAAAAAAGGCGAATATCTTTTTCATAGCAAATAGTTTATATTTATTAATTTATTCAATCTTCATCTGAGAGGCTATCGAGAAAATCTTCTTCCCAGCTATCGGAATCACTTTCAGCCAAATCTTCATCGCTACACTCATCTACCAATTCCTTATCTTCTTCAATATCAACATCTTTAAAAAGCTGTTTCATAGAAAGAGCTGGTATTGGCAACATTTGTCCACCGTCGCCTGTTGCTACAGCAATGCCAATTTCATCTTCATGAAGTTCTCTCATCCAACCAAGAAATTCTTCAACATTCATGTTTGTCACGGAATACTCTTCCCAGTCATCGCTGATATTATTCACGGCATCAGACTCTTTACTCCAAACAGGGATATAAGAATTTTCCTCGCCGTCTTCAACCATTGCAAAGAGTCCAGGTTTAGCTTCAAGCAACCATAACATATCGTTTTGTCTTACTTCCGAAATAAAGTTTTTCAATAATTCCATTTTTATATAATTTTAGTCAATTTATACTCTTAATTTTAATTAAATTTCATCAAGTTCAAGCCATCTCAATTCTTTTTCATCGATGAGGTCTGTTATTTCAGTTATTCTATTGCCAATTTTTTCCAATTCTTGATAATCGAGTTGCTGTTCCAACATAGCTGTAAGTTGTTCTTTTTCGGCTTCCAATGCAGCAATATCTTTGGTAATCTGCTCATATTCTTGTTGTTCTTTATAAGAGCGTTTCTTTTTACGTTCTGTCACAGGTTTTTCCGCACGAGCCTCTTGTTTTTGAGCCGCCTGTTCTCTTTTTTCCTCTTTGGTTTTATTTTCTAAATAGTCATGGTATTGAGAATAATTACCCATAAAACCTTTCACTTTTCCATCACCTTCAAAAACGAAGAGCTGATCGACTGTTTCATCGAGGAAAAATCTGTCGTGAGACACCACGAGCAAGCATCCTTTGTAAGAGCTAAGATAATCTTCTAATTTCTGTAATGTCAACAGATCTAAGTCATTGGTAGGTTCGTCGAGGATAAGGAAATTTGGATTAGAAACGAGCACCGTAAGGAGATACAGTCGTCTTTTCTCGCCGCCGCTCAGCAACGCCACCTGTTGGCGATGCATTGAATAAGGGAACATGAAATGCGCCAGAAGCTGGTCGGCAGTATAAGTCTTGTCTTTTCCATAATGGATGACTTCAGCTATATCCTTTATCGTCTCGATCACCGTTTTGCGTTCATCGAATTTTATTCCCTTTTGTGTATAATATCCGTAAGCCACAGTCTGGCCTGTCACTATAGTTCCCGAATCCGGATTTTCGTTACCTGTAATCATGTTAAGAAAAGTTGACTTTCCGATACCGTTTTTACCGATAATGCCGATACGTTCTCCTTTTTTGAATATATAGTCGAAATCTTTAAGGACAGTTATATTTCCATAAGACTTTGACACTCTGTCCATTTCAAGAATCTTACCGCCGAGTCGTTGCATATCAGCTCCGAATTGCAACTCATTGTTATCGCGGCGCATTTTAGCTTTTTCCTGGAGGTCGTAGAAAGCGTCGATACGAGCCTTAGCCTTTCCCGTGCGAGCCTGCGGCGTGCTGCGCATCCATTCAAGTTCATGTTTAAGGAGCTGTCCAGCGCGTTCAGCTGCGATGCGTTTGTTCTCTTCACGTTCACGACTTTTTCTGACATAATAATCATAATTACCGTTATGAGTGTACATAGTTCCCTGATACAGTTCAAAAATCTTATTACACACTCTATCAAGGAAGTAACGGTCGTGAGTCACCATAAAAAGAGTCTTTGTGGATTGTGTGAGATATTTCTCGAGCCACTCTATCATACCCATGTCGAGATGGTTAGTCGGCTCATCGAGGAAGAGAATATCAGGGTCGTCGAGCAAAACGAGAGCGAGAGCGAGACGCTTCACCTGTCCACCCGACAATGTTTCAATCTTCTGCGACAAATCTGTTATTTCGAAAGTATAGAGAAGCTGTTTGAGGCGCTGTTCATACGACCAAGCTTGGAGTCCATCCATCTGCGCGATAGCCTGCTCTAATTCCTTCTTCGTTGCCACATTATTGTCGTCAACATGATTAAGCAAAGCGTTTTCATATCTTTGTATGACCGACATTATATCAGTATGACCTGTCGATATAACCTCCTGTATCGTCAAATCAGGATCAAACTGAGGGAGCTGCTCCAAATAACCTATTCTTATATTTTCATTATAAGCTATTGAACCTTTGTCACTTTCCTCTTTTCCTACGAGTATTTTCATCATTGTTGACTTACCCGTGCCGTTGGCTGCGACAAGAGCAGTCTTCTCCCCTTTTTCAATTCCGAAACTGATATTTTCAAATAAGAGTTTATCACTAAAAGCCTTAGATATATTGTCAATAGAAATATAATTCATCGTGAAGATTTTTGGCAAAGATAGCATTTTTTTAATTAGGAATGAGGTATTAAGAATACGGAATTAAGGGTTTTATTTTAGGTGACTCCTATAAATTCCACGTTTGAAATTATTTTGACAATCAAGATACCATTTTTTTCGTGATTTATGTTTTTTATTGAAATCTTTTTACCTTTCTTTCAATCACATAGCTTGCCATGCTCTTTCAAGAAAAACAAAAAATCTTCTCAAATAAAAATTCATAAATCATTCGAAAAGCAATTTATATAAATCACCTATAAACCTTAAAACATATCAAGTATGAAAATCTTATGTCAAGAGCGTTACGACAAGGCTGTCACCTACGCAAATGAAATCAAGAATGGCACCCTACAAAAGTGTATTGACCGCTTGAAGCAATGGGAACAGAACCTGAATTGTCCGTGTGAGATTAAACTCTACTATGACTCGGCTCCACATTCATTCGGATTCCGACAGGTATATCCAGATGGTAGAACGGGTATTGTTGGAGGCTTGCTCTATCATGGACAGCCTGATCAATCATTTGCCGTATTGCTGAATCCTATGCACGGGTGGAGCATACACACATAGGTACAGATATTTCTAAAATGACAAAGCCAACTTAGGTCTGTCAAGCACAGGCTTAAGTTGGCTTTTTTGTTTCGGATAATCTGCAAGAATCAAAGATTAAATCCTTATAGGAGAAATTAAAACCCATATTTTGCAGAAATTTCGCAATAATGCCGTTTTAATCTTTAATTTTAAGTATCGGAACGGTATTATGGCGTAGCCACAATTTAAAGAGTGGATCTATGATGTAATAAACCCCACCTCTTGGTGTCTTGGCTTCCTTACCTATCAGTTTCTGGTCTGCCATCAACTTCAGATAGGGAGAGATTTTACCATTATCTTGACCTGTTATCTCTCGTATTTCGGACAAGGTAAGCCCAGAATCTGCCTGCGACAAAGCGGATAGTATTCTTTGAGTCTGCGTATTTGTCGTATCATATTTTTCCTGATAGTGAGAGAAAAAATAATCAGAAAGAAACGCAAGGTCTTTTGCAGAATCATTCGACTTCTCCAATATTACAACTGCGATAAACATTGAGCGAATGGTCTTTGGCATATACGCCATTATCTGTTCCAAACGGTTGATGTCATATACGCCTTTTGTGATCTCTTCAACAGCTGAGATAGATAGTGGCTTTAGATAATTTATCTTAAAGCCATCAAAGAAAGCTGCATCGTATTCGGTAAAGGCAGGCAGTACCATTTCGGAAGAAGCGATAATAATTGGAGCACCGCCTCTATTCAGTTTTCCCCTCAATCCATATTGCTCAGTATTGTCAGTACGATCAAAGTAGTATTGTATGTTATCAATGAACAACACGACACGCTTTGAGTTGGTTTCTTGCCATTTTAGGATAGCTTCAAAACAATCGCTACCACCTTCTATATTTAAGTACAAAACACATTGGCTCCAGATATCATCGTTAGAGAATAATGATTTACCTTCTATAACGATAGGATACAAGATGTTACCCATATTTTCCTTGACACTGGCATACAACCTTTTCATTAAAAAGGTCTTACCACATCCAGACTCACCGACAATAAGATTCGGTTGAGCAGTTTTTGCAATATCCTCTTTAGAAAGATAGTTACTCAAAGATGTGTATGCCTCTTCATTGATGGCAAGAACTTTCCTTGTCTTAATATCATAAGACAATAAAGTTTCGTGTAATATGGGCAATATTGTTTGCATTAAATCCTATTTACTGAACAAATTTATTAAACCAATAATCTCTAAGCAGAGGGGAACGGAATGCTCTGATAGAATCCATCTTCAAAATATACCCGTCATTTTCCAACATCTCTAATACTTTACTCAACAAATAGTCAATCTCTTCAACCTTTGAAGCATCTTGACCTGTCATAAGAATATTAAGCATTGCGTCACGCTCCATACCGGCAGGTTGGGTTGAGAGAGATTTTAATATCCGACGAGCAGGTACTTCAAACTCTCTATATTCCGAAAGACGCTCAGACCATGTACTGAGATAATTCTCAGAGCATAGTTTATCGTATGCAATATCTATGCTCTCTTTTGTCACCTCATTTTCATACTCTTCTGCCAACTTCGAGAATATAACCTGAATGAAGTATGGAATGTTCCAATGCAACTTATCCAATGTGTAATTGATAAGTTCTTCACTCATTTCCATATCTTCAGATTTACACAAGCCCGACAAAAGACCTTCGGCCTCTTCACGAGTGAGTTCTCCTAATCCAAATTCCATCAAGTCATTGATGGTATATCCAAGGTTCATCGCAGAGGTAAAGTTTCTCAGACCAACTGAACCACAGAAGAGCCATCGCACATTTGTCTTGCTCACTTGTCTGAGACTTCTGAGCCAATTGAGGATAAAGGCAACTTTTTCTGCTCCGTTCTCACTCTTATTCAGAATGCTAAGAAAAAGAGTCAACTCATCCACAACGATAAAGGTATCTTCATCGTGTTTTATCAGTTCCTTCAAATTCTTATACAAATCCTCCTGCTCTTCTCGCTTTCCTATATTGAGATCAACTGGTCCTAAAGATATTTTCTCTATTCTATCGAGAACAGATACTAACCCTTTTGACATACCCTCCGCTAATTGCTTCCAAATACCATTTTCTTTGAAAGCTTCAATAACCAAACGAAGGAATCCCTCTTCAGTAGTGGTCTCCTCAAGGTCTATATAGACGCATTTCCAACCTTGCTGTTTCTTCTCCTCAATCAATCGTTTTGCCAACGATGATTTTCCAATGCGGCGAGGTGCTGACAATAGCAACGAGTGATTGCTGTCGAGCAATCTGTTTGCCTTACGAATCTCTTTCTCTCTGCCGAAGAAATCTTCACCTTCTACCGGAGGACCAATCTTGTTTGATATGCACATAACTGTAAACTATATTGTTGTTATAAGTAATATCACTGCAAAGATAGCACTTTATCCTTATATAAAGTTCTTTTTATAGAAAAATCTTTTTATAAAAAA
>JAZQVL010000045.1:0-1751 GCA_045631805.1 Bacteroidales bacterium | reverse complement strand
TGGCTTTATCAGGCGATTCATCATTATTACGAAAGAAGACAAAACACTACCATAACATCTGATGTTCAGTTGCAGAATGTCAGACAGATAGGTGAGAAGAACTCTAAGACCATAATTGAAATCATCCTTGACTTGCGTGAGTTTAATAAGAAGCATCGTAATTTGTTTACTTATATTTCTCTCGTAAAATCCAGCGGAAATAATAAGGTGCATTGGAATAAAACCATCAGCAAGGTACAGCCTGTTTTGCAGGATGGAAAACCTTATTATATGGAATTTCGCAATAAGAATAAAGTGATAAATTTTGATGAGGAATTGATTTGCCTGTTTTATTCTGTGCTTAATTATCTTAGTCAGACTTATCATTTCAAATTCAATCAGGCTCAAGGTTACACTATATTGAAACCTTCAAAGATACAATCTCTAATCGATACTCAAAAAGGAACGAGATTGTTGAAGAAGATTCGCCGTAACTATTTCACTGACGAACTGGTTGAGCTTTGGAATCTACTTTACATTTTCTTTGAAAGAGCAGAGATGGTCGCCTCTGGAAAATCATATCACGAGAAATTGTTGGTAAGTAACTTCAATCTTGTTTTTGAAGATATGATAGACCAACTCATCAGCGATGACAGAAAAGATTTGCCAAAGGAATTGTACGAACAACAAGACGGAAAGTTGGTCGACCATATCTATAGAGATAAGTCGTTGATTGATGAGGAAAGAGAGATTTATTTCATTGGAGACAGCAAATATTATAAAGAAACAACTAACTATAGTAAGAATTCTATATATAAGCAATTTACATACGCAAAGAATGTAATTCAGTACAACATCAATGTATTTAATAATGAAGATGATGTAAAGAATTTACGTTATCGTGATAAATTGACAGAAGGTTATAATATCACTCCTAATTTCTTTATTCGAGGTGCCATTGACTTTAAAAATCCTAAAAGTCAAGAGATGCAGTTGATTAAGGATGCAGAACAATTACGGCAGAATGAACATTTCTTCAATCGCTTGTTCGACAGAGATACTCTGTTTTTACAGACATACAATATCAATTTTATGTATGTTGTTGCTTCGTATGTCAACAATTCAAATGATATTGGAGTTAAGAAGTCGTTGCAGACTTTATTTAGAAATAACTTTATCACTTTCGTAGAAACTAGATTCGATTTTTCAGTGTTAGAACCCAAACGTGGAACATTGGAAGATGCTGTAGAAAAGAATTTTAAAAAACTTAATGGTAAGATTTATAAGCCAAGCGATACAGATGATTTGTTAATTCTAGCTCTTGATAAGTATGAGGAACATCAGTATGAAAACCTTAAATTGATGTCAGATATAGAAGACGATTTCTATATCTATGATTATAAATTAGGAACAGAACCTGTAATCCAACATAAAACTGAGAATATCAAACCTTTGGTAGAATATAAGTTTTTTGATGCAGAAAAGAATGTTTCGTCAGCAGCAGAGCAAGAAGTCTTGTATGAAAAAAAGACTGATAAATACAAGAAATATAAAGAGCCTGACACCATTTTGTTTGGCATCTATAAAGACGCAGCACATTTGGAATGGATTCAGAAAAATGTAAAATACAATGTCCGTTTAGGAAAACGAGCCGGAGCAGTCAAAAGAAACAGACAAGTCATTTCTGCCAAATATCTTGTTTTGTACGAATATAAGAATGAATCAAAATATTATGTTTATAAGTTAGATGCCAAACATCATATTTACGATAA
>JAZQVL010000044.1:0-3640 GCA_045631805.1 Bacteroidales bacterium | reverse complement strand
TTTTTGTTTTTCTTGAAAGAGCATAGCGAGCTATGTGATTGAAAGAAAGGCGAAAAGATTCCAAGAAAAAACATAAAGCATGCAAAAGTTTTAATTATTACTGTCAAAAATTATTTAAACGGGGAATTTATAGAAGTCCCCTATAAAATAAATCAAAAACGAGCGTCAATGTATGTTGATTTTATTGGGTGTTCTTTATCCAATAAATTCTTCGAATTTTTCTGCTTGTATTTTCAATTCATTATATTGTTCTTCGGTGAGTTTGAACTCTCCTTTTACCCAAGCTTCCATGCCGAGAGCGATGCCAGTCTGCGGTTCTTTCATCACATCCATCTTGATATATTCTAATAAGTCGTTCAGTTTGGCGCGGCAATAAGCGGTTTTGTTTTTTCCGCCGGCGCCGCTTGCCGTGACTTTCTTGCCTTCTACCGCTGTCGGATTGGCGAAGTTGGAAATATCCATCGGACGCGACAGCCAGTCGAAGAGGTTTTTCAGTAATCCTGGATAACTATAGTTGTATTCTGGAGTGAAAATCCAGATGCCGTCGGCTTTGAGTATTTTCTGGCGTATGTCGTTTATAGATGTAATTTCTTGTTGACTTGTAGTCTTGTGGTCTTGTAGTCTTTCCAAATCCTGATTCATATAGGGGATGTCGTTGAAATCGAGATAAGAGATTTCGAATCTGTCTTTAAGAAAACCTTCAGCAATTTCAGCGAGTTGTCGGTTAAAAGATTCTTTACGAAAAGAACCTACGATAAAAAGAATGTGTTTCATGATAGTAAGTTTATTATGAAACAAATTAAGATGAGAGAAGTTTTATTATTTAGTTATAAAAAACTCTGGAATTCCATTCCGGAATTCCAGAGTCCTTATATTTTCCTTGTCCTAGTTCAAAAGCCTTAGTTCAAAGTTCTTAGTTCAATTATTTTTCTTCGCTTAATTTTTCATATAAAGCTACAGGACCGAGCTGCCACATTTTTGATGATTCTATTTCTAATTTTTTGTAAGTTGCAGAGGAATATATTTCTCTTATAGCTTCCACAATATCAATTTTTTTTTCATCTATGAGCATTTCTGCCATCCAAGCTATTTTGCCTGGTAATAACAAATACAGATTATCTTGGTTTATTTCTAAGTTCATAATTATATTATTTTTGATTCTATGAAATTAAGTGCTTGCAGAGATTTTTCTGTATGAAACAGATATTGGTCAACCAATTTGTATGTTTTTAATTCACCGATAAGATTTTCTTTGTTTAACAATCCGCTTTCATATAATGTGAATGCTGCATAAACTCTATCGTTGGCTACAGGTCCATAAACGATGTCGTATTGGTGATTGAATCCTTTTTTTGTACGGTTGTTCATTACAAAATCTAACCATTCTTCAGAGGGAGAATTAAAAATGAGACAATTTAATTGCTGTAACATAGATTCATCAAATTCAAAAATATTAACGAATCCGTGATTAGTATTGTTTTCTGTTATTTTGCGTTGAACCCATTCTTTTGCTTGATTATATGATGTAGTGGTGTAAAATCCATTTCCATAGTCAAGTGTTCTGTTGGGAATCCGTATTTCGGGATTTCTTACTTCTTCAATGCTTCCGTGGTAAAGTTTCATAATTTTTCGTTTTGTCTTAGTTTTATAAATTCATCAATGTCTTCTAAAATCCATTGACGACTTTGGGTATGCAAAACTTCATAATGCTCACACAGGTAATTAAGCACACCATATTCATATAAAATATGAGATGCAGCTTCTCCCGTTATTTTCTTCTCGTTCTTGTATTGCTCTATACAGAACGAAATGAAGTATGCAATATCCTGCTTTTTGCTGTTCATTTTCTATAAATAATATCTGCAAATATAACAATTTTCATAAAAAAAGAACTCTAAAATTCTAAAGTTATAGAATTCCAGAGTTCTTATAAATTCTTAGTTCCTCAGATCCTTAAATCCTCAGATCTTTAATATTATTTCTCTTCGCTTAATTTCTTATATCCTTCGTAGCGAAGTTTAGCATATTGTTCAGTCTTAGCGAACAATTCTTTTGCTTCTTCTGGGAACATCTTAACTAATGAGTTGTAACGTACTTCTCCCATGATGAAGTTTTGGAATTTGCTCCAGTCTGGCTCTTTGCTATCTAAGTGGAAACCGTTTTGTCCTGCTTCTTCTTCAGCTGGATTGTAACGGTAGAGATGCCAGTAACCGCATTCGACTGCTAATTTTTCTTCGTGTTGTGTGCGGCCCATACCGACTTTGATACCGTGGTTGATACAAGGAGCGTAGCAGATGACGAGTGATGGTCCTGGATATGCTTCAGCTTCTTTGATAGCTTTGAGATATTGAGCTTGGTTTGCGCCCATTGCAACTTGTGCGACGTAAACGTAGCCATAGCTCTTAGCAATCATGCCGAGGTCTTTCTTGCGTAATTTCTTACCTGAAGCAGCGAATTTAGCGACAGCACCTGTTGGAGTAGCTTTTGATGACTGACCGCCTGTGTTTGAATAAACTTCTGTGTCGAGAACGAGGACGTTGACGTCTTCACCTGAAGCCAATACGTGGTCTAATCCGCCGAAGCCGATGTCGTAAGCCCAACCGTCACCACCGATAATCCATTGAGATTTCTTGACCAAGTGGTCTTTCAACTCAACGATTTGCTTGCAGTATGTGCAGTCGCATTTGCCAGCCATTTCGAGAATTTGTGGTGCGAGTTTTTCTGTTACTTGACCATTTTCACGGTTGTCGATCCATTGTTGGAAGAGGTCTTTCAATTCAGATGAGCAGCAGTTACATTCATAGATAGCTTCTTTCATGATGCGTTCAACGCGGTCGCGGAGTTTGTTGGTTGCAGTCTGCATACCGAGACCGAATTCAGCATTGTCTTCGAACAAGCTGTTAGCCCATGCGACGCCCTTGCCGCTTCTGTTGTTTTTGCAATATGGTGTAGAAGGAGCTGAGCCGCCATAGATTGAAGAACAACCTGTTGCGTTAGCTACGAGCATTCTTTCACCGAAAAGTTGTGTGATAGTCTTGATATAAGGTGTCTCACCGCAGCCGGCACAAGCGCCAGAGAACTCGAACAATGGTTGAGCGAATTGGCTGTTCTTGATGTTAGCGTATTTGTCGATGAGTTCGTCTTTATATGTCACTTTATGTTGACCATATTCCCAGTTTTCAGCTTGTTCAAGCTGGCTTTCGAAAGGTTGCATTACCAATGCTTTTTCTTTAGCAGGGCATACGTCGGCGCAGTTGCCGCAGCCTGTACAGTCCATTACAGAGACTTGCATACGGAAGTGCATGCCTGCCAATTCTTTTGGCATCTTAATGTCGATAGCCTTCATTGACTCAGGAGCGTTAGCTAATTCTTCGTCTGTCATGACTACAGGACGGATAGCAGCGTGAGGACATACTAAAGAACATTGGTTACATTGGATACAGTTTTCTGATTTCCATTCAGGTACGAATGTAGCGACGCCACGTTTTTCGTATGCTGTTGTGCCAGCTGGGAATGTACCGTCAATGATTTCTTCGAATGTGCTTACAGGAAGGTCGTTGCCTAACTGAGCTGTCATCGGACGCATAATCTTGTTGATGAATTCAGGAGCGCCTTTCAATGGTTCCAATACGAAGTCTGG
>JAZQVL010000043.1:0-4509 GCA_045631805.1 Bacteroidales bacterium | reverse complement strand
AGCTCTGGTTCTTCATCAGAGCAAATACAAAAAGACGTCAACAAAAAAAGCTGACAATATAAGTTAGTCTTAATTTATTAACCTGTCAACTATAAACAGTCGTAAATCGTAAAAGTGACAACCTAATCCAGCACATCACATTATATTCGAACTTGGTACGACTGTGGTACGAAGATGGTACGAACTTGATAGGAAGATGATAGGGAGGAAAATTGTTGAAGAAATTATATTTTTACGAATTATTTGTGAGAGGATTATTATTAAATTTGCGGATAATTGCAGATACAGATAGTAATGAATATGAAGAAATTTGCGACAAAAGTAGAAGAGCAAAATTACATAACAACAAGTTAAATTCATCACTTTTAAATGCATTAGAAAATATCAAATTCATATCTTCACATAAAGAAGATGATAAGGATAAAAACCTCTTAAGAGTATATCACAAATCTCAACACAAATAAAAACTCATTCCTATGCTCCACTCCTACCTCAACCATTTCTCCAACTTACATTCCAATAAGTTAAAAGGCATGACAGCTCCGCATAAAGCAATCATGCTTATTAGTGTTATTGACATGATAGCAAGTGGAAAAATCACTTCTAACAAAATTGAATTTACAGAAGAACTTGAAGAGTGTTTCTTAAGGAATTGGAAACATTTTATCGAAGAAGATTCTATATTTAAACCTAAAGCTGGAACGCCGTTCTGGCATCTTCATTATGAAACTTTCTGGAAATTAGTTCCATTCTCTGGCGGAGAGGAACTGATATCTCAACTTAAGAAATCAAACCCTTATTCTCCTGGAACAATACGAAAATATATCCGTCATGCGGAAATTGATATAGAACTTTTCGAACTTCTAAAAAACGAAGAAAATAGAAATGTATTAAGAGAAGTTTTAGTAAAGTCTGTAATTAATTAAATCTCACCTCTTCACCTCCACCAAACTTTCTCCAAAGAATGTGGAAAGCATCGCTAATGTACGAAGCGTGAAGTTGTGCTGTCCGCTCAACCATTTGGTAACTTCACTGGGACGCTTGCCAATGGCTTCTGCAAACTCTTTCTTCGATAAACCTTTTTCCTTTATCAGACTTTCAAGGCGTTCTGCAATAGCAAATGACAGATCCACTTCCGCTTTTATCTCAGCAGAAACATCTGAAAGCATTTCCTTAAAAGCACTATTTATCGTTTTCATATATTAAAAATTTTGTCTGTCTCTATAGTATTTTCCGTTATTACCACAGATCCATCTTTTTCACCATCCTTAAGAAGTTTTTCAAAATTTTGAAGCGTAATCACATATCCTTTTAACACATCATCTTCATTGTATGTTCGAGTTGTCTTCGCACCACCATTACCCAAAATAAGTATCTTATCCGACAATCTCAAACAATAAAGACGAAGTTTTGACTGTATAACAGGCAATGCACAAACCCCATCACTATATTTACCTTCAGGACGGAACAAACGTTCTAATGCTCCTTTATCTGCTATTTTATCTATCAATGCTACAATACGCATCAAATCATTATCGTATTCTACATCATTTTTAAACTTAGCATAGAAACGTTCAAACTCACTCTTATCTTCGGACATAAACTGAATTGTATATAATGTACAATTCTCCCCTTCATTTACCAACAACAATTCCATCTCACTCATAACTTCAAACTTTTTCTCTACAAAGATAATAATAATATTTCACTTATAAGTAAAATTTATATTTTTTTTTGAAATATTTTTACGCTTAAAATCTTCCAACCTAACAAGTCTCAAACAAAAAAAATCCGCTACCTCTCAGTAACGAATTCTTTTATTATATCAAACGCGATAAATCGTCATCTATATTAAGGACGCGATAAATCGTATCCCTACTTGTTGACTTATGGTCTAAGATTATCTATTTATTACTTTTGTAATTCTCTAAAAATAAATTCTTCTAATTGCTTTACATCTGGCAACGTTAGCATATATGTTGAAACAAACAAATTATTATCCATACCAGCCAATGCATATTCCACCATTTTCTTGCCTTTACGAGTGCATAACAAGATTCCTACAGGAGGGTTGTCTCCTTCATTCATTTCATTATCCCTAAAATATGAGACATAAGCATTCAGTTGGCTCAAGTCACTATGTTTAAACTCATCGTTTTTGAGTTCTATTATCACATTGCAATGCAGTATTCTATTGTAGAAAACAAGATCCGCATAATAATATTCATCGTCAATTATCATTCGTTTCTGACGAGCTTCAAAACAAAAGCCTTTCCCTAATTCAAGTATAAAATCTTGCAAATGAAGAATCAAAGCATCTTCCAAATTAACTTCGCTTATAGTATCCTTGACATCAAGTCCTAAGAACTCAAGAGAATATGGATCCTTTATATCTAATATTGGGATATGATTTGGAATAGTTTGCGCCAACAACAGTTCTGGATTCTTGCTAATGCCACATCGAAAATATAGATTTGTACTTATTTGTCGTCGTAACTCCTTAACGCTCCATGAGCATTTCATACATTCTGTTTCATAAAAGAATCTTGCAAAAGAATCATTCACTGTCATTATTTCTCCGATATGAGAAAACGAGAGTTTGTTTATAATATCAATAGCATTATTTATAAATTGATGCGATGGCGTATCATTTTTTCCAGAAAAGTCCGACGCCGTCGGACTAATTCCATCTGTCAAATATTGTTTTATATGAGGATATAATACATAAAAGCGACGGCAATTTTTCAATAGAGTTTCGTTTATTCCTTTGATATTAATTTGTTCTGCCAATCTTTTGAGCAGTCGCTCGCCATATGTAGCACGGTCTTTGCCTTTCTGTTCATATTCTACGATATAGAAACCAATAAGGTAGTTCCTTATTGTGGTAAATCT
This sequence comes from Bacteroidales bacterium, assembly GCA_045631805.1. Classification (GTDB taxonomy): domain Bacteria; phylum Bacteroidota; class Bacteroidia; order Bacteroidales; family F082; genus Limimorpha. The sequence continues at coordinate 1,617 of JAZQVL010000043.1, read as the reverse complement.
GTTAATTGATTTTAGTGCAGAACATTGTGATTCTATATGTATCTGCTCTATTGCAGAAGAGAGTTCGTTGAAGGAAAACATCTCTCTTTTATCCCAATTGACTGGCAAATCATATTGAGTTGACTTTTTTAATTCGCTCATTTATTAATAATTTTGATCTTTAGTTTCTCCACAAAAGTATAAAGAAAAATCTTCTATTTTACAATTTTAACATTTTTTAACTTTTATGCGGTTATTTGGCAAGTTAACGGGAAATGAGCGGTAGTTTATATTTTCTTTCCAATTTTAAAATTCTATAACAAAAAAAATCCGCTACCTCTCAGTAACGGATTCTTTATTATATCGGACGCGATAAATCGCATCCCCACTTATTGTCTTATTGTCTTATTGTCTTATTGTCTTATTGTCTTATTGACTTATTGACTTATTGACTTATTGACTTATTCAATATCCCATGTGCTGCCGCTGTTCAATAAGTCGTCAACGCATTTGATGCTTGATTTTGCTGTCTCGTTTTCGATAACGCCGTCCAAACATTGATTGTATGTTGGAGCATCAACGTTACGGATAACACCGATTGCTACTGGGAATTCTGGTGGTGCCATGTGTGCCAACATCATGTGGATACCTGTTGTTGGTTCTTTTTCGTCATGTACCAAGATGTCAGCTTCTGTGACACCGTTTTCGCCGATTGTAGCTACTTCAAGACGGTTGCCTCTGAGAACGATACCTTTGTTGCGTTCTTTACCGAAGATCAATGGTTTGCCGTGGATACATTTAACTTGCATATCGTCACGTACTTCCTTAGCTGTGATGTTTTCGTGGATACCGTTTGAGAAAATCATACAGTTTTGGAGAACTTCAACAACTGAGAGACCGTCGTGGTTCTTAGCTTGGTGGCAGATGTCTGTGAGTTCTGCTGTGTTGACGTCAACGCCACGAGCGAAGAACTTACCGCCAGCACCGATTACGAGTTCACCAACATTGAACGGATCTTCGTATGTTCCTTGTGGAGATGTCTTTGTCACTGTGCCACGGAATGTACATGGTGAGAACTGACCTTTTGTCAAACCGTAGATACGGTTGTTGAAAAGGAGGAGGTTCATGTCGATGTTACGACGTACAGCGTGGATGAAGTGGTTACCGCCGATAGCTGTACAGTCGCCGTCACCTGTAACGACCCATACGGAGAGGTTAGGATTAGCAAGTTTCACGCCTGTAGCGATAGCTGCTGCACGGCCGTGGATGCTGTGGAATCCGTATGTGTTCATATAATATGGGAAGCGTGAAGAACAGCCGATACCTGAAACAACAACGATATCTTCTTTTCTCTTTCCTAATTTTGGAAATACGTCTTCAACTGCTTTCAAGATTGCATGGTCGCCACAACCTGGGCACCATTTAACTATTTGATCGCTTACGAAATCTTCTTTTGTAAGATTAACAACCTGATTGTTATTCATATTTTCCATAGTACTTTCTTATTTTAAAAGGTCATTAAACTTATTTTCTAATTCGGCTGTCAAGAATGGCAAGCCTTGTACCTTATTATATTGTTCGTAGATATGTCCAGGGTGTTTCATGCGTAAGTAGTTAGCAAATTGACCTCTGTTCATT
>JAZQVL010000042.1:0-11434 GCA_045631805.1 Bacteroidales bacterium | reverse complement strand
GTTTTGACCGTATTGGCATAACTTAGCTGTTTGAGCTGGAGCACCAGCAACGTCTAATGCAGAAAGAGCCAATTTTTCTGGCATGTCGTTAGGAATCTTAGCGTAGATACCGCTTTCGAAGAGGATAGCTTTACCTTTGATATCAACTTGGTCAACGTCTTTGCGGATTTCAAGGATTTCGTCGATGCGAAGTGGAGTCAATGACAAAGAAACCAATGTTGCGATGCGGTCGCCTTCTTGCAAGTCGATCTTGCCTTTCAATGCGTCACCGATTTTTTCTACTTTACCGAGCAACATACCGCCTGAACCTGTTCTGCGGTTACGGTGTTTGCCTTGTAACTCAACGTTGAGGAACATTTCTTTCTTAACTTCTTCAAGAATGCGTTCTTCGCTTGCGCCTTCGCCAGCTTGTTGTTTTGCATAGAGATAAATATCTGTGAAAGATGCTGAGTCAATATTTAATGTTTGAACATCGATGAGGATTTCGTTGTCCCAAATCTCGTCCATGTTGTTGTCGATTTTGTTAGCTGGTTGTGGGAGAACACCTTTAGGTTCAATAACGCGGTGTGTACCGTATTTGTTTCCTGTTTTTTGCATAGTATTTTAGTGTTTTAAGTGTTAATATTCTTAATTATGAATTATGCATTATTTTCTTGGCTTAAGTCCTAAGATTTCTCTTGCTTCGTCTGAAGTTGCTACTTCACGGCCGAGTTCTTTAGCGAGACGAACGACCTTAGCGACGAGTTCGCCGTTTGACTTAGCGAGGACGCCTCTTGAGAGATATAAGTTGTCTTCGAAACCGACTCTTACGTTACCGCCCATTGCTATAGCAGCAGCAGCGATTGGGAAAGCGTGACGGCCAATACCTGTTGCTGTCCATGTTGAGCCAGCAGGGATAGCGTTGACCATCCAGCAGAGGTTAGCTACTGTAGCTGGTGTACAGCCTGGAACGCCGAGGACGAAGTTGAACTGCATTGGAGCAGCAGGAACTTCACCTTTACGAGCCATGTTGACGATAGTGTCGATGTGACCCATTTCGAAGCATTCGTATTCTGGCTTGATGCCGCGTTCTATCATACGTTTGCCGAAAGCACGCATTGTTGGCATTGTGTTGTCGAAGATTTCATCGCCAAAGTTACATGTACCGCAGTCCAATGTTGCCATTTCTGGAAGTGGGTTTGTATCTGTTGATTGGAGACGTTCGTCTGGTGTCATACCGACAGCACCGCCTGTCGAAGGAATCAAGATTACATTAGGACAAGCTTTGTAGATTGCTTCTTCGCATTCTTGGAAACGAGCAGCGTTTTGTGTTGGAGTGCCGTCATCGAAACGAACGTGAAGGTGAACGATAGCAGCGCCAGCGTCAACAGCTGACTTAGCTTCTCTAACGATTTCCTCTACTGTATAAGGAACAGCAGGATTTTGTTCTTTAGTTACTTCTGCGCCGCAGATAGCAGCAGTGATAATGAGTTTTTCCATCGTGTAATATTTTTATCTTTCAATTCTTTGACATTGTTTTGGAACTACGCATGTACCGCTCGCACGGCAAACAACGATTGGTTCTGGCAATACGTCTGCTGCTGAGTCTGAAATGTCTGGACGTGGGATGATGACCTTACGTGCCACGAATTCCATCTTGCGTGAAGTGTTACCGATTTTTGTAACCCAACCTTCAGCTTCGATATAGTCGCCAGCATAAACTGGTGCTAAGAATTCGATATTGTCGTAAGCGCAGAAGAGACCTTCGTCGCCGTCTGTCATGATTAACAATTCTGTTGCAACATCGCCGAAGAGGTGTACCATGTGAGCACCGTCAACCAAGTTACCGCCGTAGTGAGCGTCTTTTGCACTCATACGCAATCTGATAAGAGATCTATATTCTTTTTCCATTTTATATATTTGTTTAAAGTTTAAGGTTTAAAGTTTAAAGTAGTTTTGAAGTTTAGAGTTTAAAGTTGATGTTTATCCATACTCGACCTTAAACCTTAATCATTAAACCTTAAACCAGATTATAATTTTTTAAATATTATTTTTCCAAATAAATTCCATCTACGAAGATACCTGAAGCGTGGATTTGTTCTGGAGCTATCTCGCCTCTCTTGACGAGTTTCTCAGCTTCAACGACTACATAGTCGGCCGCCATTGCCATGAGAGGATTGAAGTTTTGTGATGTTCCGAGGAATACCATGTTGCCGTCTTCGTCAACGATGTTAGCGCGCAAGTAAGCGATGTCGGCTTTCAAAGGTTTTTCCAAGATATAATCTTTACCGTCAACGTTGACGATTTGCTTGCCTTCTTGAATCATTGTTCCCAAGCCTGTTGGAGTGAGCACTCCGCCGAGACCTGCGCCGTAAGCTCTGATACGTTCTGCGAGTGTACCTTGTGGTACGTATTCAACTTCAAGAGTGCCGGCATTCTTTTGAGCAGCGGTTTCTTTATTGGTTCCTGTATGTGATACGATAGCTTTTTTCACTTGATGATTAGCGACAAGTTTGCCATGAGCGACATTATCGTATGCTGTGTCGTTTGCAATGATAGTAAGATCCTTAACTCCTTTTTCAACGATAGCGTCTATGATTTGTACTGCGCTTCCTACTCCAAGGAATCCAGCGAACATAATTGTCATGCCATCATGAACTTTTGCTACGGCTTCTTCTAATGATATCAGTTTATTCATATATGTTAAATTTTATTAATTTCATTTTTTCATTAACGTGCAAATATAATTTTTTTTCCTTAAAGTTTAACAATGTTTGAATAATATTTTGCAGTGAGCTGTGAGCTATGGGATGTGAGCTGTTTAATATGAAGAATGAAAGTAATGAAGTGATGGAGTAATGAAGAGCTCATGACTCACGGCTCATAACTCAGAGCAAAAATAACTCCTAACTGAAAAAAAACTTGTAGTCTTGTGGTCTTTCTTTGGGCGTTCCGGCTATCGCCGTCGGGCTTTCCGCTATATCTTTGCTCGCCAAACCGGGGTCGGGATCTGGGAACGGGAGCAAGAATTGGGAATGGAATCAAATCTCGTTCCCGTCCCCGAATCTCGTTCCCAAATCGCTCGCAAAGGATGCCGCTCCAATCCCTAACGCATTTGGGGCTACTAATACCAAGGCGCGAGTCAAACAAATAATTCCTAATTCCACATTCCTAATTCTTAATTAAATAGTCGCGCCTCTACGCGAGACTCGGCGACTAAAAACCCTCTCGCAGAGACGCAAAGTTTCGCAAAGGAATTATTCATTGCCTTCGACGGGCTCAGGCACCGTAAACAAAGTCTGTTGATTGTTATAAATCAGAAGACATCAACCCAAGAAGTTGTTTCTTTAATACTGGCAAATCGTTTTGAATTGTCTCCCATACCTTTTCTGGAGAAATAGTATAGTAACCATGAACCAAAACATGACGCATTTTTTCAATGACTTGCCAAGGGATTGATTGATGAGAACTCTTAAACTCATTGGTTAACATATAGGTCGCCTCACCAACTATCTCAATATTTTTAACAACAGCATAAAATATAATCTTACTATTCACAAAATCATCTTTCGTGATATCTTTTGTAAATTCTTCAACATTGTCTATAGCTGACAACATGTGCTCTATACGTCCTTTATCTCTAATTACCTCTCTCATAAATTAAGATTTTATCTTCATCAACTGTTTGTTGCGCAAATGGCAATAATGTTCCCTCTTCAACCAAATCTACTTTATGATTAAGCAAGCCTTCCAACTTACAAATAATGTCAGCATAACTGAAAAGACTTATTTTTGCGTCTTTATCAAATGAAACCATTATATCCAAATCACTCTCATGTGTTTCTTCTCCCCTTGAATAGGAACCGAACAACCATGCCTTTGCAATCGGAAGAGTCGCAAAATATCTTTGAATAATTGGAATAATTTTATTTACTGTTACACTATTCATAAAAGCGTTAAGATTACATCATTGCAAATATAACAATTTTCTTTTTGAATATGTTTATTTACAAGTTTTTTTATACAGACCCATGGTTTTCAAGCTCAATCCCTCGCAAACATCGATTCGTATTCTTTGTCATCTGGCGATGGCAATATCTCTCCATCGAATATAGCGGTAAAGACCGAAACTAATTCCTTCTCGTTCTTGTCTTCGCGAATGTATTGTTTCTTTAATTTTGGCTGGATATTCTGCGATGCGACATCAACTATCTTACGTTTCAAGGTCTTCTCGGCTGTCTCGCCAAATGCTACATGCCAACAGTATTTTCCTACTGTTTCCTTGTTGGAATTGCTGACAATCAGATGTACTGCCGGATGCAAGACCTTATTACCATTATGTATCTGGCAATGAAGCGCACGACCGACGATGTTGCCTTGCTCGTTGACAAGCGGCAGGAAATCCGTTGGAGCGTCTTGTGGTGTGAACTTTGGGCTTTGAGCCGTGAGCTTTGAGCTTTGAGCTGTGTTTTCTGTCACTTCGACAGGCTCAGTGACCGAATTGGAGCCTGAGCTTGTCGAAGGCAAATTTGGCTGTTGGCTTTTGGCCGTTGAACTTTGAGCCACTTCGACAGTCTCAGCGACCGTATTTTGCTCAGAGCTCATGGCACGCAGCTCAGTGCTTAAAAATATTGCCACTTCCTGTATTTCAATCGTCTCTGTTCCTCGTGGCACTTTAATCTCGAATTTGTCGCCTTTCTTCTTCCCTATCAAAGATTTAGCTATAGGCGATAAAAATGATATCAGTCCTTTGGAGGCATCGGCTTCGTCAACGCCGACGATACGGATGGTCTTGTCGTTATATCTGACGTACATCCCGAAGCTCACCACATCGGGATTGGCTTTAGTGGTGTCGACCACAACGGCGCTGCTGATGCGTTCGGAGAGAAGTCGCATCTTGGCGTCGATATAGTTTTTGGTTACATAATTGGAGCCTGCTGCTGTCCATTCTTCTTTGAGACTTTCCATCTCTTCATGAAGAAGTCGCAGACCCTCGGGCGTCACATAGTTCGTCACACCAGAAGGCAGAAACGCTCTCGGCAAAACCATAGGAACCTCTTCCTGGTCACCCTCTTTTACAAAACCGCGACTCATTGCTTAAAGTTTATGAGTCTATGAGTCTATAAGTCTATGAGTTTCAAAGTCTCTAATTGACTCATTGACCCATTGACTTATAGACTTACAGACTTTAATTAAATACCATCTCAACCTTACCTATTTTAGTAGTCACGCAATCGTACGCTGCTGCGAAGCTCATTATTGCGTTTAATGCTTTTTGACTTGGTCTTTCATTTTTATAAGCGTCCTTAAGTGATTGTCTCACTTCGGTTTCGTATGCGCTATCAAAATTATCTTGTTGTAAAAAAAGTGTAGATTTATAATCCATAGGCAAATAATTTCATTTTAAATATGCCTACTTAACGCTAACAAATTACACTTTATTTTATGAACTTAAAAATTATTTACCGAAAGGGTCAGATTATTTTCTTTTGCCATCTTTCTGAGATTCATTATAGCATAACGCATTCTTCCTATAGCCGTGTTAATGCTTACGTTAGTAGCGTCAGCAATATCTTTGAAAGACATATCTGCATACATTCTCATGTTCAGAACTTCCTTCTGTTCTTCTGGAAGATATTCGATCATTTTACGAATGTCGTCATAAACCTGTTCCTTGACAATCTTGTCTTCAACAGATTGGTCCATATATTTCGCATTGTCAATCAAATCGTAATCCTTATTGACGGAATCCGCCATCGGGAGACGTTTTTCCTTACGGAAATGGTCAATAACGAGATTGTGCGCAATACGCATAGCAAATTGGATGAATTTACCTTCTTCTTTATATGCGCCAGCCTTTATGGTACGGATAATTTTTAAAAACGTATCTTGGAAAATATCATCAGCAAGCTGTCTGTCCTTGACAAGCATTAAGATATATGTGAAGACTTTGTTCTGATGACGCTCTACCAACAATTCAAAACTGGCGACGTTACCGTTTCTGTAACTCTCGACCAATTGTTTGTCACTTAATATTTCTATCATTTTTTCTCTTTGTTAAATTTAAAGAGTAAAAGTTTTATCGATAGTGCGTCTCCTATTTTTTAGTTATACAATAATTTCAAAAATCTTTCGTAGAAAGTTTTGCAAATATAAAAATCTTTTCATTATGTTCCAACATTTTTTTGTAAATTCGTAAAAAATTTTTCAGGCTCATATTTTTCAGGAAAAAGATGAAAAGAATAGAAAGTATCAACATACAAGGTGCAAGAGTTAACAACTTAAAAAACATAAGTTTAAGCATTCCTAAAAACAAGTTTATAGTCATAACAGGGCTCTCTGGATCCGGCAAATCCTCTTTGGCATTCGACACGATTTATGCCGAAGGACAGCGTCGTTATGTGGAGAGTCTAAGTGCATACGCAAGGCAGTTTTTAGGACGTATGACAAAACCCGATGTTGATCTCATCACAGGTCTCTCGCCTGCCATCGCCATTGAGCAGAAAGTCAACTCGAGCAATCCTCGTTCCACAGTGGGAACAAGCACCGAGATTTACGAATATATGAAGCTTCTCTTTTCAAGAATCGGCCGTACATTCTCACCCGTCAGCGGCGTTGAAGTAAAACGTCATCAGGTCAATGACGTGGTTGATTTCATCATCAAGCAAAAAGGCTGCGCCGTATATATATTGTCGCCATTGATTTTGCCTGAAGGAAGAAAAAACGAAGATCATCTTAACATTTTGTTACAACAAGGATTCAATCGTCTTCTCATTGACGGAAAATTGGTCAGAATAGAAGATTTCATAAAAGAAAAGAACTTCGACAATATTAATAATGTGAGAATCATGATTGACAGAATGAAAGTCAATGACAAGACTTCAGACAACATTCCTCAGATTTCAGATTCGGTACAGACCGCTTTTTACGAAGGTAACGAAAGCTGCATCATTTTGGTTGACGATGGAGAAAACAAGACAGAACATATTTTCTCATCAAGTTTCGAAGCTGACGGCATCACTTTCGAGACTCCGACGACACACCTCTTTTCATTTAATAATCCTTACGGAGCCTGCCCTGTTTGCGAAGGCTTCGGCAGCATAATAGGCATCGATCCCGACCTCGTGATTCCAGATAAGTCATTGTCAATCTACGACAACGCCATAGCATGCTGGAGAGGCGATAAAATGAGTGCGTGGAGAGACTTATTAATCAAAAACGCACGACATTTCGACTTCCCTATACATAAACCTTATTATGAATTGACACAACAGCAAAAAGATTTGCTATGGACAGGAAACAAATATTTCGGAGGCATCAACGACTTTTTCAAAGAAGTTGAGTCACAGACATATAAGATTCAATATAGAGTAATGCTGTCACGATATAGAGGCAAGACAATATGTCCAGAATGCAACGGAACACGTCTAAGAAAAGAAGCCAATTACGTCAAGATAAACGGCAAGAGCATCACAGAATTATGCGAGATGTCGTTGGCAAATCTCAAGACATTTTTCGATGAACTTGTTTTAAGCAAGACAGAACACGACATTGCGGAACGACTTCTCACAGAAATAAGAAACCGTCTTAATTTTTTAGTCGAAGTCGGATTGGAATATCTCACTTTAAACCGCACCGCCAACACATTATCCGGAGGCGAATCACAGAGAATCAACCTCGCGACTTCATTAGGAAGTTGCCTTGTAAGTTCCACTTATATATTGGACGAGCCAAGCATCGGCTTACACTCCCGTGACACACAACGACTTATAAAAGTTTTAAAACGACTCCGCGACATCGGTAACACCGTCATTGTAGTTGAACACGACGAAGAGATAATACGCGCCGCCGACCACATCATCGACATAGGACCTTACGCTGGCGTCAACGGCGGCGAAGTCGTTTTCGAAGGAAATATTGAGGATATGATGAATCAATGTAGAGACGTCACCCCCGTGGCGTCTATGACGGCGAGATATATTTCCGGAGAAAAGAAAATCCCTGTTCCGACACGACGTCGCAAGTGGAACAACGCCATAGAATTTGTAGGTTGCATGGAACATAACTTAAAAAACATTAACGTCAAGATACCTTTAAATATATTGACTGTAGTGACTGGCGTCAGCGGATCAGGAAAATCCACCTTGGTCAACGACATCATTTACAAATCATTGAAGAAACACTTCGAAGGAAGCGCCGAGAAAGTCGGATCATACGGCAAGATACAAGGCAGCCTGATGGCCATACAAGCCGTTGAATACATCAATCAGAATCCGATAGAAAAGTCATCACGTTCCAATCCTGTGACTTACGTCAAGGCTTTTGACGAGATAAGACAACTCTTTGCAGAGCAGAAACTTGCGAAGAACAGAGGATTGAAGCCTGGATATTTCTCATTCAACGTTGCTGGCGGTCGCTGCGACAACTGTCAAGGCAGCGGAACCTTGAAAGTAGAGATGCAGTTCATGGCCGACATTTATTTGAAATGCGATGTCTGTCATGGCAGCCGTTACAAAGAAGAAGCCTTGGAAATAAAATATAAAGGCAAGAGCATCAGCGATATTTTGAACATGAGCATCGATGAAGTCGTGGCTTTCTTTGAAGAAAACAAAGAAAGTGAGTTCAAGACTATCATCGAACGTATCATCGCTAAGATGAAGCCATTGCAAGATGTAGGATTAGGATATTTACAAGCGGGGCAGCCATCCTCGACCCTGAGTGGCGGGGAAGCGCAACGTATCAAGTTAGCGTCGTTCTTGATAAACGGCACCAACGAAAAGCCTACCTTATTTATATTCGACGAGCCAACGACGGGACTTCATTTCCATGATATAAATAAGTTGTTGAAAGCATTTGAAGCATTAATAAATAATGGTCATTCACTCGTCGTCATCGAACACGACCCTGACGTCATCAAGACGGCAGACTGGATTATCGACCTTGGACCAGAAGGCGGTGACAAAGGCGGCGAACTCATCTTTGAAGGAACGCCGGAAGAGCTGATGAAATGCGAGAGGTCGTTTACGGCAATAACTATGAAGAAGAATTTTGAACGAAGAACCTTGAGCCATTAGTTCATCTAATATATTGAAAATATGATATTATGAAAAGGTTTTTACTCATTCTATTTTTTATGCAATCTCTATTTGCATTTTCACAGAATGTAGATTTAAGTTCCGTTGATGAATTTTTCAAAATAACTGACGCACTTAAAAACGGAGAAGAAATAAATCCTGAACAATGGCAACAATTAGAACAATCAAGTGCATACGCAACATTTTCCAATGATAAAGGCAAATACATTATTAATATCGTAAAAAACTCCATCACAAAAGCCTTTAGCAAGGAAAATCATGAAAGTGAGAATCTGCTTGAAAACTTGGTTGTCGAAAATTATAAAGACATTGATTCTCATTATCCTGACATTAAAGACTTTCGTAACAATTATGATTTTGAATCATTAATTTCAAAAGCCAAGGCAAGGCTGCAAACATTTTTGATGATTGACGAGTTAGAATCTTCTGCAAAAATAAAACCTATATATTTTTTCTTCCTCAATAAGGATGGTGCTGACAAGGACGAAGCGGTTCTGATTGACTTTAATTTGATATTTACAATGAGTGAAATAGATAGAATCAATTTCATCGCTCATGAATTTTTTCATGTATATAGAACTCATTTTGAAGATCATAATTTCAATTATGCGAATGACATCAATTATATGCTCGACATGATTGCTAATGAAGGTATTGCAGATCAAATTGACAAATACGACATAGATTATGATCAATACTATTCTACAACCATTGAATCAGAGGTACTTAAGCAGGAATTTGTAACTTTGTACAACAAAGCCGAGCAAGACATTGAATATCTCCAAGAAATTATAATACAATATTCAAAAGCGCAAATAGACAAAGACAGCTGTATTGACAAACTTCTTGAAGTTTACAAATACAACGGTCACGTCCTTGGCTTCTATATGTCGAATCAAATTGTCGAAGCCGGCTATAAAGATGAAATGATAAAAGAATTTTACAATCCGTATGAATTCTACAGATTATATAGTTTGGCATTACATAAAAACAAGGGAACAACTTTAAATCATGACTTCATGATTTTCTTGAAAGAAGCGACAAGAAAATGAAATCAATATAGAGATTCTCTCAGCAATTTCTTCATAATTCACTTCTTGACATATGTTATTTATCAAATGATGTGTGGTTTTGCACAAAGCATCTGTATTACGAATCTTAAAACGTTTCTGTATATCTTTCGTTATTATTGCTTCGATAAGACTTTGGATATACGAGCGTTTATTTTTAAGACTTTATTTCGCTAAAATGCACAAAACACTTAATTCTATTTCGCTAAAATACATCTTTATATAACAAGAATGACATCTTGTGTATCTACATAGAAAAACAGGATCTTATATTTGTGCTATTGAAATTTGTACAAATATCTTTAATTCAGATTCTCCTCTGCGTTAGGGATTGGAGCGGCATCCTTTTGGAGTGGAGGCGGAAACGGAAGTTGGAGACGGAGCGAAAAAAGATATAGCGGAAAGCCCGACGGCAGAGCCGGAACGCCCAGAATATAAACTCAGAACTTCAGAAAATTCTGGGATTTGAGACTCTGATTTTTTATATTATTTTAATTTGTTTTTTCAATAATTTTATTTTAAATTTGCAATACTTATTACAGACTTTAAAATTCTAAAACTTCAGGACTATAATACAAAACGCATTAAACTTTAAGCTAAAACATTAAACTAATATATTATGGAAATTTGGCATTATTGGGTTATAGCTGCCCTCGTATTCTTCATCATCGAAATATGCACAAGCGGTTTCGCAATCGCCTGTCTGTCTGTAGGATGCATATTTTCCGCAGTAGGTTCAGCATTTGAGTTGTCAACCTCATGGCAAGTAGGATTGTTTGCAATAGGAACATTCCTCGCGTTCATCTTCATCCGTCCTTTAGTGTTAAAACTTATGGAAAAGAAATCAAACAACACTGTAACGACAAACATGGACAACCTCATCGGCCGCAAGGCTGTCGTCACAGAAAGAATCGAGAAAGACGGATACGGCCGCGTGAAGATTGACGGCGACGACTGGAAAGCACGTCTTGAAGACTACGGCGAGGCTGAAGTCGGAGAAAAAGTCACGATATTATCAAACGAAAGCATTATATTAACCGTTAAAAAATAATTACTATGGGCTCATTAATCATCTTCGGAATCATCGCATTCATCGTCATTATTTTCGCATTGAATGGATTGAAAGTCGTTCCACAATCAGAAACAAAAGTCATCGAACGACTCGGCAAGTTTCACGGCGTACTTCCAGCAGGTCTTAACATCATCTGGCCTATCATCGACCGTCCTAAAGCTATAGCAGTAAGAGACCAAAGAGGCAGGTCATACATGACAAGCAGCATCGACCTCAGA
>JAZQVL010000041.1:0-21840 GCA_045631805.1 Bacteroidales bacterium | reverse complement strand
ATAAATTAAAAAAATACATTCATTATTATAATAACGATAGAATCAAATTAAAATTAAAAGGAAAGAGTCCGGTGCAATACCGAACTCTTTATACGTAAATTGTTTTATTAATCCGTCCAACTTTTGGGGGTCAGATCACTTAAGCGTCTCTTTTTTATTTTATCGCTGCTATACCAGGGAGCTCTTTTCCTTCAATGGCTTCCAACAATGCGCCGCCGCCTGTTGAGACGTATGAAACATCATTTGCCATGTCAAATTTGTTGATACAAGCAACAGAGTCGCCGCCGCCTATCAATGAGAAAGCGCCGTTCTTTGTAGCTTCAACGATGGCTTCTGCTATAGCGCGTGAACCGTTAGCGAAGTTGTCGAATTCAAAAACACCGCATGGTCCGTTCCATAATATTGTCTTGGAATTTTTGATGACATCGCCAAACATTTCTCTTGTCTTAGGACCTATGTCCATGCCTTCGTATGCTTCAGGGATGTCCATTGGGTCAACAATCATAGTGTTGGCATCGTTGCTGAAATTATCGGCAACGACAGCGTCTTCTGCTAATACCAAGTTGACGCCTTTTTCTTTAGCTTCATCTAATAAAGAAAGAGCTAAATCGAGTTTGTCGTTTTCGCAGATTGACTTACCGATATTGCCACCGAGAGCTTTCTTGAAGGTATAAGTCATGCCACCGCAGAGAATTAGATTGTCAACTTTTGTGAGAAGATTTTCGATGATGTCGATTTTTGTAGATACCTTAGAGCCGCCCATGATTGCTGTGAAAGGACGTTGAATGTCTTTCATTACTTTATCGATGGCGTTTATTTCTTTACCCATGAGGAAGCCGCACATTTTATGGTCGGCGTCGAAATAGTCGGCGATGAGCGCTGTTGAAGCATGAGCGCGGTGAGCTGTACCGAAAGCGTCGTTTACATAATAATCGGCGTAAGATGCCAATGTCTTGGTAAATTCTTTCTGACTTTCTTTGAGAGCTTTTTTAGCTCCGTCGTAGCCTTCCTCGCCTTTTTCGATGCCGCGGACTTTGCCTTCTTCTTCAGCGTAGAAACGGAGATTTTCTAACAAAAGAACGTCGCCAGCTTTCATGGCAGCAACCTTGTCGGCCGCTTTCATGCAGTCGTCAGCGAAGATGACTTCTTTGCCAATAACCTGGCCGAGATAATTGACGATATGTTTCAATGAATATTTTTCATCTGGATTTTTCTTGGGACGACCGAGATGCGACATCAAGATGAGCATGCCGCCATCGTTGATGACTTTATTGATTGTTGGCATCGCTGCACGGATGCGAGTGTCGTCGGTGATATTGAAATTTTCGTCCAACGGTACGTTGAAATCAACGCGAACGATGACGCGTTTGCCTTCGAAATTAACTTGTTCAATGTTTTTCATGTGACTATATATTTTATTTTAATGTTTGTTTTCTGATGTTTTGACTTTCTGAATTTCTTTTAATTTTTTGTATTTATGCCCTGTCGCTTTAGCTCCGACCCAACACATTGTGAATCCTTCTTTTCCGTCTAAAAATCCTAACCTTATTATATAATGTTGGATGAAGTAATATATTGGAGAAATGATGCTGAGCGGTCCCGCATTTTTCTTTCCTTTATCGAAATAATGTTGCGCTCTCATTTCGGCAAATTTGAACAATTGTTTTTCAAAGTCTTCCGGTTTAGAATAAGAATAATGAAGGAGGTCGCCTTTCAGATGATGCTCTTTCACTTTCTTATTAAATTTGATGACTTCGTGAATCAAGCCTTCCCATTTTCCTACATTACGATTCCAAATCCTTATTTTCTTATCAGGATAGAAGCCAGAGTGATGAATCCATTTTCCGCAGTAATTGTTCAATCTGTTAAAAGAAAAAACTACGTTGTCGGGAGTGTCGGTTTCTTTTATCTTCAATATGGATTTTTTCAGTTCTTCAGAAACGGCCTCATCAGCATCGATGGAAAGAATCCAGTCGTGAGCGGCCAATCTGTTTGCCAAGTTCTTTTGTTCAGAATATCCCAACCATTTTTGTTCGATGAATCTAACGCCAAACTCCTCGCAGATGGATTTTGTTGAATCTGTTGAAATAGAGTCAACAACGACAATTTCGTCGGCTATTTCTCTCAATGATTCGAGGCAAGGACGTATTTTATCTTCTTCGTTTAGTGTTATTATAGTTGCAGATATTTTCATCATATTGTTATCTGAAAAGTTTTTCTACTTTTTGAATAGTTTTAGGAAGAACGAGAACTACGACTCTATCTTCGGCTTGAATCTGGAAGTTGCCTGTTGCGATAAAGCTGTCTTCGCCTCTTATGATGCCACCTATGACTGCGCCATCAGGCATATCGAGTCTGTTGATAGGTTTGTTGGTGACAGCGGCGCCGTCGCGTACCACGAACTCTACGATGTCGGCGTCTATTCCGCTGAGACATTTGAGAGAAGAGACGTTGCCGCCGAGGGTGTAACGCACCATATAACTCGCTGCGATGAGTTTTTTATTGATGATGGTATCGATGCCGATGTTTTGGGATATGTCGATATAGTCGATGTTTTCAACCATAGCGATGGTTCTTTTCACCCCATAGTTTTTGGCTTGGAGGCAAGTCAGGATATTTGTCTCAGTATTGTCGGTAACGGCGATGAAAGCGTCCATATCTTTGATGCCTTCGTCTTCTAAAAGATCGACGTTTCTGGCGTCGGCGTTTATTACTAATGTGTTGGATAATATGTTGGTGAGTTCATAACAGCGTTCTTTATCCATCTCGAAAATTTTGATGTTGAGGTCGTCTTCGAGACGTTTTGCTGTGAGTTTGCCGACGCGGCTGCCACCAACAATCATCACATTATTTATATTGAATTTTGTTTTTCCGCTGAGCTGCATGAGTTCTTTGATGGCATGAGGTTTCGTTATTACATAAACGAGGTCGCCTTCTTGGAAAACGTCGTGAGCTTTAGGAATGAAAGTGTTTTGTTTTCTGTGTATTGCGAGAGCTCTGAAATCGATGTGTTTATAGTTTTCTGTGACTTCTTCTAAAGTCTTGTTGATGGCAGCTGCATTAGGTTCTAACTTAATCATAAGAAGTTCTAATTTGCCTCCTGCAAAGTCGTGAGCTTCTGTTGCTACGTTCTGTTTCAACAAGTTGATGATTTCTTGAGCTGCAATATCTTCAGGAGAGACGATACCGTCTATGCCGAGGTCTTGATAGATACGCCAGTTTTCTTTGCTGAGGCTCTCCATAGTATTGACACGTACAATGACTTTCTTGGCTCCTAATTTTTTTGCCAAGATACCAGTCAATAGGTTGATGTGTTCGTCATGCAAGACAGCAATAACCAAGTCGGCTTTTTTCACATTGGCTTGTTGTAAAATCTTTATTGAGGTGGAATCTCCCACAATGGTCATCAAATCCGATTGTTCCTCAATCATTTTGAGAAGCTCTTCATGCGGGTCAACGATGGTGATGTTATGATCGCCATGTTCCAAGGCATGAGCCAGATGCATGCCAACTTCGCCGTCTCCTGCTATTATAATATTCATAATTTATAGTTTACGCAAAGGTAATAAAAAAGATTATATTATTCTAAAATCGTCCCAATCTCTATGTACAGTGAAATGATTTCTGAAGCTTGTCAATGATTCCATATCAATTTCAGCTTCGAGAAAATCTTCTTTATCACCTGATATTTCTGCTACTGTTTTGCCTTTAGCGTTGACAATTTTTGTCTCGCCTATATATGGAACTTTGTTATGGTCGATGCCAACACGGTTAACGCCGATGAAATAAGCCTGATTCTCGATGGCGCGAGCAGAAAGCAAGGTGTTCCAGATGTAAGCCTTTGGCTGAGGCCAGTTGGCGATAAGTATAGCCAAGTCATATTCAAACTCACCGTCTTTATAAGTGTTGCGAAGCCATACTGGGAAACGAAGGTCGTAACAGATGAAAGGACGTATCTTCCAACCTTTGTAATTTATCGTTATAAGTTCTTGACCACAACATAATTGATCTTTCTCTCCGCCCATGAAAGTATGACGTTTGTTATAAGCATGATAAGAACCATCAGGATTCATCCATACAAGAGTGTTGTGATTTTTATGATGCTGAGATTTGTCTTGTAGTCCTGTTGTCTTGTAGTCTTGTTGTCTTTCAAACGAAGTGATAAAGCTTCCGCATATCACGCAATTACGTTCTTTTGCTTTTCGGCGGAGCCATGTCATGGTAGGACCGTCTTCTGTCTCGGCGAAGAGTTCTGGTTCAGCGGGGAATCCAGTTGTGAAAGTCTCAGGAAGAATTATTATATCTCTGTCATCTTGAATTCTTGTAAAAAGTTCATCAAGATGCTTGAAGTTTTCTGAAGGATTTCGTGCAATAATATCAGTCTGCACGCAAGCTATTTTTAGTGTCATTGTCAATAGTTATTTGTTCATTGCAAAAGCGTATGCTCCGATGCATACTGCTGATGATGTTCCGAGTTTAGTTGCGGCGACACCTATTTTCTTTGATGGGTCGTACCATACTTCTTTATCAGAGAAAGGCACTTTAATCATTTTGCCTGATGTTGCTGTGAAAGCGTTTTGGCCTTCTTCATCATCGAGGTTATATGCAGAAATTTCCATTCTTGGTATTTTATTTCCGTCTAAGCCAGGATATGCTGTGTTGAGATGTTCAACCACTTTAGGCATGAATATCTTAGCTGCTCCAGAGAGACCGCCGCCGAGAACCACAATACCGTCGATGACAGTAGCGATATTAGCTATGATGTCGGCCAATACTGTAGCGAATTCGTCCCATGCCTTGAGAGCTGCTTCTTTGTTACCTTCTTTGTTGCCCAATGCAATCTCGCAGATGTCGAAAGGTTGAGGTGCTGCATCGAACTCAATTCCTGCCTCACGAGCATAAACACGGCGTACGCCTCTGATGCTGATAGAGTCTTCTGCGCTTGTCTGAGGATATAGTATGTTTCTCATGCACCATACCTCTGCGCCAGCTGAGTTGTCGCCTTGCAACAAACGACCGTCGAGTACCACGCCGCCACCGAATCCTGTGCCGAGAGTAAGACCTATAAGGTTTTTGTATCTCTTAGGATTGCCTGCTTTTTCGAGAAGAGCGTTGACATCTTGAAGCACGCCGCCCAAAGCCTCGCCGTAAGCGAATAAGTCGCCGTCGTTGTTGATATAAACTGGAACATTAAACTCGTTTTCTAACATGTCTTTCAAAGCTACGCCGCCTCTGAAGAGAGGAAGGTTGGCCAAGTCGCAGATGATGCCGTTAGGATAATCGGCTGGACCAGGGAAACAGAAACTAATAGCTGCTGGCTTGCTGCCGCATAACTCTTCTGTACGACGGAAGCCTTCAATAATCTTCTGTAGTTGTTCTTCCAAAGTGTCTGATGCAGTCTTGATAGTGAAGGCATCTATTATCTCTTTATAGTTTTGTACTGCCGAAAATTTGAATCCTGTGCCGCCGGCATCAAGGACGAAAATAATGCTTTTTGAATCCATATTTTTTATTTTTTAATTTTTTCTTTTTTATGTAAAAATTTCTCTACCCAAATGACCCACATTATAAATATGAAGAAGTAGAATAAAGTCTTGAAGAAATAATCGTGGAAGAAGTGGAAATGGTTAGGGAAAGGTATCATGCATAATGTGATTCCAACAACTCTTACTACGTTGACCCATTCGATGATGACGAGTCCAGCAGGGATGTACCATAATTTATGCTTCCAAGGACCAGGGAAAAGCAACATAAGAAATATCCAATGAAGCCATTGTTTAAGACTTGTGCAATCTGGCGCAACGTTTATTAAAGAATATGTGTCGTTGCAATTAATCACGCCTATGATGTGATTCTTGGTTACAATATCAACATTGAAAATATTTTCCAACACCCAACAGCTTTGGTTGAATAATAATGTTGATGCATAATCGAATAAGCTGGCAATATGGTTGCCGATAGGGAAATAATTCAGAGCCTGCCATCCCAAATACAAGAAATGGAAACTGAAAATAAGTACAACAAACAATCCAACATCTATCGTTGAAGTGTATCTCTTGTCTTTATAAAGTTCTTTTAATTTCTTAATGTAATTCATAATTTGTAATTTATATGACTAAGGGCAAAGGACTAATGACAAAAGTTTTTTTCTTCTTTAGCCATTAGCCTTTAGTCTTTAGCCATCAATCATCCGATATTTCTTTCAATGTTGCTTGGTATGTTGTGAACATAAGCGCTCTTGAAATATAGCCAAGGTATTTTTTCCCTTCAACGATGGCTATGTTATAGTTTCCTGAGCGTTCAAACTTCTTGACGATTTCTTCAACGCTATCTTCTGTAGTGATGAGATAATCGGGGAAGAGCATTATGTCTTCTATCGTTGTGTCGTATTGTTCTGGGTCGAAGATGATTTTTCTTATCGAGTCGAAGAGAACGTGACCTTTGAAGTTGCCGTTTTCATCAACGACGGGATAAATGTTTCTTCTTGATGATGATATTATTGGAAGCAAGTCTCTTAATGTCTGGTCTGAGCGTATTGTCAAAAAGTTTGTCTCTATAAGTTTGTTGAGATTCATCATGTTAAGTATGCTGACGTCTTTGTTGTGAGTGACTCGTACGCCTTTGTCGCTGACGGCTTTGGTGTATATGGAGTCTTTGAAGAAAGTTCTGTTGATAGCATACGACATTGCTGTCACAATCATAAGAGGCACCATGAGAGAATATCCGTTTGTTATCTCTGCGATGAGGAATATTCCTGTTAGCGGAGCGTGTAGCATTCCTGCGATGAGTCCTCCCATTCCGACAAGAGCGAAGTTGGTGATGTTGAGATTGCCCAATCCGAGTGTGTTGACGAGTGTGGCGAAAAACATTCCAGAGAACGCGCCTAAGAACAAGGCTGGAGCAAAGGTGCCGCCTACGCCGCCGGCAGCAAAGGTGAGCGAGGTGGCGATGGCCTTAAAAAGAATGATGACAAGCATCAATACGAGTATTATCCATTTGTTGTTCTGGAAACTTGAAAAGATGTTGTTTTCGAATAATATGGAACTGTCGCCATTGAGAGCGGCGTTGATGGCTTCGTAGCCTTCGCCGTACAATGCAGGGAAAATGAAAATCAAAATTCCCAATCCGCTGACACCTAATGCAAATCGCATCCAAGGCGATTTCACTTTCTTGGCTTTCTTTCCAACTTTGAAATAAACATACATGAAATATGCTGATACCAAACCTACAAATAATCCTAATCCTACGTAGAACAATGAGTTGGATGGCATGAAGGCTGTACTTGTGGTGATGGTGTATTCAAAGGCTCTTCCCAGAAAATAGTAAGATGTGAGAATAGCCACGAATGATGATATCATTATGGGTATCAGCGATGCCATTGAGATGTCGATCATAAACACTTCGATGGCGAAAATTATACCAGTGATAGGAGCTTGGAAGATGGATGCAAGTGCTGCGGCACAGCCCATTCCGATGAGCACCACTATGTTTTTCTGGTTGAGACGAAGCAGCTGGCCAATGTTGGAGCCTATTGCCGAACCTGTTGATACCGACGGCCCTTCAAGTCCGACAGAACCGCCAAAGCCAACAGTCAAAGCACTCGTGATAATAGATGCATAGGTGTTGTATGGCTTCACCGCTCCTTTGTTCTTCTGAATGGCATATAAAATGCCAGGAATGCCGTGGCCAACTTCTCTCTTCAATATGAAACGACAAAAGATTATCGTTAACAAAATTCCTATCGCTGGAAAAATGAAAAACAATAAATCGTAATGATCTTCATGTGTGGCGATATTGTAGAAATAGTCTCTGATATAATGAGCTAATTTCTTGATAATAATAGCAGATAAACCTGCAAGAAAACCAGTAGGAACGCTCAATAACAACATGAACTGTTTCTCCGACATATGCTTGAAACGCCATCTGTTAATCTTTTGCGCAATCCAAAATATACGTGCTTTTATTCTTGTCTTCACAATAGTTAATTTTCAGTCTCCAAATATAAAAAAATGAATTTATATTCATGGTGTTTTTTGCTAAATAATTTTTATCTTTGCAAAAACTATTGTAAGGATGCGTATTGTTAGTTATAATGTTAATGGAATAAGAGCTGCCATATCAAAAGGTCTGCTCCAATGGCTTGAAGCTAACGCTCCTGACGTGATTTGTCTTCAGGAAATAAAAGCTACTCAAGACCAAATTCCTCTCATGGAAATTGAAATGCTCGGCTATAATCACTATTGGTTCCCAGCCAAGAAAAAAGGTTATAGCGGAGTGGCAATACTTTCCAAAATACAACCCGACAACGTGGTGTATGGCATGGGTAACGAAGATTATGACAATGAAGGTCGATTCCTTCGCGCCGACTTCGGCGACTTGTCTGTCGTAAGTGTCTATCATCCTTCAGGAACAAGCGGCGACGAACGCCAGGATTTTAAAATGAAATGGCTCGATTTCTTCCTCGGTTATGTTAACGAATTAAGAAAAACACGCCCTCAACTTGTAATATCTGGCGACTATAATATCTGTCACGAAGCAATAGATATTCACGACCCTATTCGTAACGCCAAGTCATCGGGATTCCTCCCTGAAGAAAGAGAGTGGTTCTCTAAATTCTTGAACAACGGTTATACCGACAGCTTCAGATTCTTGAACAAAGAACCTCACAACTATAGCTGGTGGAGCTATCGCGCTAACGCAAAACAAAATAATAAAGGTTGGCGTATAGATTATCATATCCTTACAGAAAATCTTAATGAATATTTAGAAAGTGTTTCGATAATGTCGGAAGTGAACTTCTCCGACCATTGTCCTATTGTCGTTGATTTGAAAAAATAAATTATCATGTATAATTACATCGAAATCTTACTCATAATGTCGCTCCTTGCTGTTGTTGCGGCATTGTTCATTATCATTAAGTCAGAAAGAGCAAGATATCTTGTCGCTTATTCATGCGATTTGTTGTTGTATAGATTGGGTTTGAAAAAAACTATTTCTCATAAATATAATTCGAGAGTTCATGTGAAAGAATGTTACGAACATCTGGAAGAAATGGTAAATCATCATAAAATCATCATCAATACTGACGAAACTCCTGTGTTGCTGAGAAAGACTGTAGCAAACAAATTGTATAGAATAGCGGACGACCTCCCTGATGGTGTATGCCTGAAAATTTATAGAGCGTATAGTTCAAGAATAGATCTTTCTCAAAAGTGGAATGAAGAATTGGCGAAAATGGAAAAAGAAAATCCAGACATGGGAAAAGCTAAATTGTTATCGCTGTTGAATAAAAAATGTTCTAACCCAGAAAAAAGCATGGGCGGTCATGATACAGGAGCGGCTGTTGATGTGGCATTGTGCGACAAGAATGGCAACGATTTCGACTATGGATCAAAATGTCGTGAAAAGGCAGTGAAACGTGCTAATGAGGCACAAAAGAAAAATCGTAGCCATCTCGTGAAAGTGATGAAATCGCAGGGGTTTGTCAACAACCCAACTCAATGGTGGCATTTTTCCTATGGCGACAAAACATGGGCTTTATATAAAGGAAAGAGATTCGGCGCTATTTATGATTCTGCCGAAAAACAATTTGAAAATATGGGTTATGTTAGAGTCATAAAGACTGACATTTCTTCTGCTAATATTAAAAAATAAATCTTGACTTAATGGAAATTGCAGCTTTAGTTTCAGGTGGCGTTGATAGCTCCGTGATGGTTCCTATCTTGAAAGAACAGGGTTTTAACCCTCATATTTTCTACATTAAAATAGGACTCGAAGGTAAAGACGACCTCATGGATTGTCCTTCAGAAGAGGATATTGAAATAACAACTTATATCGCTAAAAAATACGGCTGCCCTTTCGATATTGTCGATTTGCAAAAAGAATATTATGACCGTGTCGCAAGTTACACTATGGACTCTGTGCGAAAAGGCTTGACGCCAAATCCTGATGTGATGTGTAACAGAATGATTAAGTTCGGCGCTTTTGAAGAAAAAATGGGCTATCAGTTCGACAGAATAGCGACAGGTCATTACGCTCGCCAATGGTATGACGAAAACGGTATCTCATGGCTCGGAACAGCTGTCGATACTTTTAAAGACCAGACCGACTTCCTCGCCAGAATAACTTATCATCAGCTTTCAAAGGCTATGTTCCCAATAGGCGACATCCCTAAAGCGGAAGTGCGACGTCTCGCAGAGTTTCATAAACTCCCAAGCGCTCAACGACACGACTCTCAAGGCATTTGCTTCCTCGGCAAAATTAATTACAACGATTATATCAGAGAATATGTCGGCGAAAAAGAAGGCGACATAATTGAATTTGAAACAGGCAAGAAATTAGGAAAACATAAGGGCTTCTGGTTCCATACCATAGGCCAAAGAAAAGGCCTCGGATTGGGCGGCGGACCTTGGTTCGTGGTCAAAAAAGATACTGAAAGAAATCTTATCTTCGTGTCTAAAGGATATGACCCAGCAGCTCAATATGTTAACAATATCGACTTGGTCGATGTCATGACAATGAATCCTGCTATACAGTTCAACGACGGACAAAGAGTGAGATATAAAATAAGACATCAGCCTGGCTTCAATTTCGGCGTTTTGAAATTAAACGATAATAACGACAGTCTGTCTATCATCTCTGATGAAGCAATATCTGGCGTCGCAGCAGGTCAGTTCGGAATAATATATCACGAAACAGAACCTGTAGTTCTTGGAAGCGGTGTTATTGAATAATTGATTGATTGTCAACCAACCTTCTTTTTAGGGAACATCTTCCTTAACCTTAATAGTAGTTTCCCGGTGTGACTGCCAGCAACAACCAATGTCACTGAAACTATAACAAGTACCAGACCTATGACTATGCGTGGCGTCATGACTTCTCCAAAAATTACGACGCCAAAAAAAACTGCCGTCACTGGCTCTAAAACGCCAAGGATAGCGGTAGGAGTAGAGCCAATACATTGAATGGCTTCGGTTGTGCATATCAATGAAATTATTGTTGGGAATATCGTTAAAGCCAACACGTTGAACCAAAGATACCATTGTTCGGGTTCTGGAGTGTAAAGCCTGCCGCTTATCAATGCTTTAGCGGCAAAAATAATCCATCCTACAGTCAATACATACATAGTAAGTTTGATGGTAGCCATTTTTTTTATCCTTGATTTGTTTACCATAACGATATACAAGGAATATGACAAAGCTGAGCCGAATACAAAAAGAACGCCTTTCATGCTTACGACTGCTCCTTCGCCGCTATTGCATAACAACACTATTCCAAACAAGGCGACGGCAATGCAGGCCATCGTCTTTTTAGATATTTTCTCTTTAAAGAAAATGAACATGATGAGCGCAACCATTATCGGATAGATAAATAAAATCGTCGAGGCTATGCCGGCGTCCATGTGGTTGTAGCTCGAGAATAATGTTATCGACGACATGGCAAATAATATACCTAATATAATTAAAGGCATAACATCGGCTTTTTCTATCGTGAAGTCGCGACGGCGCATCTTGAGCATCACGGCCAAAATGGGAATGGCAAAAAGATAACGGAAAAACAAGACTGAATATAAGTCCATGCCGCCTTCATATAGAGGCAAGGCAAACAATGGATTCATCCCGTATGTCGCAGCAGAAATAGCAGCTAATATATAACCTTTTACTTTTGTGTTCATATCAGAAAAAACAGTTTGCAAAAATAGATGTTTATATCGAAAAAATTGATGTGAATATCGTTTTTTTTTATAAGAATCTGTTGTTATTTCTTAGAAAAAAATATTATTTTTGTGAAGTAAAAAAATACTAATATGAAACTGAAAACATCATATCTCGGTCTGGAAATAAAATCTCCTATCATTGTTAGCAGTTCTACATTGACAGGAAGCGTGGAAAGCATTAAACATTGTGCAGAAGCTGGTGCTGGTGCTGTTATCCTTAAATCAATCTTTGAAGAACAGATTTTGTCAGAAATCAGAAGAGAAGAGGTACATCACGATAATGACATATATGACTTGTATCCGGAAGCACAAGAATATCTCAACACTTTCATGCGTGGAACAGAAATAGAGATATATGAAAAGCTCGTTCGTGAATCCAAGAAAAACGTTGACATCCCTATCATAGCAAGTGTCAACTGTTCAACCGACGGCGAATGGACAAGCATCGCAAGAGAACTCCAAGATGCAGGTGCCGACGCCATAGAACTTAACATCGCTATCTCTGCTTTCGACAGAGACCTCGACCCAAGAAAGATTGAAACAGAATATGTCAATATCCTCAAAGATGTCGAGAAAAACATCAATATTCCAGTGTCTGTAAAACTTGGCGACCATTTCACTAACATCAGCCGTATGGCTTTCAGCCTTACAAAAGCAGGAGCTAAAGGTTTGGTTCTTTTCAACAGATTCTATAACCCAGACATCAATATCGAAAAGATGAAGGCTGTCCCTGGCAACTCTATCTCGGCTCCAGAGGAAAACCACAACACCTTACGCTGGATTTCTCTTCTTTCATCACAAGGATTGCCATGTGAACTTTCTGCTTCGAGAGGTGTTTATACAGGTGAAGACGTAGTGAAACAAATCCTTGCCGGCGCAAAGACAGTACAAGTGTGCAGCACTTTATATCGTAACGGCATAGATTATATCAAACAAATGAATGCCGACGTGGAAGCTTGGATGGATAGACACAACTTCAGCAATGTTGAAAGCTTTAGAGGTATTGTAAATAAAAAAGAAGATATTAATGTCGTAGAACGTCTTCAATATTTAAGAAGAAATTATGACATACATTAAAAATATTATTGTTTAACTTAAAAAATTAAAATTATGAAAAAATATGTTTGCGACGTTTGCGGTTACGTTTATGACCCAACAGTAGGTGATCCAGATAACGGTATTGAACCAGGTACAGCTTTTGAAAACTTGCCAGCAGACTGGACATGTCCACTTTGCGCAGTCGGCACAGAAAATTTCTCAGTAGAAGAATAATATGATAGAATAAAATGGCAATATCATTAATACGCATGAGTTGATTAACTCGTGCGTATTTAATTTGTCGAGATAAATGAGAAAATTGAAAAACAGTTATACTAAAAATTATATATATGTTGAAAATAAACTTAACTAATGATATTTTCTATGTCGGTGTTAACGACAGAAAAACAGAACTCTTTGAAAACCACATGGAACTTCCTAACGGTGTTTCATATAACTCATACCTCATCGTTGATGAAAAAGTAGCTCTCATCGACCCTGTCGAAGTCAGCTTCATGGCTGAATTCCTCTTTAAGATAAAAACTGTTCTTGGCGACCGTAAAATAGATTATCTCGTCATCAACCACGACGAGCCAGATCATAGCGGAGCTGTTCGTGCTATCGTACAAGAATATCCAGAAGTAGAAGTGATAGGCAACGCCAAGACATTCGGCCCTCTTGAAGCATTCTACGGACCATTGAACAACAAGAAAATCGTTGCTGAAGGCGAGACATTATGCCTAGGCAAACATACTCTTCAGTTCTTTATGGTACCAATGTGTCACTGGCCAG
The DNA here is from genome assembly GCA_045631805.1 of Bacteroidales bacterium. GTDB lineage: Bacteria > Bacteroidota > Bacteroidia > Bacteroidales > F082 > Limimorpha. Next base: position 8,294 of record JAZQVL010000041.1, on the reverse strand, counting down.
AATCAATGGTGACATACGAACAAACAAATAAGATATTGTTCTCTAACGACGCTTTCGGAGGCTTCGGAGCTCTCAACGGCTGTATCTTCGACGATGAAGCTAATCTCGATTTCTACGAAGACGATATGCGCCGTTACTATGCTAACATCGTAGGTAAGGTGGCTGGTCAAGTAGTGAAAGCTGTTCAGAAACTCGCTCCTGTCGAAATCAAGATGATCGCTCCTTCTCATGGTTTGGTATGGCGCAGCAACTTGCAATGGGTCTTCGACAGATATGTTAAGTGGAGCACTGGCGGCAACGACGAAGGCGTCGTCATCGCTTATGGTTCTATGTATGGCAATACAGCTCTCATGGCCGACATCATCGCTCGCGGCGTAGCAGAAGCCGGAGTTAAAGATATCAAGATTTATGACGTCTCTAAGACAGAAGTATCTCACATCATCAGCGACATCTGGAAATATAAAGGCTGCATCATCGGAGCTTGTGCTCACTATGGCACTGTGTTCCCAGACATGACATTGTTGTTGCACGAACTCACAGAATTCAAACCTAAAGATAAAGTTTACGGCGTATTCGGCGGCATGAGCTGGGGCGGAGGCGGTGTTAAATACATCAACGGTATCGCTGACAAAAACGAATGGCAACGTCCAATGGAATCTGTCGAGGTGAAAGGCGCTCCTTATCGCCAAGAGGACGTAGAGAGACTTTACAATCTCGGTAAAGCAATTGGTGAAGCGGTGAAGAATGCATAATTCATAATTCATAATTGTAGAGACGTATCATACGACACAAATAAAAAATGAATAATATGTCGTTGATGCGTCTCAAAATTTATAATCATAAAATTTAAGATATAAGAAAAAGAAATATTAAATAAGACATATTATTTAACAATATAGTGTTTGCTATTTATTCGGTATCATTCTGAAACCTGAGAAATTTTAGAACAATTATACCTGCGAATAAGTTGTAAATGCCTACGTCATTGTGGGCTTACTTATCCGGTATAATGGGCAATCTCAGGGCCTCAGAATGTGGATACGTAAAGTCCACTTTTTTTGTGCCCTGATAAAAGTCTGTTATATAGTAGGTGGCGACACAATAAATGTAGGTGTATGAAAGAAATTCATATTGGTAACTTAATTCGTAATGAATTGAGAAGACAAGCTAAAACAAACAATTGGCTTGCCGAACAAATTGGTGTTACGCCACGAACTGTAAATAAAATCTTTTCAAAAATGGTGATTGACACAGCGCAATTGTTGCACATATCTAAAGCTTTAAACCACGACTTCTTCAAATATTACTCTGAGACCTTAAATGGTTAATGGTCCACTTTGGACCATTGCCCGTTTTGGACTATCTTTTATACATTGCAAGAAATATTATATCATATTTTTGTAAAAAAAATATTTTTTAACTTAATAAATGGAGAAATTATGAAAAGAGTATTAATGATGTTATCTCTAATGTTTGTTGCAACATTTATGGCATGTAAACCAGAACCAACACCAGAGCCAGGAGATGGAGATGATCCTGTAATTGAAAACAAAAAGATTTCTAAAATTTACTTTGACAATGGATTTGGATCCGGCAAAAGACTTGATCAAGTTTGGATTTGGGATAATGAACAACTTAAAAAAATAGAGTATTATTCTTCAAACAATACAATTTCTTATGAAGAATATTATACTTACAATGAAAAAGGTCAAGTTTCTCGCATAGACAATTATGCCGATGGCGAACAAACAGAATATAGTTATAATGGCGATAAAATAACTAAAGCTAAATTGTATTACGATGGAGAACTAGAAGAAGATTGGAGATTTACATACGAAAACAATAAAATAACAAAAATAGAATTGGTATTTGAAGCAAAATCTTCTGTGAAAAAGAAAATGAATCCTTTTGCTAATTTATTACCTTTTGAAACAGCCGATTTATTATATCATGTTAAAAATAATGCAAAAAACAGAAATGGTTTTTATTATGAATTAACATGGGACAATGACAACATTTCTAAAATTGAAATTGTTGAAGATGGAGAAAGAACAGATGTTGATTGTAAATATGACGATAAAATAAATCCATTTAATAATTTCATGAGCATCTATGCAGAATATTATGTTGAAGAATTTTATGGAAGTAAAAACAACATTATACAAATGGTATGTTCATTTTATGAAGATGGTGATAATTATAATGAAGTTACAAATTATTCATATAGTTACGAAGGAGACTATCCTATTGTAAAAAGAATGAATGATTCTGTTCTTAATTGTGTATGGTATTACGAATACATATAATCAACAATAACTTATCAAGTTGATTGACCGTTCCCTCCCTCCGTTAATAGAATTAAACCTCTGATTAACGGAGGTTTTTTTATTCAAATAAATTTTCTAAATCTAATGTCAAGTATTTTATTACGCTTTTCTAATAATCGATTTTTTAGCTCTATCAAATGATAACGTTTATACATAATATCTTTATTTTCAGAATGCATATATATAAAAAATGTTCAAATCTCCCTCCAAAAATGTTCAAATCTCTCTCCAAAAATGTTCAAATCTCTATGAATTATTATAGATGTTTGAACATAAAAAAGGCAGCCCTTCTGAGCTGCCTTTTTTGCTTATTGGCTTATAGCTTTTATCAAACATTCTGCAGAGGCTCTGTTGCATGCTGTTGGAACATCATAAAGAACGCTCAATCTCAGCAATGCCTTAACGTCAACATCATGAGGCTGGCTTGTCATAGGGTCCCAGAAGAATATTAAATAATCTATTTTACCTTCTGTGATGAGAGCGCCAAGTTGTTGGTCGCCACCTAAAGGTCCTGATTTAAGACATTGTATATTAGGCAACACTGATGACAAAATCTTGCCTGTAGTTCCAGTGGCATAAAAATCATTGCCAAGTAATTTATTAGCGTGTTCTGTGACCCATTTCAAAAGGTCGATCTTTTTAGCGTCATGCGCAACAAGTGCTATTGTTTTCATATTATATTAAGGTATTGATAATCTTTCGCCTTTCGCCTTTAGTCATAAATATCACCAAGGAGTTGTTGTGCTGCTTGGTATTTCATCAAGTTCTTCTATAAATATTCTTCTTTGTGGTTCAAAATATCCTTTCTTGTAATAATCAGCAGGTTTGAGTAATTTGCCAAATGTAAAATCCTGAATCATAACAAGTTCTTTGTTGTTTTCAATATAAGCGTATTTATGGTCAGGGTCGTCGTCCCAGTCTTTTTCAAATAATCCGAAAGCGTCGGCATTGATTTTCATTGTGTAAGTTGTTATGACGTCTTCTTTTCCGTCTTTTGTCACTAAAGTGAGACGTTCCTGATAAGGAGAGTTGATGATTGAATCGCGGCGTTCGTTTGTGATATCAGTCAAGAATGCTTCAAAACGTACGTCTTTGAATGAGGTGAGCAAATTAAGGACACGTATTGTATCGAAGTCGATGTGAGAGCCATCGGCAAGGCGTGTCATTTCATATAAATAACGGTTTTTTTCGTTGATGATGAAACTTTGTTCTGGATTATTGTTGAATTCAAGTTTCATCGAAGCGATGTCATTAATGTCGTATGAGAAAATCTTATGGTCGCGCCAATCTTCTTGATTAGCGGAGAAACGAGAGCTGATAAATCCTCTAAAACCGTGAAGATGAACGATATAAGCTTTGTCGGCTCCTTCTTTCAAGACGTATGTTCCATTATGATCTTGTGTAACGTCGCCTATGTAAAACACTTTGGTGAGTTTTTCGTGAGGGAAGAGTTTCACCTTGTTGAACAAGTTTATTCTTGGAACGATTTGGTAAATCTCAACTTTAGTATTGGTACCAGCCATACGAGTGATGACATTGTCGTGTGAAGCCAAAGATACAGGCATTTTTATTCTCATCTTGTCGAGAGTATAAAGCATGTTGTTAATCATAACAGGCTGAGCGTTATATTTTTCGTTGACAGTCCATCCTTGTTCTGTTCTTTGTAACAAGACCTGATTGCCGCTTTTGTCGGCGAAGAACATTTTTGTTACGGAAGCCGTGTCGCGCACTGTGAAGTCGTAAGCCTCTCCTCTTAATGTTGTCAAATATCTGTTATTCCATAAAAGGACGCATGCTATTACGATGAGGATTGTTGTGATTATTATTGCAATACGATTTTTTTTCATTTTTTATTTATTTAGTGAATTTTCTTTTTCTTATTAAAGCAAGTATAAATCCAAATATTATTACTATGCCGCTTGGTACTACCACATTTACGATTTGCCAAAGTAAAGTATTACCATTGACTTTGTTCATATCGAGAAGACGTATTTTCAATTCGCGTGATCTTATTCCGATAAGGCCGTCGCCGTCAACGAGATAACTTATAGCGTTTTCGATAAAGTCTTTGTTACCGTAAGTTATTTGAGTATATTGGTCGAATCCTAAAGGAAGAGGATAGCCTTTAGGGATATGGAATTGATTGCGAATGATGTCGCCGTCGGCTATAACAATCATTGATGTTGGCTCGCTGCTTGTTTTGAAACCTATTTCTTCCGACTCCATGATGCTGGTTGTCATTCTGTTGGCGTAAAGCGATTCGAACTCACCTTTCAGCAAATATGCTACATTCTGACCTTTATGCGAGAACATGCGTTGGTCGGGAGTTTGGCGTAACATGCTTAGTGAGATAAACACAGGAGCTGGAGATATTTTTGTGTAATCTGAAGTCTTGAGCAATGGGATTTTCTGAACGTCAGAATCGGATATTACAGGGTCGATGGAGCTGATGAAATCAGCCTTTATAGGATTTATGTTCTTGACGATGTTGTTGTTAGACGCTGCGTTCAACAGAGGGAAGTAGTACCATCTGAAATATTCAATCTGAGCCTGACCTCCTAATTGTCCTGTTCTCAAAGCGATGGCAGCGCTATTGTAGTCGAGAAGCAAGTTCTTGTTAAGTCTTAATCCATATTTGAAGAACATATCATCGAGGTTGAGGTTGAGGGTGTTGCCCATTGTTGACTCAGCGCTTTGGAGACTGTCCATTGTTGCGAAAACTGGGTCGATGAGCCATAATACTTTGCCTCCACGCATTATATATTGGTCGATGATAAATTTGTCTTTTTCTGAAAAAGGCTTTGTAGGTTTAGCTATAACGATAGCATCATAATTTGAATTAATCAAAATGCTGCTGTCTTGGGTCTCTGTTCTTCTGTTTAAAGATGTAATCTGTTCGTTGATAGCGACTCTTTTGACGCTGTATTTCTTTGAAAGACTTTTGGTTATGTCAAAAACTTCATTCTCGTTCAATTCGCCGTGACCTTCTATGAATGCTATTGAAGGCTTTTTGATTTGAGAAAGGTCTTTTATGGCTGTAATAAGTTTGAATTCAAGGTTTTGAGCGGAATTGTTCAATGCTGCTTCTGATGATTTTCCAACTTGAGTCTCAAGCAGGTCGAGAGGTATTTCTTTGTTTTTATAACTTACTAAAGCACAAGGCCATATCACTATTTGCTGAGCTCCGTCCTTGCTTTGAATCGAGAGCTCTGTAGGGTTGAGACCGCTTTGATATAAAAGCTTGTATGTCTCGTTTCTTTCTGCGGCGTCGTTGCTTTCAGAAGGATTGATGAAATCATAATCGACGAATTTGCTGTAGGCGCGGAACTCGTCGAGCATTTCTTTTGTCTCTTTTCTTAATTTCTTGAAGCCAGCAGGAAATTCACCTTCGAGATAAACTCTGAAATAAACATAGTCGTCGAGGTTTTTCAAAATCTCCTTAGATGTGTCTGACAAGGTGTAACGTTTCTCGCTTGTAAGGTCGAAACGAGTATAGATGTATGAACCTATAATATTGATAACAACAATGATAACTAATGTTATAACAAAAGATATAAGTTGATTTTTCTTTAAATTCTTACGTTCGTTTTTCATCATCACCTCCTTTTACCATTTACGACTTGACAAGACCAACTTTGTCGATGACAAGAATAATACAATCAAACTTACGAAATACAGAATGTCGCGTGTATCGATGACGCCGCGGCTTAATGAGCTATAATGTGACGACATTCCAAGATGTTGTATAAACAAATCTACTTTTCCGAACAATGCCATTGAGTAAATCATATCGAATCCGATGTAGAGGAATCCGCACAAAAATACTGACAATAAGAATGCAAGTATTTGGTTATTAGTTATAGAGCTGCAGAAAAGTCCTATTGATACGAATGCGGCGCTGAGGAAAAACAGTCCGATGTAGGAGCCCCATATTCCGCCAGTATCAATGTTGCCTACAGGAAGGCTGAGGCGATAGACGGAGAAGAAATAGATTAATGTTGGGACTAAAGCCAGAAGGACGAGGACTACGCCAGCCAAATATTTTCCACAGACTATCTGCCAATCTGACAATGGCTTGGTAAACAGCATCTCTATTGTTCCTGTCCTTTTTTCTTCGGCAAAGCTTCTCATTGTGACAGCTGGCACGAGGAAAAGAAACACCCAAGGTGCGAGAATGAAGAGGCTGTCTAAGTTGGCATATCCGAAGTTCATGATGTTGAAATCACTCTGAAAAACCCAAAGGAACAAACCGGTGATGAGCAAGAAAATAACCACCACCATTATTCCAATAAGGGAGTTTAAGAAGTTACTTATTTCTTTTTTGAATAAAGCGTACATATTTTGAAAATTTGTTTACAAAGATACGAATTTTATAATTAGGAGTTAGGAATTAGGAGTTAGGAATTAGGAGTTAATTTTCAATTTTCAACTTTCAATTTTAAACGCATCCCAAGGGTTTCCCGATGGTTTAGGTGCTTTTATTTCGATTGGAGTCTTCAATGTAGGGTGTTCAAACTTGACTTTATATGCGTGTAAGCTGATTGAAGCGTCGGGGTTTGAACGAGGGAAGCCATATTTCAAGTCGCCTTTGATAGGGCAGCCCATGTGAGCCAGCTGCGCTCTGATTTGATGGTGGCGTCCTGTAATGAGTTCCACTTCAAGAAGATAATAAGAGTCGGAGCTTCCGATGACACGGTATCTCAGCTGAGCAAGTTTAGCTCCTTTAGTGTTGGAACTTACGATATAAGATTTGTTTTGAGCTTCGTTTTTAACCATATAGTTGGAAAGTTCGTCGGCTTCTTTGGGAGGTTTGTTCTTTACGACGGCGAGATAAATCTTGCTGAACTCGCGTTCTTTTATTTTCAATGTCATGCGGCTCAAGGCTTTGCTTGTCTTGGCAAATATGACAGCGCCGCTGACAGGACGGTCGATGCGGTGAACTAATCCAGCGAAGACATTCCCTGGTTTGTTGTAAGTCTCTTTGATATATGATTTCACGTCATCGAGAAGACAGACGTCGCCGGTCTTGTCGCCCTGAACTATTTCTGAAGGCAATTTGTTGACAACTAACAGATGGTTGTCTTCAAATAAAACTCTTTCTTCTATAGGTTTTCTCATAAATTAATATTGCTCGTTTTCGTTAGGGAAGTTGATGTCTTTCACATCGTTGATATATGCCTGAACAGAGTTCTTGATACCGTCATAAAGGTTGTTATATCTTCTCAAGAAACGAGGTGAGAAGTCGTTGCTGATGCCGAGCATGTCGTGAAGCACGAGAACCTGTCCGTCAGTTCCAGAGCCGGCACCGATGCCGATAGTTGGAATTCTCAATGACTGTGTCACTTCTGTCGCAAGAGTTGCTGGAATCTTTTCCAAAACGATGCTGAAACAGCCTTTTTCCTGTAAGAGAAGAGCGTCTTCACGAAGACGTTGAGCTTCTTCGTCTTCTTTAGCACGAACTATATAAGTGCCGAACTTGTTGATGCTTTGAGGCATAAGACCGAGATGTCCCATCACTGGAATACCAGCGCTGATGATACGTTCAACAGACTCTGCAATCTCGCGGCCGCCTTCCACTTTGACAGCATTGGCTCCAGATTCTTTCATGATACGAATGGCAGAATTGAGAGCTTCCTTCGAATTGCCTTGATATGTTCCGAAAGGCAAGTCAACGACAACAAAAGAACGTTTCACGGCACGACATACTGATGAAGCGTGATAAATCATCTCGTTCAATGTGATAGGAAGTGTGGTCTTGTAACCAGCCATCACGTTGGATGCACTGTCGCCAACCAATATAATGTCGATGTTCGACTCATCTAAAATCTTTGCCATTGAATAATCGTATGCTGTAAGCATGGCAATTTTTTCGCCTCTATTCTTCATGTTTTGAAGAACATGAGTTGTCACTAAAGATACGTTATGTGATAAATACATTTCTTTTATTTTAAAAAGCAAAAATATGCA
>JAZQVL010000040.1:0-15123 GCA_045631805.1 Bacteroidales bacterium | reverse complement strand
AGACGCTTCAATGTGTGTTTATTTTTTAGGTATCATTGAAACGTTAATTTGTCAATTATTTTAGACGCTTCAATGTGCGTTTATTTTTTAGGTATCATTGAAACGTCTCTACGTTTATTCCTTATCAAGAAAATTCTCCACGAATTTGTCTTCAATCTTTTTATAAGTGCCGACGACAGCATCTTCTACATTTTTGTAAGCGTTAACTACGCCGTCTTCGATTTTCTTGTATGTTCCAACGACCTTTTCCTCAACCTTGGTCTTTTTTAATTTATATTCGCTCATGATTTTTTTTAATTCATAATTCATAATGCATAATGCATAATTTTTTTAATTTGTAATTCATAATCAATTAATTATAAATTATGAATTGTGAATTATGCATTATCAAATAGTAATTCCCACGCCGATTTTAAAATAATGGCTTTCTGTTCCTTTGCTGTGTCTCCAGACGCCGTGGTGCATATCGTAGCCGAAGTTGATTGAATATCTTGAGATGTCGAGACCAATAGCTGGGTTGATGTTGATATTCATTCCAGTGTTGCAGACATCGAAGTCAACGCCGCCTTTGAAGCTGATGAAAGGACTTGCCAAAGTATTGCAAAAGTTGTATTTAACATCAGCAAAGACAGGGATATAATAAGTAGGAGTTGTTTTGTAATCTGGTAAGAATTCTGCGTAGAAACCGGCACCGCCACCTACATATAGTCCGTTGCCGAAGCTGTAACCGTGTGATGAGCTAAATTCCCAAATTGTTGGAATTGAACATGCCAACTCGATGTCGAAATTGTAGCCTCTGTCGTAGTTAAGGTTTTTGACGTTTGATTGAGCGTTTGCTGAATTTGCACAGGCTAACATAACAGCTGCAATGATTAATGCTTTTACTTTCTTCATGATTTTGTTAATTTTTATTTTGTTAATAATGATTTGATTTTTCTCGCTGCAAAATTATCTCAATTTTATGTGATAGATTTTCCTGTTTTTCCTCATTATTGGTATATTTTTCCTAAAACAAAATCATACAGCTTTTCATATAATTATTTTTGAGTATTTTTGCGAAACAAAATAAAGATTATGACAAATTATTTCGACTGGCAGTCTAAGATTCGCAATACTATTCCCGACAATATGAGGATTGACGACGATTTGCTTATACTTGAAAACGCCACATACAAAGATTCCATCAACGAGCCACGCAAAGTTGAGGTGACGACTTTCATCTTATTAGACAAAGGAGAAAGCCGCATTATCATAGAAGGAAAGGAATATAATTTAAAAGCTCCATGTCTTGCCGTTGTAATGCCTAATCAGACGTATTCTCTTCTTGAAGCGTCAGAAGACCTCGAACTTCGAGCCATCATCATGTCGAACAATTTCACCGTCAAACTCATGTCGAGCAATCTCAATAAAATGATTTTAAACAATCCAGTCATCGACATCAGTTCCGACCTCGTTTCTTTTAACACATATTATAAAGTGTTGCTTCATACAGTAAAATCTCCATTCAATATGTTTCGTTTTGAATCGGCGAAACACCTCACCATGTCGATGTTATATTTCTACGCAAGGAAATTAGAGACTTTAGAATCAGCCAAAAAGAAAAAGGAAATAGTCTTCGACAGATTCTGCGATGACGTAAGAAATTTTTATCGCATAAACAGAAGCATCCCGTTCTATTCGGGACGACTCGCCGTCAGCTCGAAATATCTCAACGACATAGTCAAAGAGAAAAGCGGAATGACAGCCAACGACTACATCGACAAACAGACTATCATCGAATGTAAGGCTTTGTTATCATCAACAGAACTAAGCATACAGAGAATCAGCTCGATGATGAATTTTCCGTCATATTCAGTCTTTGGCAAGTTTTTCAAAAGAATGACAGGCATGACGCCGACAGAATATAGGGAGATGACAAAATGAGCAAGAAGATCACATATTTAAAATGGCGTAACCGCATCGAAGAAATCACGCCTTCCGACCATAGAATCGGCGACGACATCCTGCTCATCGACGAGATACACGCCACCCGTGCTGAGATGACTTTAAACCACGAGCCATTCAAGATTGACATGACGATGGCTATCATCTACGAACAAGGCTCTGCCGATTTGAAGATAAATATGAAAGATTATCATATCGAAGCGCCAGCGGTCTTGTTGGTTCTAAACGACCAGATTTACCAACCAATAGGACATTCCGACGATTTAAAAAGTAAGGTCATCGTGATGTCGAGGTCGTTCTCCGACAGCATGTTTGTAAATTCGGGAGAGATACTTCCGCTGAAATCTTCTATCTTGAAAAATCCTGTGATGAAGATTGATAATGAAGAAAACGTCTTCGGACATTTCTTCCAACTATTGCAAAACATCGCAGCATCACCGCGACAGGAATTTAAAATCGAGTCGGCACGACATCTTACATTGTCGATGTTTTACGGATATTCACATTTAAAGCATGAAGTGAATGAAATAAAATCCGCGAACTCTCGTCAGGAAGAGATTTTCAATCAATTCACAGAACTCCTTGAAAGACATCACAAGAAAGAACGCGAGATTGCTTTTTATGCCGACAAGATGTTCATCACGCCGAAGCATCTTTCACAAGTCGTAAAGGATTATAGCAACAAGACCGCACTTGCTTTCATTGAAGAATATGTCATCGCCGAAGCCAAGTCGATGTTGCTTTCAACCACATTATCAATCCAGCAAATCAGCGACGAACTGAATTTCCCGTCGCAGTCAGTTTTCGGGAAATACTTCAAAAGAGTGACGGGAAAATCGCCGACGGAATATAGGAGAAGTTGAATTTTGGACTAAGGCTGTTGGCTTTTTTAAAGTTACTGAGTTGCTAAGTCTATGAGTCTATATGTCTGAGTTCAAAGTTCTAAGTTCAAAGTTCTAATTAAATTTCGGCGTTATTCCTAAAAATATCTCAAAATTGATTCCAGGCATAGGGCGTGACAAGACAGAGAGATATTCTTCGTTGAACAGATTGTTAACCGCTCCTTTCAATGAAATATCAGCCCATTTATATGACAATGTTTTTTCTAATGCAATATTGCTCATAAAATACTCTGGCAGTTTTCCCGTAAGAGTGATGTCGTTCGACGACATAGTGAATCTTTCTGAGTAATAACACCATTTATATAAGAACGACCATGTCTTCCACGACAGTCTCCACGTAACCGTCGAAGAATATTCTGGAACATAAGGCAGCTGCTTTCCAACCGACTGATCCGCTGGCGACCTTGGCTCACCTTCATTGATTGACGGTGTCCACGACAATGTTCCGTTTAACGTCAGATGCCAGTCCTTAGACAAGGCGACATCAAAATCGCCTTTCAGTTCGATGCCGTATGCATGTACGTCTTTGATATTATCAGGCGAGAAGAATCCTTTTGTCGTTGGCAACCAGATAATCCAGTCGTTTATATACGACTCGAACCATGTAGCAGATCCGCTCAGCGAATAAATATCCTCCTTCCCTACTGCAAAAGAAAAGCCTGCGTCGTAAGTCCAGCCGCTCTCTTTCTTCAAATCCGGATTGCCGCCTGGCATGAAATAAAGGTCGTTGAGCGTCGGGAAACGATAGTTTCTTGATACTGACGCTTTTGCCACCACATCGCCTTTTTTAGAAACGACACCGTCGATGAAAAACGCTGGAATTATAGGCGACCACTCATTACCAACCATCTCTTCACGAATCACGAGCGACATACCCAAACGGTCGGTCGGCCTCCATTTAGCCGAAACGGAATTCGTAAGCTCTATACGTGCCTTGCGATAACCTACCGTCGCCTGATTTCCATCTTGCTGAACAATGCTTTTGTCACGACTCTCAACGAAATGCTGATGAGCAGCGACATTTGCAGTAAACAACCACTTCTTACCTATATAATATTCACCTTCCACGTTGCCGTAAAACGTATTGATATTACTTCGCGACTGTATCATATTAGCCATGATGCCGTTACCCAAATCACGTTTGTAATCATAATTCATCTTGGTATGAATATAACCAGCCTTCGCTCCCATCTTCCAATCTTCTTTTATGTGGTCCCATGTCATGACGGAACGGAAGGTGTTTTCTCTTTGTCGGTTTTCGAATTCCGTCTCATCGCCATAATCGACGGTGAGCATAGCCAACTCTCTGTCAGAATTGATATACCAAGCGTTGATGCCGAACTTATCGCCTTTGTTGGTATTATAATAAGCCTCTTGCAAGAAATGGAAATCCTTGAACGCTCCGCTGCGGTTTCTTTCTATAGGATAATATTGGTCGATGATATTCATATCTTCGTCGTAGATATTTTCCTTTTTGTCATGATTACGATATTTATAATCATTAGGCGACGACGAATAAACGACACGTGTTGATGTCTGCCAATGTTCGTTGCCGTATGTCAATCTCAAAAACTCATCGAAGGTTTTAAACGAACCTGCTCCTTGGATGTATTGCAAGCCGAAGCCATTCTCTTGAGCCGGCTTAGTTGAAAGCTTCACCGCACCGCCAAGTCCGCCTCCTGTCTCATTAACGGAAGACGTGCCATGCAACAACATAGCATCGTCAACGAAATAAGACGGTATCATGGAAAAGTCGGTCATTCCAAGCATAGGATTATTTATCTTCATGCCATTCCACGACACCTGAGTATGTGATGCAGAAGTGCCTCTGAATGCCACCGTCGATAATGTTGCACGACCATAATTCTTGACGAAGATAGAAGTGTTAAATGTAAGTACATCAGCCACAGAAAGAGCGATATTTTCTTTCAAAACGACAGAATCCAACTTGGTCTGCTGAACGCCTATTTCTTTAATCGGACGCTCGGCGTAGATTGGTATTTCCGAAAGATTAAAATACCATTTGATGTCATCTTCTTGAGCCAACGCAAAAACAGGCGAAATGACTAACAATAATATAAGGTGTAATCTCTTCATTTAAATAACATTTTATTTCCAACAAAAAGCTCCAGGAATAATGCCGACATAAAACTCGTCGAGCAAAGCACCATCTTTCGAATAACGATATATCATTCCCTGTTGAACATAGTCGATGGCATCGGCTATATAAACGTCACCAGTGCGAGGACACACCGTCAAGCCGTAATATATCGTCTCGTTATATGGCAAGAAAGGTCTGACAGGCACACGATCGGCTGTGACATCCATCTCCCAGATATCGTCGTTAATCCAATATATTTTATCTTTAGTTCCGTTGAGCTGAACCTCAGAAGGCGCATCTCCAAATTCAAATTTAAACTGTTTCTCTATTGTGAATGTCTCGGCATCGATACGATAAAGAGAAGGAGCCTCATGACCATAAGGAGAGCCTTCATAACCTCCGTCAGTCACGGTCCATAACTTATTGTTACAGTCCATCACCAATGAAGTCGGCTGTATCCCGACCATGAGTTCATCAACGACTTCGTCAGTCTCAGTGTCAATCTTCAAGATTCTGTTTTGATATGACCAGCAGTTGACATAGACATATTTTCCATATTGCACCATCTGTTCCGTAGAGCCGCTCTCCATCGTCATATCAGGAATGTCGATATAACCCGTAATCTCGTAACGCTTAGGATTCACTATGAAAATACGGTTATCCCAAATCTGCGTGACATACGCTTTCTCATCAGAGATGAAATGCATATATCTCGGAGAAGTGAAATTGGTGATACGACCTACTTCCTTGAAAGTGTTGATGTCGATTGCAAATACGACATGAGAATTATTAACGACAACCCAGCCGACACTATCTCTTATAATCATCGACTGCGCCACGTCGCCGAGCTTCATCGCGTTGGCACGATAGAACACCTCATTCTGTATCTCTTTTGTCGCAGGGTCGTAATAAGACAAGGTAGCGTTGCCATATTGGAAATTACCTTCATTACAGATAAACAAGCCCTCACCTGAAGTGGAGAAATTCTCTTCAAGACCATAGTCCCATTCCATGCAGGATGTCAAGACAACAAGACAACAAGACAACAAGACAACAAGTCTTTGGGTAAAAGACGTTAAACGTTGGCTGTTTAGGTCACTGAGCTTGTCGAAGTGACAACGTCTGCCTTCGACAGGCTCAGGCACCATTAAACGTTGGCTTTTAATCATAATCATCTTTTTAAACTGTAATCATAAAAACCGCATACTTCGGTTGATATTTCGCCAAGCCATCCGCTCTTAGCGTTGACAGCGCATTGCACTTTGACGAAATCTATGTGAGACAAATTCACTGGATTGCCTTCAAAGTCGATGGCATTGGATATTCTGAAAAAGTTAGCCTTATCTGAAGAATTGAAATCAGATGTACTGTAGTTATCGACGTAGCCCCAGTCGTAATGAGGATTTATCCAATAAGTTCCATTTCCTGATTGGTCGTAGTTGCGAGCTTCGAGACATGTTCCTTTCAAGGTATATGAATCAGCACCAATCCAAAGAGGATAATAATAATCCTGATTGTGGTATTGAACAAGGTAATCAACTTCTCCGCTACCGCCGTAATTGTCGGTCCATTGTACAGGCATTCCTGTTCCAGTAGGACGATAATATGTCACGGCGTAATCTCTGTAAGTCTCAAACTTTCCATGTTCAGAGCCAGCAAGTTCATACCATGTATCGTCGGGGAATCCGTTGCCGTTTTCATCTTGCATAACCCAAACCACGCCAGGTTCTGAAGAACCGTCGAAAGCGTTACCGACGACACCCAAGTCATAAGAACGTGACCTGTCGATGCTATGGTCGAAACCAACGACTATATATCCTCCGAATCCTCCCAATGAAATCCAGTTCCCATTTTCAAGACGACCTTCAGCATATTCTACAGCTGCTTCCGGATTGATTTGCGCTCCATCAAAGCCTCCTGTCTTCAGCTCGTTGATAAACTGACCCGGCGCCGGTGTGTATTCAAACACTCTGTTCCAACCAGCTTGCGAAGCACCATTTTTAGGACGATAAAATTCCTTTTCATCATAAACAGTCACCACAAAGTTACGAGTAATGCTTATCTCATCTTCACCATCTATTTTTGTAGCGACAGCAGTTATATGATATTCGCCAGAGTTATCAGCGATAAAAACAAATTGAGAATCATCGCCTGTCATGGATTCATCTTCAACGACATTCCATGAGTATTTTACATTATGTTCATAACCATTATCAATAGGTTGGATGAGCAGTTTTCTTCCTTCGACAGTATGATAAGAATACTTTTCAAAATCCCAAGTAAAAGGAATATCTTCAGGATTAAGGACGTCTATCTCAACCATATCGCTATGAGAACCATCGTCGTTAGTTGCAATAGCTTTTACTATATAATTACCCTTTTCTTTTGCATTAAAGATATAATTAAGCTCATTGCCGACGATTATGTCATTGACAGTCCATTTGAATTTCGTTGGTAGCGAAGTCTCACGGACAGCAGCGTTAAGAATCACTTCCGCACCAACAGTGACCGTCATCTTCTTATTACCTGCGATGCTTACCGTAGGTATTTCCAATTCAACAACATCAACACGAATCTCTTCTTCATCAGAACCGTGTTCTGTTGTGACTTTAATTGTGATATAATACTTACCCACTTCTTCATGTAAAAAAGACAATGTTGGTGAAGTAGCAAGTACTTCACCGTCCATTGTCCAACAATACGTTGCATTCTCTGCGTTCTTGTAATTTGGCGCTATGACTATTTCCCGTCCGTATTTTACTGCGTAAATACCAGTTTCACTATCGAGGATAATTTCCGGTGCGAAAAACTCCTCGTCAATGTTACAAGCCGAAAGAATAACAACAAGAATGAGCAACCATATTTTAACTAAACTTTTTCTCATCACAGATTATCTAAATACTGTTTCACCTTCAAATTGAACAGCGACATCGTCGTATGCGAAGTATGCAGGTTGTGAGAAACCGTAACCGTTGTCGTTGGTACCAGCCATGTTAAACTCAACACGCCATACTTTACCGAGTGATGTCAAATCCCATTTTGTCCATTCTGTAACGATACCGTTTGGACCGTCAACGAGATAGAATATTGATTCTGATACTTGTTCATCATTTTCATTAAAGCCTTTAGCGATTATCCATGCCTTGTCGTTAGCGCCAATAGGATCTGTCAATCCATTACCGTTAATGTAGCAGTTCAAGGCGTATGTTGAGTTATTGACATAGATATGGTCGATGACTCTTTCTTGACCGTCGCCAAACATAAATGAAGGAAGCTCTTCTGTGCCATTATAACCTGAGTCGTCAGCATAGCCGAAGTGCATACAGAAGTTAGCAGAACCATTATGACCGCCAGCACCTTCTTCACCATATACAGTAAGTTGGTTATTGAAATCGCCGTATGTTTCATAATCTGTATTTGCGTAATTTGAAACAGCGTGACCGCCACCCCAGTAAGCGTAAGAATAATAGTTATATGGAAAAGCGTGTAAGAGTTCTGTATTGTTTTCATCGTACCAATAATATGGTTCGCTGCCGCTCATGTCATAGATAAGGTTATCCATATATTGGTCTTGAGCGATGAGGTCGCTCCATGTGCTGATGTATGCGCCGCAATAGCCTAAATCGTAAGGAGAGAATTTAGCGTCAGCGTCTTCAAATGTCAATGTTCTGAGTTCAATTTCCTGAATCCATTCACCAGCGAATACATTTACTTTAGTGATAGCTGTCATGCCTGCTTCAGAAACTACAGTGACAGAAATTCTGCCTTCCTTGTCGAAGTGACACATATCTTTTGTAGGAGCTGTGATAGTAAAAGCGTCATCATCATATTCAGCCTTCCATCCTTGAGGAGTATTGATAATATATTCAACGATATTCTCTGCCTCTACATCATAAGACACGCTTGTACCATATTCTAATTGTACGAGTTGAGGAGCGTTTACGATGACGAACATTGGAGCAGAACCGCCGTAACGTGCAAGGAGAATCACACTGCCGTCAGCCATAGTTACGATGACGTAATCAGGGTTTGAAGCATCGACATTTTGGAAGAAAGAATCGCCATCAACGCCATGAGCCACAACGCCTGTAGATGTCCATGTAAGACCACCGTCTGTTGACACTTCCCATTCGTATGTTTCAAGATTGATGCGGATTTGAGGAGCGATGCCGTTAGAACCGCTACCGCCATCAAAGCCGTTAGCACGTACCTTTGCACCATCTACAATAATCCATTCGCCGTCGAGAGTCCAGTAATAGTTACCGTCAACATCTTTCTTGATAGAGATTTGAGGAGTTGTTCCGTTGGTTCCATTTGTACCATTGGTTCCATTTGTTCCGTCTTGACCTTCAGCAATTACGCCTGTTGGAACCCAAGTAATTCCGCCGTCAACAGATATTTCCCATTCCTTAGTATCTTCATTGATACGGACTTGAGGAGATACACCGTCTGTTCCATCAACACCGTCAACACCATTAGTTCCATCAATTCCATCCTTACCGGTAGCGCGTACCTTGTTGCCGTCAACGATAAGCCATTCGCCGTCGAGAGTCCAATAATAATAACCGTCAACGTCTTGTCTCACTGAAATAACAGGAGCATTGACACCATCATGGCCATTAGAAATGACAGCGCTTGTTCCATCAGAAAACTGAATAGTGTAACCTTCTGATGTAGTAATCACATTAGTTACATAGAGATTATTCTGCAAAGCATTCACAATCGACTGCAAAGCAGAAATGTCCTGGTTGGTTTTCTTCACCGCATCTTCAAGAGCAGTCACGCGTTGATCTAATTCTTCGAGTTCTTCTTTAATTTTTCTGTTACAATTGGTCATTGATACACATACCAATGCAACCATCAAAAGAGTAAATAATTTCTTCATGACTTTAATTTTTTAAATGTTTATAAATTAGATTGTTTAGATTCATATTTTATTATAGCATCAGCGATTACGTTCTTGACATTTTCAATGGAGAGTTCGTTGATGTATATTATTTCGTTATCAAGTATGGTCAATTGATAATATTTACTCATTGACGGCATTTTCTTAAGAGAGCCGACAAATTTAGAGATTGGGATACGCTTAGAGTTTGCTGGATTTGATTTGTCGATAATGGTAATCCAAGCGAAATTAATAGGACAAGCTTCAAGCATGCCATATATCGGATTTGCTTGAGCGCGCAGGATTTTGAAGAATTTCCACAAATTTCTCTTGAGAATACGATTCTCCTGACTGTGGTGATAATTCTGGATAGCATCCATTGTCATAAGGTTATATCACGATTAACGAATACGACTTTAACTGCGCAAGCATAGCATACAGAACGACATTAGCGCATAGCGTAATAGCGCACGCTGAACGGCGTTAACGTTAGCTAATAATGTTAGCAATTAAAAAATCAGTTGATATCGACCCGTATTCCAGCAGGCGGAAATCCATTGAATCATAAGGCAGGTCTTCTGACTTGTCCCTTTTGTCGCGCCTTCCCGATACTTTATCAGTGGCAAAGAGTGCGGCAAAAGAACTCTTTAGGAGTGGGACTTACAGCAACTGGAATTGTTCCGGATTCACACCGGATTCCCTTTTCACCCTCCGTAACGCAACGGTTCGTAAAGGCTCCTTATGCGACGGCAAAGATATAAAAAAGTCTAAAGACAAATGACAAAAGGCCAAAGTTTTTTTTAGAGTCAAGAACAAAGGCTGTTGAACGCTGTTCTCGGTTAGGATTGGTTGTTTATGGATGTTTTTTTTGTTTTAAATTCGTTGTATTTAGTTTTAAATGTTAAAGTTTTTTAACTTTATAACTTATGAGTAGATTTTCATACATTATATAAATTATCGAAAAGAGAATTTTTTAATCATTTTAGTGCATCACGATGTTTTTTAATGAGATATTTATCTTATATTTACGGCGAAAATCCGTGGCAAACCACATAAAAACTAAATAAAATGATTATTCCAAGAAAGAAATACCTTGATATGCTTGTTGCCGGAATTGGTAACGGATTAGTAAAAATCGTTACTGGAGGACGTAGATGTGGAAAATCGTTTCTGTTGTTTACAATATTTCACAATTATTTGTTGGAACAAGGTGTTGAAGAAAAGCATATCATTGAATTGTCGCTTGACGACAGAAAAAGCCGAGCACTCAGGAATCCAGATGCACTGCTTGCGTATGTGGAACAACATATTCAGAAAGATGGAAATACAAATTTCATAATTCTCGATGAGATACAACTTGTTGATGATTTTGTGGAGGTTTTATTGAGCCTGATGCATTTACGCAATGTTGAGGTTTATGTTTCTGGCTCTAACTCCAAATTCCTTTCAAAAGATGTGGTTACTGAATTCCGCGGACGTGGTGAAGAGATAAGAGTATGGCCGCTAAGCTTCAGTGAATACTATGAAATGGTGGGTGGCGATAAAGCCTCTGCTTGGAAAGAATATTACACTTTTGGCGGTTTGCCTCAAGTGTTGCAATTGTCATCCGAACAAAAAAAAATAGAATATCTTAAAAACATATACGAATTAACCTATTTGAAGGATATTATTGAACGTAATCATTTGCGTAATCCAGAGGGCATGAAACAATTGGTTCAGGTAATAGCGTCAACTATAGGTTCATCGACAAATCCCAAACGTATAAGCAACACATTTAAATCTAATGAGGATGTAAAGATTTCAGACTCAACTATCAAAGATTACCTTAAATATATGGAAGATGCTTTCCTGATAGAGGAATCGCTTAGGTATGATGTAAAAGGAAGAAAGTATATTGGAACAGAAACGAAGTATTACTTTATGGATTTAGGATTACGCGGTGCCATTCTGAACTTTCGTCAACAAGAGGAAACGCATATTATGGAAAACATCATATATAACGAGCTTCGCCAACGAGGTTACCTTGTTGATGTCGGTTTGGTAGAAATATGGGAACGAGATGAAAACGGCAATTCTAAAAGAATAGGTTTAGAAGTTGATTTTGTTGCAAATAACGGTGCAGAACGTGTTTATATACAATCTGCATATCGTATGCCGACATCAGAAAAGCAAAGTCAGGAGCAACGCCCATTGTTGCGCATCGATGATAATTTCCGTAAAATGATAATTGTGGGTGATGACATCAAACGTAAAGTAAATGAACGAGGTATTGTTACAATAGGTTTGTTTGATTTCCTATTTGATCAAGGCAGTGTCTCATCTTTGTTACGTTTATAATTTCAAGCACTATGAAATTCAATCCTTATCAAATGTTGAACATATCCATATATACTCGTTTAATTTTAAAAAACAATTCCGAGAAAATTCTTTCCCGGAATTGTTAATCGTAAATTCGCAAGACTTATCAATGCGTGTTGATTTTTTAGGTTACATAATGCGTTTCTACATTGTTTATTGTCAATTGACTCGTTGTCTTGTTGTCTCTCCATCTTGCTGGCTTAAAAAACCAGCAACACGTTTGTGTGAATTTGTCAAATATTGATTGTAATCCAAATCGTTGACATCTTGTTCTTTTTCTAAAGCGAGTTCCAAGACTTCCATCATCGATGTCACGAAATGGAAGTTAAGTCCTTTCACGTAATCTTCTTTAATTTCGGAGAAGTCACGTTTGTTTTCTACTGACAAGATGACATCAGTAATGTCATTGCGTTTGGCAGCGAGCATCTTTTCTTGTATTCCACCGACTGGCAACACCCTGCCTCTCAATGTTATCTCGCCTGTCATCGCAAGTTGATTTTTCACTTTTCTCTGTGTGAATGCCGATGTCAGAGCTGTCAGCATCGTGATACCTGCCGATGGTCCGTCCTTTGGCGTTGCGCCTTCTGGCACGTGGATATGAACGTTCCATTCTTCGAATACCGCTGGGTCTATCTCCAGCTGTGAAGAATGTGACTTAATATATTCGTATGCAATTGTAGCAGATTCTTTCATCACCTCGCCGAGATTACCAGTGAGATGAAGCATTCCGTGGCCTCGACTCAAACTCACTTCAATAGAAAGAATCTCCCCTCCTACTGGTGTCCATGCGAGACCTATCGCTACGCCTGGAACTGAATGTTTGACTTCGTCGCCATCGTGGAACATACCAACACCGAGAGTGTCTTTCAAATCTTTTTCAGTAACTTTTTTGTCATACTCATCGCCCATGACGATATTCTTCGCCTTACGACGTATCACGCTGGCAATCTGACGTTCAAGGTTACGCACTCCAGCTTCTCGTGTATAATCGTCGATGACCTTCATCAGCATTTCTTTAGGGAAAGTCACATCTTTTGAAGTAAGACCGTGTTCTTTAAGTTGCTTAGGAATAAGATGACGTTTAGCTATCTCGAATTTTTCCTCACGGAGATAACCGCTCAAGTCGATGATTTCCATTCTGTCGCGCAATGCCGGATGAATGGTAGAAAGACTATTTGCCGTTGCGATGAACAAGACTTTCGACAAATCGTAATCCATTTCGAGGAAGTTGTCTGAGAACGCCATGTTTTGTTCTGGGTCGAGCACTTCAAGAAGAGCTGCTTGAGGGTCACCGTTGACATTGTTACCGCTGACCTTATCAATTTCATCAAGAATAAAAACTGGATTTGAAGACTTTGCTTTTCTTAAATTCTGAATGATACGACCTGGCATAGCACCGATGTAAGTCTTACGATGTCCACGTAATTCAGACTCGTCACGGACACCGCCGAGCGACATTCTTATATATTTACGTCCCAATGCCTTAGCGATAGATTTTCCAAGCGAAGTCTTACCTACGCCAGGAGGTCCTACGAGACATAAAATAGGCGATTTCATATCGTTTTTAAGTTTCAAGACCGCAAGATATTCGATGATGCGGTCTTTTATCTTTTCAAGTCCGAAGTGGTCTTTGTCAAGAACTTTCTGAGCGTGTTTTAGGTCGAAGTTATCTTTTGTGAACTCATTCCAAGGAAGTTCAACAATATATTCGAGATAATTATGTTGGATTCCATATTCAGCCACCTGAGGATTCATACGTTGCAATTTCTGCAATTCCTTCTCGAAAGTCTCTTCCACTTCCTTAGGCCATTTTTTCTTGGCAGCTTTTTCTTTAAGAACCTTTATATCAATCTCGTTAGGCGTACCGCCAAGTTCTTCTTGTATTGTGCGAAGCTGTTGGTTAAGAAGATATTCTCGTTGTTGCTTATCCATATCCATCTTAACCTTACTCTGAATCTGGTGTTTCAATTCGAGCATTTGCACTTCATTGGTCAATATTGCGAGCAATTCGGTAGCAAATGTTGTTATATCATTGATTTCAAGCAATCTCTGTTTATCCTGCATCGACTGTACAAGATTACTTGCAATGAAATTAACCATAAACCAAGGGCTGTCGATGTTTTTGAGAGCGAAAGAAGCCTCAAAAGGCAGATGAGCCGACTTTTGAGTTATCTGCATTGCGAGGTCTTTGATTGACTGTATCAATGCTTTAAACTGACGGTCGCGAGGAATGACGAGACCCTCTCCGTATGGAGTCACTTTACCTTTTAAATAAGGTTCTGTCTGAGTTATTTCTTGGAGTTGGAATCGGCGTTTGCCTTGAATGATAACAGTTGTATTACCGTCAGGCATCTGCAAGGTCTTCATCACCATTGCTATGGTTCCTATTTCGTGAAGGTCATTTTGGCCTGGGTCTTCTACAGCGGCATCTTTTTGTGCCACAACGCCAATTGGCAGATGTTTTTTATAAGCTTCCTTAATTAATCTTATGGACTTGTCGCGACCCACTGTGATTGGTATCACCACACCTGGAAAAAGCACTGCGTTACGCAGCGTCATGATTGGCACTTCTTCCGGAATATCTTCTTCGCTTATTCTCTTCTCGTCTTCAGGAGTGAGAAGCGGAATGTATTCAGTGTCAGTCTCTACTATATCTGTCAAAAATAAATCGTGATTCAAGTGGTTGTCCATTATTATATATATTAAAATTACGTTTGTGCGCTCGTCAATAATTGTGCCAAAAAAAAACACATAATATCCTTGACTTTTGCATTTTTATACATTATATTTGCTAAAACTATTTGCCATGAACCATACAGACAACATATTTACGCTTGGAAAAAATAAATTCATAAAACATCCGACGCAGGATTAAAGTTCAATGTTATCATCTTGCGTCATTATGTTATCATCATACAAACTAAATAATTACT
>JAZQVL010000039.1:0-1823 GCA_045631805.1 Bacteroidales bacterium | reverse complement strand
AGCACTCAACAGCGACAGAGAAACGCGCGAGAATGAAATTTTGGCGCAGAATGGCAATTTTCCCTCTCGATACACATGTTAGAAGCGGCGTTCAAAGTCGGAGGCCAAGCGGTCTTAGGAAGACAAGAGAAGAACACAACTCCTTGGCTCACAGAACGACATGGCTACGATCCGACTTGGCAGCACTCAACAGCGACAGAGAAACGCGCGAGAATGAAATTTTGGCGCAGAATGGCAATTTTCCCTCTCGATACACATGTTAGAAGCGGCGTTCAGCCTAACGCCGCTTCTAATATGTCTTATTAGAAGCGGCATTTCGCCTAACGCCGCTTCTAACCAGTGCTTATTAGAAGCGGCGTTAGGCAAAACGCCGCTTCTAATTGTGTCCTACAGTGATTTCTCCCGGATCGATGAGGTGGCATCATCCCATCTGTTGAATCATTTTGGATCCAAGGGACATAAATCAAAACTGCAGTTGTTTTATGTAAAATTTTTAAAAAATATGTAAGTAGCTCTAAAAATAATGAAAATTGGTCAGGTGTGATATTTTGAGACGAAGAATTTAATGATGTATTCAAATTTGAGTTTTCACATAAAAAAGTTATATAATCTTCATACAATCTTCATACAACAAAATCTAATACATCAACTAAAACCAAAACTACTACGTTTTCTTTCGGCGATGTTTGACCCAGACTCCTTCCTCGTGATCTGAATGAAATATTTTAAAAATACGTTAGCAATTGCAAAAGAAGTAAACATATATAGTTCAATGATTAAAAATATAGAACTTTGAGAAAATAATACCTCCAACATAAGACAATTTATCGCCTTTCTGAATTGGATATGACTCAATATCTGTTGAGAAATTCGGAAACTCGTCGAAAAGATCGTATTCTTCTTCATCAGTTACATTGCCAACACCGACGATACGTCTTTTTCCTGGAAGAACAACATGCTTCTTTTCATTGGACGGATCGAGAACATAGAACACTTGCTTTGCCTGTTTATCTGCAAGTATGAAAGGATCGTCCTTATAAGCCACACGATCCATTTGTACTGTTGTAAATTTAACACCTGATTCTACGTTTATCCCTGCTTCATCGAACCATTCGCACAAAAATAAAGGTGTCCTAAATGCAACATACTCCAGTTCCCATATCTCTTCAATTCTACCGTAATACAGTTTGGACTTAGCGCCGTCGTGCGGCACAGCTTCTATCATTACCCCGCTATTATGCACCGTACTCTTTTGATCTTGTTTCTTCGTGTACCAAGTAAATCCATTCATGTCAAAACCTTGATGAGTAATGACCTTTGAGGTAGGACCTCTTGCTAAACACCTTAACTGCTCATTCTCTGATTTACTCATCTTGTACTTGAACCATTGGGCAAAGTGTTTATGATGCATATGTATGATCCAATTTTCACGAGAATTCTCCATCCTCAACTCAGTAAGATGCTCGTTCACATAAGGTTCAACAGCTGCGGTTTGAAAAAGGACTTTTAAATGTGCTTTCTGTAATAGGGCCTCGTTCGCCACATGCTCTTTTGATCCCTTTCTACCATATCCTTGTAATCTACCCTCGTGCATGGACTTGGAAAGTCCAATAGATTCAAGTCCGGGCGTGTATTCGGTGCACAACTCAATAACCTCTTCTGAAACTACACCCTCAACTATACTTCCTTCGGGCCGAGAACGACTCCGACAATGCCCTTTAAGGTTACCCATTCCTCTCTCGAAAGGAAACATCCAATGCGTAAACATCGGTCCTAAGTGCTTTATCTCTCTCACCAGATGAACTGTGAGATGTACCATTATA
>JAZQVL010000038.1:0-20858 GCA_045631805.1 Bacteroidales bacterium | reverse complement strand
TCATTATTATAATAACGATAGAATTAAATTAAGATTAAAAGGAAAGAGTCCGGTGCAATACCGAACTCTCTATACATAAACAGTTTTATTAATCCGTCCAACTTTTGGGGGTCAGATCATTTCTGTTTCTCTTTTTTGCGGTAAAAAAGAGAAAGAATCAATTCAAAAGCGAAATCAATCGTGCAAAATAGGAATTCAATTGCTATTTTCTTTACCTTTGTAAAAATTCTTAAACTAATTTAAAAATGAAAAAAACATTACTCTATATATTGATAATTAGTATATTATCTTCTTGTACAAATGTAACAAATAATACTCCTGAAGCTATTGAACCAATACCAACTCAACAACAAATCGATTGGCATAAACTTGAAACCTACGCCTTCGTACATTTCGGATTGAACACTTACAACGACCTTGAATGGGGCTTCGGCAACACTCCGGCATCTACTTTCAACCCGACAGAACTCGACTGTGAGCAATGGGTCAAGACACTCAAACAGTGTGGCATGAAAGGCGTGATTCTCACAGCAAAACATCACGACGGATTCTGTCTATGGCAGACCAAAACCACCGACTACAACATCGCTAATTCTCCTTATAAAAACGGCAAAGGCGACATGGTGAAAGAACTCTCAGATGCTTGCAAGAAATACGGACTTAAATTCGGTCTCTATCTTTCTCCTTGGGATAGAAATCACGCTCAATATGGATATGAAGATTATGTTGAAGTATATCATAATCAGATAGATGAACTTACAAGCAACTACGGTGAACTCTTCGAGTTTTGGTTTGACGGCGCAAACGGCGGTAACGGTTATTACGGTGGAACCAACGAGTCTCGTTCTATTAACGCAAAAGAATATTACGATTACGAACGTGCTCGCGATACTATCTTGAAACGTCATCCTAATGCTATGATCTTCGGAGGCACTTGTCAGACAATACGTTGGGTCGGCAATGAACAAGGTTGGGCAGGCGACACCGACTGGTGTATGATAAATCCTGAAATGGATAACAATCACCAATATCTGACTTATGGTTCTGCAAACGGAACTCATTGGATTCCAGCGGAAGTCGATGTTTCAATTCGTCCAGGCTGGTTCTATCACGAAAGGGAAGACCATCAGGTGAAAAGCATCGCACAACTGACTGATATTTACTATCGTAGCGTCGGCCATAACGCAAACCTTCTTCTTAACTTCCCTATAAATCTTGACGGAAAAATCCCAGCTTTAGATTCATTAAGAGCTGTAGAATGGCATAATGTTATCTCAAACGACTTGAAAGATAACATCTTAAAAGATGCTAAAATCAATGTGGATAATGAAAGATGTCGTAAATATAAAGCGGAAAATGTCATCGATGATAATTGGGAGACATATTGGGCAACAGAAGATGATTATAACTTCGGAACTATATCGTTTACATTCGATAATCCTGTGAAAATGAATAGGGTAGTGCTTCAAGAATATATTCCTCTCGGACAAAGAGTAAGCGATTTTTATATGGAAGGCGAATTGAATGGCAATTGGTTTAAAATCAATCCTTTTGACACATTGTCAACCATTGGTTACAAACGCATAGTTCGTTTCAATACCGTGGAACTCGACAAACTTATAATCTATTTTGAAGAAAGCAAAGGACCATTGTGTATCAATAACATAGAAGCTTATTGCGCTCCTGTTTTGCTTACAGAGCCTATCATTTCCCGTAATTATGACAGCTATGTGAAAATAGAATCTTCTGATAAAGATGCTGTCATTTTCTATACTATTGATGGCTCGGAGCCAAACGAAAATTCTTTGAAATACGATAAACCATTCATTTTCAACAAAAATGGAGTGGTAAAAGCTATTTCCTACGATATTGAATCTAAGTCTAAGAGTGCAGTATCTGCAAAAGAATTGGATTTGTCTCACGATTTCTTTAACATCGTAAAACCAAAAGAAGGAACAAGAAAAATCATCGATGCCAACGTGTATTCAACGATGTATATTGATAATAACGAACCGCTTACGTTTGATTTTAACGAAGAACAGAATATATGCGGATTCAGATATTTGCCAAATCAAAGCAGAGACGCATCTCGTCATATTGTTGATTATGAATTATATATCGACGGAAAATTGATTAAAAAAGGTACATTCGGCAATATCAAGAACAATCCGATTGAACAAGTCGTGAGATTTGACGGCATAAAAGGTAAAATCGTGACATTTGTTCCTACGAGAAATACGGATGGAAGCAGAAACTGCGGCATAGCCGAATTCTCTATAATAACAAAATAAATGAGCGAGTTGTCTGATAAAATATATGAAATTGTCAGTAACATTCCTCGTGGCAGTGTTATGACATACGGTCAGATAGGAGAGATGCTGGGTAATAAGAATCTGGCAAGAGTCGTTGGGAATGTGTTACATAAGAATCCTACGCCAATAATTGTACCATGCCATAGAGTGGTCAATTCAAAAGGCGAATTAGCAAAAAACTTCGGATTTGGCGGAATAGAAAAACAGAGAGAACTACTTGAATCTGAAGGTGTTAAAATAAATGATTACAAGGTATTTAAAAAATAGACTTTAAATGAATTACTTCGAGATAAAACCAGACGGACAAGCATATATCAGGACCGATAGCGGCACCGTAATACGTAAAATCGGTAATGGAGAATCTGTAAACCATGCTGATTTCAACAAAGATGAAACATTATTTACAATTACCTATAACTCAGGTCGATGCGAACTTCGCGACAGAAAAAATCAGCTTGTTAAAACGATTGCTGAAGAAGGCGTTGCTGAAGCATATTGGAAGCAACAAACTCCTGAAACAAAACGTCGTTTGTTGTCAAGAAAGGCTGATATTGGTGAATATGTGCTTCTTGTAATGAAAGATGGAAGTACGCAACGTCTTGATATTTAATTATTTTTATTCGCACATTGCGTCGAACATCTCATGTGTTCCTAATTTTCCGTTGATAACACAAACACATTCCACCACAGCT
Source organism: Bacteroidales bacterium (assembly GCA_045631805.1). GTDB lineage: Bacteria > Bacteroidota > Bacteroidia > Bacteroidales > F082 > Limimorpha. The sequence goes on along the minus strand of JAZQVL010000038.1, from coordinate 17,854 downwards.
TTGACACATAATTTCTCGTCCGACGCTCTGTAAATGTCTTGGTAAAAAACGTATCTTATACCTTCTTTTTTAACATTAAGTCTGCTGAAAAATTCATCTCCGCCTCTTAATGGTGTCTTGTATGTCAATGATATACGTGCCACTACAGGGTCGATGCCTTGTTCGTGTAAGTCGGCGAATTTCACACCTCTGGATTCGATGAATTCATGACGTGTATGTTCTGTATAATGTTGATAATTAGCATTGTTTACTATTCCTTGAGCGTCGCATTCGTAGTCGCGGACTTTCATCTTCAATTCAAAAATATAGTTTTCCATCAGATTTTAATGTCTTCTTTAAGGTTAAAATATTCTTTCAAAACTCCGCTTGCGAGCAGATTGTCTTTCTTCGATGAAATCATTTCTTTTCCTTTTGAAATAAGCCAGATGTCGTCGGTGTAACGTAACAATAATTCAAGGTCGTGGGAACTGAAAATTATTGTCTTATTACGTTCTTTTGTCAGCATTTTCATCAATGAAAACAACTCAATCTTACTCGGATAATCGATGAAAGCGGTGGGCTCGTCCATGAATATAATAGGAGTGTTTTGAGCCAATGTCTTTGCTATCATAACCTTTTGTTTTTCTCCGTCGCTTAATGTATTGAAATATCTGTTGGTCAAATGTTTAATACCAACAACTTCAAGTGATTCATGAATTATGTTTTCGTCTTCTTTTTGAATCTTTCCAAAGAAGTTCGTATAAGGACAACGGCCGCTCGCGACCACATCATGCACCTTTAAAAACATGTCATCAGGACGTTCAGTAAGGACAAGGCCAATCATCGTCGCTTTTTCTTTGGCAGAATACGAAGAAAGTTCTTTTCCCATCAATTCTATGCTTCCTTTGACTGGTTTTATGTATGCAGTCAAAGTCTTGAAAAGCGTCGATTTTCCTGCGCCATTAGGCCCGATTAAAGCAATCAGGCTGCCTTCTGCGAGACTGACGTTGATAGGTGGTAGTATAGCCTTGTCTTTGTATCCAATGTGTAAATCCTTTGTCTTTAAAACTTCCATTTTATCTTTTCCTTAAAATTACCCAAATCACGACAGGCGCTCCTATAAAAGCAGTGACCGCATTGATAGGAAGATTGCCTTCAAAACCTGGCATTCTCGCAATTAAATTACATAACAAACTGACAATCATACCGATTAACATAACCGCTGGAACTAAAACCCTATGATCGCTTGTTTTGAATATAAATCGTGTCATGTGAGGAATCGCTAAGCCTAAAAAAGCTATAGGACCGCAATATGCTGTCACTATGGCTGTCAAATAACCTGAAACGAGTATGATAAAAAGACTGTTTCTCTTTACGTTTAATCCTAAGTTTTCTGCGTATAAATCTCCTAACAACAAGATGTTTAGGTTTTTAGACATGAATAAACTCGCAAATAATCCAATGATGATGCTTGTTGAGAAAAATGCTAATTTGCTTGTTCCTACAGCCGAAAACGAGCCCATTCCCCAAATTACAAAAGCGTGGATGTCTTCTTTCATGCTGAAGAATTTCATTATGTCTGTCAATGAGCCAGCAAGATATGAAATCATCAATCCTATGATTATCAATGTTGTCATATTTCTTACTCGACTGCTGAAGCCAAGTATAAGTGTTAATACTAAAGTCGCTCCTGCGAAAGCGGCGAGACTGACTCCGAGGTTGGACCATATTCCCATTGTCGAAAGGGCGGAGCCTCCTAAAATGCCTGTCATCAGTATTGTTATGGCGACACCCAATCCAGCGCCGCTGCTGATTCCTAACATGGAAGGGTCGGCGAGTGGATTCCTAAATAAAGTCTGCATCAAAAGTCCTGCGACTGACAAAGCAGCACCTGCAAATAAGGCTGTGACGGCCTGTGGTAATCTGTAATCAAGGACGATTGTTGTGACTGTGGGATTGGTTTTGTCGCCGCATAAAATGTCAAATAAATCAGCAAAAGGAATGGTGACAGAACCTATGAAAAGATTGAGTGAAAATAATAATATTCCTAAAAATATTATTGTAATTAAAATGCTGATATTTATATTGTTATGAGTCATTATTTAATCAATCGCTTGAAGTAAGTAGGAGTGTAATTTTCCCACTCATCTGTTAATAATTCCGGGTGAAAATGATAGATGAAATCTGCTAAAAGGATGTCTGGTTCATACTGGGATTTCTCGAAATATCCGCATTCTCTAACATCGCAAACGAGTAATTGTTTTTCCTCGAATGCCTTGAAAAGTGGATATAATTCATTTTCATTTTTCAATCTTCCGTAAGTGAAAGGAGTGTCGTACGAATTTATGACTCTCCAGAAATCTGCTTGCTGCGCCTTCAACAAAACACTTTCAGCATCGATATGAAGGCTTCCTGTCGATGTGTTGTCTTTCCAGATATAATCGCCGCCAGCGTCAGCGAAAATCTTGGCTATATAACTGTTTCCGCCAGGAACATACCATTGATTTTCAAAGGGTAAATCGGAGAATATTGTCGGCTTGTCTTCTGTTTTGGAGCATTTGTCTGACAGTGATTCGTAACGTCTTACAACTTCGTCAAACCATTGATTTGTAATATCTTCTTTTGCGCATAAAAGTCCGACGACTTTCATCCATTCGGCGCGTCCAAGTGGGTGGCTTTCAAGATAGTCTGGAAATGAAAGCATGGTGGCACCACATAACTCTCCCAAATGTGAATAGTCAATGCCAGGGTATGGAGTGTATAAAATCAATTCTGGTTGTAAGTTAATGATTTTCTCTGTGTTGACATTGGTTGACATTCCTACGTCAGATATTTTTCCTTCAGCGACAAGCCTTAAAATTTCGTCGTTTTTAGTATAATTGCTTTCTAAAACTCCTTTTACTCTGTTTATTTCTCCAAGTTTTTGAAATACAGACCATTGTGTTGATGAAAATGCTGCTACAGAAGCGACTGGAGCCTTGATTGTTTGTTTGTCGGCGAATTCGTCTGGGATTACGACCGAGTCGTTGAAAATATAGAATTCGTTGTTTGTCTTGAATCCATCAGTTATTACGAGTTTGTATCCTGACTTGACGGGGTAAATCTTAAAGTTTTGTGCGTAGCTGACGAGGTTTAATGTATCGTTTTTGTTTTCGAACCGATTGTGGTTTTGGGTTGGCTCATCGCATGAGGATGTCATGTAAATGATTGAAAACAAAATAAGTATAATTCTTTTCATGATTATTGATGAGATTCTATGATTTCTTTTAAACAGTTCTCGCAAAGACAGTCGGAATAGTTTTCTTTAAGAAATAATCGTACGTTATCTGTGATGGAATATTTTGAGCACCAGCAAGTTGAGCTGTGTTGGCATTCGAATTTGCTGTTGCAACGTGGGCAGTTTTTAGTCATAGTTTTAAATAAATTTTCTCATTAAAATTGTCGTCAAAGATACGAAAAAAGCCTTTTGCAAAAGGTCATAAACTCAGAAAAAATAATTATCTTTGTACGCTAAACAAATTAAAACTTTTAGAAATGGGATTTTACTTTTTTCATACGCCTAAACCAAGGCAATTCAATTATATACCACGTCATTTTGATCCTGCAAAAGAAGCTCTCGAAAAGAAAAAGGCTGCTATGGGATTAGACTCGAAACTGTCTGAAGAGGAAAAGCGTAGAATAAGAATAAGAAGAGGGTTCGGATATTCACCTGAAGAAATGGAAGAGAAGAGACAATTCGGTTTCAAAGGTATGCGACATGTTATTTTTTTCGGCTTGATAGCGTTTATAACATACGTCATATTCGGAACTCCGTTAATTGAAAATTTCATAGAGATGTTTCTTAGTTTAGGAAAATAAAAATCAATGATTTATGTCCTTCGATATAATTAAATTGTTACCAGATTCAGTTGCCAATCAGATTGCCGCCGGTGAAGTTATCCAGCGACCTGCTTCTGTCGTTAAGGAATTGATGGAAAATGCTTTGGATGCAGGTGCAACGCAGATTGATTTGATAATAAAAGATTCAGGCAAGACTATGATTACAGTCATTGACAATGGTTGTGGTATGTCTGAAACCGACGCACGGCTTTGTTTTGAACGTCATGCGACTTCAAAGATTAAAAAGGCAGAAGACTTGTTTTCCATTCGTACTATGGGATTTAGGGGAGAGGCTTTGGCCAGTATCGCTGCCGTTGCGCAGGTTGAGCTGATGACGCGTCGCAAGGATGATGAATTGGGAACCAAAATACTTATCGAAGGCTCTGTGGTGAAAGAACAGCTGCCAAAACCAATGTCAGTGGGAACCAATTTTACAGTTAAAAATCTTTTCTTTAATATACCAGCACGTCGTAACTTCTTGAAATCAAATGAAGTGGAGATGCGACATATTACTGACGAATTTTTCCGTGTTTCTATGATGAATCCGCAGGTCGGGTTTAGCCTTTCAAATAATGATAAAGAGATTTATCATCTTCCTAAAGGAACATTAAAGCAAAGAATAGTAGGACTTTACGGAAAAGATTATGACAAAAAGATACTTCCAGTTCAGCAGGATACAGAAACGGCAAAGATAAACGGTTTTATTGTCAAGCCTGAGTTTTTGAGAAAAACAAGAGGCGAGCAGTATTTCTTTGTAAACAAACGTTTTATAAAGCATTCGTATCTTCATCATGCGATAGAAAACGCTTATCAGGAATTGATTCCAAAAGATTGCTATCCTGGTTATTTTATTGATATCGACATTGACCCGAAAGAAATTGATATAAACATACATCCAACCAAGACAGAAGTTAATTTTCAGGATGTAAAATTGGTTTATGCGATACTTCATTCAGCTGTGCGTAAGTCAATTGGACAGAATAATTTAGCACCAATGCTTGACTTTGATGTGACTCCGGATTTGGGCATCGATTTCGGTGAAGTGAGCAGAATGGACAGACCTGTGATTGAACCTAAAATAGATTATAATCCGAGTTTCAATCCTTTCAAAAGCCAGCCGCAAACACGTCACTCTTCGGGTAACTGGAGAATAATGTATGAAGAAAATAACGACACTGTTTCAAGTAATATAAATAAAATCAGTAGCTTCGACGATGTTGGTACTACGACGGTCATTGAGAACAAGAATCTTTATATCCAGTTGCAGCAATCATATATTGTGACAACGATGAAATCGGGACTTCTTGTTGTGGATCAGCATCTTGCGCACATGAGAATACTTTATGAGAAATATCTGAGAGAAATGGAAAACACAGTGGAAGCCTCACAGCAGGAGTTGTTTCCTCAACATGTTTCGTTAAATCCTAATGATGTGTCGTTGTTGAAAGAGATAATGCCTGATTTAGAGAAAATTGGCTTTAGGATGCAGCAGATGAACGCCTCAACTTTTGTCATCAATGGAACTCCAGCTGACAGCAAAAACAATGACGCCGTTGCTCTTTTAGAAAAGATTTTGGACATGTATAAAACAAATCTCGTTGATTTGAAGTTAGATAGAAAACTGAATCTTGCACGTTCATTGGCGTCGCAATTAGCAATAAAATCAGGTCAAACATTAAGTCCGACAGAAATGCAGGATTTGATTGACCGTTTGTTTGGTTGCGCCGTCGCTGAGGTTTCTCCAGATGGCAAGAAGATATATACAATATTGAATGTTAATGAATTAAAAACAAGACTTAACTAATATGAATAATTTCAGACCAAGTGGTTTTTCTTATTTGCCGACAGTGGTAAAGAATCTGTTGATAATCAATATCTTGTTTTTCTTGGCGAAAATTGCTGCTGAGGTAACGTTTCGCATAGACCTTTCTGATTATCTCGGTCTTCATTATATCGGAGCCTCCGATTTTCAACCGTATCAGCTTGTTACTTATATGTTTATGCACGGTGATTTCGCTCACCTTTTCTTTAATATGTTTGCGCTTTGGATGTTCGGAAATACTCTTGAAAACATTTGGGGTGCAAATCGTTTTTTACTTTTCTATTTTGTTTGCGGAATAGGAGCAGGTTTGATACAGGAATTAGTACAATACATTCAATTCGTGACTACATTATCTGGTTATCAGAATGTTAACTTGAGCGGACATATAATACCGATGGGTGAATATCTTAATCTTATGACCACCGTAGGTGCATCAGGAGCTGTTTATGGTATCTTGCTGGCTTTCGGCATGATGTTCCCTAATTCAACGCTTTACATATATTTCGCAATTCCGATAAAAGCAAAATGGTTTGTGTTGTTGTATGGTGTAATAGAGCTGTTTTCTGGTTTAAGAGGCGTTGATAATGTTGCTCATTTCGCGCATCTTGGCGGCATGCTGTTCGGATTGATACTGATTCTTTATTGGAAAAAGAAAGGAAACCTTTATTGATTATGAGACCATTACAAGGCAATTTATTATACGGACTTAAAAATTTCTTCTTGCAAAAAAACGTATTGTCAAGATTGATGTTAATCAATGTTGTAATATGGATTATATGCTTGTTTATCAGTGTTTTTACCTGGCTTTTTAATGTCAGTGACATTTCTTTTGTTACAAAACTTTTTGCTGTTCCATCCGATATTTCTGTGTTAGCGGAAAAACCGTGGAGCGTGTTTACGTATATGTTCCTTCAAGAAGAGTTCTGGCATTTGTTTTTCAATATGTTAATGCTTTATTACGGAGGTAAGATATTCTTGCAAGATTTTTCTCAAAAGCAATTGTTGTTGACATATATCTTCGGAGGATTATTTGGCGCATTGTTTTTCATATTGGCTTTCAATGCTTTCCCTGTCTTTGAGAACTGGAAAGCTAATGCTTTTGCGTTAGGCTCTTCTGCTTCGGTGTTGTCAATTTTGATAGCAGCGGCCACTTATCGCCCTGATTATACATTGAATCTGTTTTTGTTAGGACAAGTCAAGATGAAATGGGTCGCTATCACATTCGTTGTCGTTGATTTTTTAAGCATAACAAAAGGAAACTCAGGCGGTCACATAGCGCATCTTGGTGGAGCGTTATGGGGTTTCTTATACGCATTTATGTTAAAAAACGACTTCGACATCTATAAGATTTTTAAGAAAAGAGCGAAAATAAGAGTCAAGACAGTTAACACTGAAAATATTCATAAAAGGCCAAAGACTGATGAGCAATATAATGCGGAACGTGCTCAGGAACAGGAAGAAATAGACAGAATACTTGATAAAATTGCTAAGAATGGATATTCGAGTTTAAGTGATAGGGAAAAGGAATTTTTATTCAGACAAAGCAAAAAGTGATGGCAAAGGAGAATAAGAGAAGGAACACTTTTTTCCAAGGCCTTGGAAAATTGATAATTGGCATTGGCGGAATTGCAGCTTTGATAGCTGCGTTTCTATGTGCTATATGTCCGTTTATCAACCCTTCTTTTTTTGTCTGGACCGCTTTTTTCGGATTGGCGTTCTGGATGATATTCTTTGCTAACATAATAATACTCTTAATATTAATTTCCTTAGAATCAAGAAGGACGCTGCTGATACCAATTGTCGCTTTATTGTTCTCAATACCAGGCTTGATGAAATCGTATTCATTAGGAGAGGAAAAAGATGGAGATGCGCAGATTAAGGTGATGACTTATAACGTTGGTGTCTTTAGAGACTATAACGATGAGAGCAGATATGTCAGTGATGTTAAAAAATCTTTGGCTAAACTCGTAAAGGATGAAAATCCTGATGTGTTATGTCTTCAAGAATCAGGGAAATGGATAAAAAATACTGCTGCCGATTTTTCTAAAATGATTGGATATAAATACTATAGCGTAAATAAAACAAGTGGTAATAGTTATTTTTCAAAATATCCTCTGCAAGAAGTGAAGGCTTTTGACAATGAAGAATTGATAAAATTCGCCGACATCAAAAAAGTTAATGTAAATAATAAAGATTCTTTTTATCTTGCTAATTGTCATTTAAATTCTTTCAGAATTAGCGATGATATTGACGATATAAATGAAAAAGAGGTGTATAAATCCGTGATTAGAAAGTTGGTAGATGGGTTTACGTTGAGAGCGAAAATAACAAAGCTTTTGCTTAAAAAAATGCCTGACGATAATGTGCCGCTTGTATTGTGCGGAGATTTCAACGACACGCCGCTGTCATATACATATAATGAGATGAGGAATGCTGGTTTAAAAGATGCGTTTCTCACAGCATCGAGTGGAATTGGCAAAACATATTGCGGAAAACTTCCCTTATTACGAATAGATTATTTTTGGTATAATGATTGTGTGGAAGTTGTTGATTATAAAAGAATTAAACAAAGTACATCAGATCATTATCCTTTGATGATGAGTTTTAAGATAAAAGAAGCAGAAGAATTAGGAGAGGAATAATGGATTTCAAATTAGTATCAGATTTCAAGCCTACGGGTGACCAGCCGCGAGCCATTGAGCAACTTAAACAAGGAATATTGAATGGCGAGCGGTATCAGACACTTTTGGGTGTTACTGGCTCAGGAAAGACGTTCACGATTGCTAATATGCTTAAAGAATTAAACCGTCCAGCATTGATACTCAGTCATAACAAGACTCTTGCGGCACAGCTGTATAGCGAATTCAAACAGTTCTTTCCTGAAAATGCAGTGGAGTATTTTGTTTCATACTACGATTATTATCAGCCAGAAGCGTTTATTCCTCAGACTAATACATATATAGAGAAAGACCTTTCTATCAATGATGAAATAGAAAAATTACGTCTAAGTGCGACTACTTCTTTATTGTCAGGACGACGTGACATTATCGTAGTATCTTCTGTTTCATGTATTTATGGTATTGGTAATCCTGATGATTTTGGCAAGAACGTTATTTATGTTGAAGTCGGCAAACGTATCAACAGAGATGATTTGTTAAGACAACTGTCTGATTCTCTGTATAGTCGTAATGATATAGAATTTACGCACGGAAAGTTTAGAGTTAAGGGCGACACTGTGGATGTTTTTCCGGCTTATTCCGACATCGCATATAGAATTATTTTCTGGGATGACGAAATTGAAGAAATCGAGTCGTTTGACCCAGTGAATGGAACTCGTATTGAACCACTTTCGAGTTTGACATTATTCCCCGCAAATATTTTTGTTACATCAAAAGATAAGATTAAATCAGCTACACATGAGATTCAACTTGATATGTTCAAACAGGTTGAGTATTATAAAGAGATTGGTAAATATGAAGAGGCGAAACGTCTTGAAGACCGTGTGTGCTATGATATAGAGATGATTAGAGAACTTGGATATTGCAGCGGCATCGAGAATTATTCTCGTTATTTTGACGGCCGTGAACCTGGAACTCGTCCTTTCTGTCTTATTGATTATTTCCCGGATGATTTTATTACGATTATTGATGAAAGTCATGTCACTGTTCCTCAGATACGTGGAATGTATGGTGGCGACCGTTCAAGAAAGCAGACATTGGTGGAATATGGATTTAGATTACCTTCTGCATTAGATAATAGACCTCTTAAATTTGATGAATTTGAAACACTTACGGGACAAACGGTTTATGTGAGCGCTACACCTGCTGATTATGAATTGCAAAAAACGGAAGGCCTTTATGTGGAACAACTGATTCGTCCTACGGGTTTGTTGGACCCAGTCATCGAAGTGCGTCCTTGTAAAAATCAAGTCGATGATTTGATAAATGAGATTCATAGGGTGGTAAATGGCGGACAAAGAGTTTTGGTAACGACATTGACAAAAAGAATGGCAGAAGAACTGACTCGTTATCTTAACAATTTGAATATCAAGACACGATATATTCATTCAGATGTCGATACTTTGGAGAGAGTCGAGATTATGACTGAATTGAGAATAGGAACGATAGACGTTTTAGTCGGAGTTAACCTACTTCGTGAAGGTTTGGATTTGCCTGAAGTTCAGCTTGTTGCGATAATGGATGCAGATAAGGAGGGCTTTTTGAGATCGGAACGTTCTTTGACACAGACGGCAGGTCGTGCGGCTCGTAATGCCGACAGTTTAGTTATTATGTATGCCGACAAAATCACTGACTCAATGCGTAGAACCATTGATGAAACAGCAAGAAGAAGAGAGATTCAAATGGCATATAATATGGAAAATGGAATTACACCAAAGACGATTATAAAAGCCATAGATACATCTTTAAGTAAGGCAATGTCAAAACAAGCAAAAGATTATATTGCTGTAGAAGAAAGAGTTAAGTCGGTGGCAGAAGAGTCTCAAGTAAGATATAAGTCGGAAAAAGACATTAAAAATGCTATCCTTGATGCTAAAAAAGAAATGGAAAAGGCTGTCAAAGAGCTTGATTTCATGCAAGCTGCAAAATACAGAGATATAATAATTGCATTGGAAGAAAGACTTAAAAAGTGAGTTTTTACAATTATATTCAATGAAATAGTTGTTTTTCATGATTAAGAAATTGTTTTAGTCAATAATACAAAAATTTTGTATTCCGTTAACTTGATAAATATTGCCGTTAACTTATTTAATAATAAATATTTGATATAATAGTTCGTATTTTTGTTAACAAAATTGGTTGGTTGTTTTTAGGATCAAACAAAGTCGGTATTGCAAATTTGTTTTTTTGTTGTTTTTGGTTTGTTACATACTGGCGCTTTTCAAAATTTGAGAAATAAATGTTTGACCAAAAGAGAAAAGTCGGATTCGTTCCGACTTTTTTAGTTAGGGGAGTTCTATAAATTCCAGTTAAAATTGTAAAGCAATTTATAGAAATCCCATTAAAATATTAAATTTGAACGTTATCTTATTGTTTGTTACCGATTACTTGTTTTTACCATACTATAGCTTCACTTCTGATATACTTTTGCACTCGGTTTTATTAATAATTGTGACGTAATTTTTGCACTCCCAATGCAAAAACGTTTTATTAGCCCTTGAAGAGAGAATCGCTTTTTTGTTGTTTTTTTTCGATTCCAATCAATCTTCAAGGGCTATTTTTCAGACCACGAATCCGCATGAATAAATATTAGTGCCCGATTAGCGCAGATTAGTGGACATTAATTTCCGACCACGAATCCACACGAATAAATATTAGTGTTCGATTAGTGCATATTAGTGGACATTAATTTCAGACCACGAATCTGCACGAATAAATATTAGTGTTCGATTAGCGCAGATTAGTGGACTGTTTTTCATGATGTTTATTAGTGGAAGAAAAATGAAATATAATCGTGGATACCACGAAATACACTGCGCATTGAATCCAAAGTGTTATCATTTCAGGGACGATATTTGTCAAGTCGCCTCCCATACAGTCAAGTTTCACGAATGCCAAAGTCGCTGGCGCTGTCGGGATGAGATAATGAAATATCTTCCAATGCAAAGGCATGAGCTCCAATGGGTAGGAGATACCTGATAAAAACACTAACGGTACCGACATAAAGACAATGATAAACAAAGGCATATCGGCGTCGGTGAAGAAAGGCGACAATGAGAGACAGAAAAACACACTCGCAAAGAGATACGGAATCATCATGATGATAATGTCAAGAGAATCACCCAGATGCGGAAGATGAAATATAAGCGGTAACAAACCTAAGAAGAAAACGGAAAACACGCTATAAATCATCACATTAGTAAAAGCTTTCCCCAACACTATCTTCGCAGAAGTACCAAAACTTGTAGTCTTGTAGTCCTGTTGTCCTGTAGTCTTCTCCTCGCCGCATCTCATCGCTACTGTAATCATAAGTGTCTGAAAGATAATGATTACCATCACGGGAGGAATGAGATAAGTGCCGTAGCCTTCTGTTTTGTTATATAAAGGCTCGCTTACGATATTGACGGCCTTGTCGTTAGCAAGAAACAGAATATCAATCATATTGAGCGACTCAACCATTTCTGGAATCAACTCGCTGTTGATATTCAAAGAAGCGAAATTGACAGCCTCGGAGATGTTCAAGTAATCAAGGAAAGAAAGCGTAGAGCCATAAATCACGCATTGCACCTGATTGCCTTTCATGATTTCTTCTTTTAATTTCGACGGAATATAAAGAAAACCAACGATTTCTCTCTCGATGAGCAGGCTCTTTGCTTCATGGAAATTTTGTGTCCTGACAACGACGTCAACCTGCTGAGTGGCATCGATATAATCAATGAAATGCTGGCTCAAATCAGATTGCGACATATCAACGATGGCGATAGGAGCGTCTTTATATACATTGGTGTTATACAATAAGTTATAAAGAAAACCATAACCAACATTACCTAAAATTAATACGATAAGAATAGGAATGTTGGTACCTATTGCTTTGAATTCGTGGGATATTATTTTGATGATTTCGTTCATAATCTTAGGTCAACAGACAACAGACAACAGTCATTCTTCATTCTTCATTTTACATTCTACATTAAATCTGCTCAATGCCCATAGCTCGTAGCTTTATATTTTCGTTTCAAAATCACTGTCGCAAATATTATCAATATGTTAAAAGAAATTAGGATAAGAAGATGATCCCAATAATAGATAAAGGCGTGACTTTCATAGCGAAGATAGTCTGTCATCACGACAAAGTGACGGATAGGGAAGAAGTAAGATAGTTTTTCGAAAAATGGATACATCGCATTTACAGGGAAAGTCACGCCAGCAAAAGTGGCTCCCAACGAACCGAACATCGAGATGAAACTGATGATAATGGGCAAGTTAGGATATATAGAGAAAATAAAAAGCGAGATAGAGCATGTCGCTAAGATAAATAAAATACATGCAACTATTATCGAGAAGACATTTGAATTTAAATTAAAGTCTAAAACATCAAACATCAGCACGTTAGCGAAGATAGCGATAATGGAGAATGTAATAATATAAGGAAACATCTTTCCTAATACCACATTTATAAATTTGCCGTTGGCCTTTGCAAGACATTCTCTTATACCTCCAGACTTAAATTCATTTCCAAAGGAATACGCTATGTTAAGTAAAATTAATATTTGAAACAATACCCAATAATAAGGGAATGTCAGATAGCTGGTGTAATTCAGCGAGGGATTATAAAGCGGATGGGCGCTGATGCTTATTGGCGAGGCGATGTTTTCTACCGTCTTGCTGTCGATTCCGAGGAAGTCGGCGCTTTGTTGTAAAGGCTCTACGGCAATGGTTCTTAATACGTTAAGGAAACCCTGCATGACTTCAGAGCCGACGCTAAGGAAAGCATAATGATAACAAAGAGTTAGTTTAGTACTTTTATTGGCATTGACGTCAGATTCAAAGTCGTTCGGTATTATGAGGTAGCCGTAAATCTCCTTTGAGAGAAGAGCGTCGCGTGCCTCGGCGGTGTTAGGAACCACCTGTGTCACACGGATTTCGGGCACCGCCGAGCATAGCCTCGTGATGTTACGAGACATAGGACTGTCGTCCTCGTCCACGATGGCAACAGGAAGCTCGTCAATCATGCCGTCACCGAAAATCGTCGTCATGAAAAACAAGGCGAATAAAGGGAATATCAAAGCCGTGAAAAGATAAAGCGGCCTCGATGTCAATATCAGACACTCTCTTTTCACTACAGCCCAATAACCACTATGATGATTCTCTTCTTTCATTGTTTTATTATTGTTTTCATGAAACTCAGCAATGTGTGTTTATATTTATTTTGATACGTCTCAACACAATTCCTAATTCTTAACAGTAATCAACACCGACATTCCTGGTCTCAACCCCTCAACATTTGTCGTTGGAACTGCCTGTATCTCAAAGGTTCTCATATCATAGCCTCCAGTGTCTTTCGTAGCTTTCCATGTGGCGAAACTGCCAAGAGGTGAGATGTGGTTGATGATGAATGGCACTTCTTTCAAGCCCAAAGCCGGGATATAACATAATGTCATTCCACCAATCTTAAAATTTGATAACAAATCTTCTCTTACATTAAGAACAAGATATGGATTATCTATATCTACTATGGTCATGATGTTAGTTCCTATTGAAGTCAACTCGCCTTCGTTCAATGATATAGTGGCTACTTCGCCTGATATTGGCGATGTCAGTTTAGCGTCGTTGAGCAGTGCCTTCACGACCTCGCTGTTGTTCTGGGCAGCCGCTGCCATCGCTCTTGCCGAAGCCTTGTCTTGTTCTTGCGCTCCTTCAAGGGCCATCTGATACTGATAATACGCCGCACGTTCCGCCGCCAAGGCTGACTTGTAAATAGCCTCGGCTTCGTCAAGGCGTTGCTTGCTAACGATGTTGTCTTCATACAAAGCCTTGATTCTGTCGTAAGTCGTCTTCGCTAACTTTAGGTCTGACTTAGTGCCGTCCCATAATTCTTTTGTAATGGAAATCAGCTGTTTGCGAGAACCTGCGTCAATCTTTTCACTCTGAAGATAAGCCGCATTTTCTAATGCTTTCTGCGCCTCATATTCCGCAATCACCTCCTGCGATACGATGTGTACTAAAGTGTCGCCTTCGCTGACTCTCTCGCCTTTTTTTACGAAAATACTCTCGACTCTTCCTGGCAATAAACCAGAAATATTGTATTCCTCAGCCTCAATCTGCCCCTGCAAGATAATCTCCTTGTCCCTCATAAGAAAAATTCCCAAAATAGATAATGTCAATATTATCAGTAAGATAACAATGAACAAAACGAATAATATTTTATTAGATGCTTTCATGTTATTATTATTTTTTTTGTCAACAGTCAACAGTTTTTTTATCTGATAAACTTCCAACTTAAATTTCTGCTTTAAATTACTCTGCGCTTATTCTGAAGTTTTGATGTTCTGAATTTCTGAGTTTTTTTTAACTTTAGTCATTAGCCTTTTGCCATTAGTCAATTCATTTGGGCGTTCCGGCTCCGCCGTCGGGCTTTCCGCTATATCTTTTTCCGCTCCGTTATCACTCCGCTCCAAAAGGATGCCGCTCCAATCCCTAACGCAACAGGGCGATTAATTCAAAAGAGCTCTCCCTGAACAATAATTCCTCAACTCCTAATTTATTAAGACGCTTCAATGTTAGTTTATTTTTTTAGGAATCATTGATACGTATTCTCTACATTCATTCCTAACTCCTAATTGTTTAAAAACGCTTCAAAATATTCCGGAATTCCACATAAACAACATAAATTAGCCAGAGCGATGTCGTATTCAAAATACGTCGTCAGCAAGAGAAGATTCGTCTTGTTGACAAGGTTAAGAGCGTCAAGGACTTGCTGTGAAGTGCAGAGACCCTCACTGAACGATTTCTTCCTGATGCGATACACTTCCTGAGCAAGCTCCAAAGACGACTGCAGTTCCTCAGCATTGATACACGCTTGTTTTAGATTCGCATGCCATTCATCTACAGCGACTTCCAAATCATTTTTCAACGAAATCTGTGTCTCTGCCACAATCTCCGATTCTATCTTTGTAAGTTGTATGTTACGTTCCCTTGCGAGACCGTCGAAGATGTCCCAAACTAAATTTACGCCTACGATAGTATTGGGAATCATATTCTTAGGAACTTGATACGAAGCTATAGTCTGCTTGCCGTAAAGCGAAATTACAGGATAATAATTCGACTGACTCAATCGTAGATTCGCCTTCGCGATGTCATTGTGTAAATCGGCTTGTTGAAAGACGTAAGCATTCTCTTTCATCATATCCTTGAACCATTCCAACTGCGGATATTTCTCGTTGATAAACAGTGGAGTAGAGGTGACTATTGGCTGTTGGCTATTGGCCATTGGCTCTTGACCATTACCCAAGGACTGTTGTCTGTTGTCCGTTGTCCGTTGACCCTTACTCAAGGACTTATTGGTGCCTGAGCCTGTCGAAGGCCCTGTTGTCCGTTGACCCAATAAAAAAGATAATGCTTCTCTAAGGACTTCGGCTTTATTTTCAGCGTCTTTTAGATTTCTCTCGCTTTCGTCAAGAGCGACTTTCACGATGAGTCGTTCTGCCTTGTCGAACATACCGATAGTTTCCATCTTAAGAGCCTGCGAATAATGATTCTCAGTCATATCGTGAGTCTCTTTTAAGACTTTAATCATTGATTCTGCTAGACTTAAAGAGAAATAAACATTAGCGAGTTCGAGATATTTAGCAGCGCCGACAGATTCTTTATTGATTCCCGATAAAGCCTCGTTGCTCTTAGCCAACTTGTTGGCATACATTCTTTTCGTTCCTGTAAATATTGGATATAAAATCTCCACGTCGATAGAACCGAAGTTGTCTTCTAATATTGGCACTTCAAAGGAAAGGTCGCCGAGTCCGTTGGAGATATAGTTTAGAATTTCAGGTACGAGCGGAGTATTGGCATATTTTTCCTGAAAAGGTTCAAGCAGAGAAGCGTATTCTTGGGAGACACCGATCTTATTCGACATCATGGTATAATCCGCAGTCATTGTGATGGTAGGCAGCCAGCTCGCATTTATCAGCTGCGACTGCCGTTTCGCCAGCAGCGTACTTTTCTCAGCAGCCTTTATCGTCGCATTATTCTCCAGCATCATATCGACTGCTGTCCGGAAATCAATGGCATTGTTCCCATCAAACTGACTGCCGACTGCTGACTGCTGATAGCCCGTCTGTTGTCCGTTGACCGTTGTCTGTAGACTGATAAATAATATGAAAAAGTAAAAAGGTTTCATAAATCATGAAATTTCATGATATGAAACATTGTTGCTGTGATAATGTTCAAAAAGTGGAAAAATCTTATCCCAATGCTACGTCTAAAATCATCATGATAATGAATCCTATCATGAATCCCCACGTTCCTGTATGTGGGTTCTCACTTATTCTTGCGTCTGGGATGAGGTCTTCAGCTACAACGAATAGCATTGCTCCTGCGGAAAAGGCGAGTAGCCAAGGTTGCAATGTTATGAGATGTGATGCTAGGAAGAATCCTGCTATTGCAGATATAGGTTCTACAACGCCACTGCCCATACCGAAGAGAAATGCCTTGCTGCGACTTCCTGTGACCTGACGCATTGGTAATGAGATGGCAGCTCCTTCGGGAAAGTTCTGTATTCCGATACCGATGGCAAGTCCTAATGCTGATATGAATGCTGCGCTGTCGCCCGAAACAGATGCTGCACCAAAGGCAAAACCAACAGCTAAACCTTCAGGGATGTTGTGTAAAGTGACTGCGAAAAATAACTTCATCGATTTGGAAAAGTGTGATTTAGGACCTTCTTCTTGATGCGTTCCGTTATGCATGTGTGGGACAATTTTGTCTAATAACGCCAAAACAATGCCTCCCAATAAAATACTAGATGCTGCAGGAAACCACGCAAACTTGCCGAATGAGACTTCAGACATTTCAATGGCAGGTATAATCAATGACCAAATTGATGCTGCTACCATAATGCCTCCAGCTATACCTAACAAAAATGAATTGATGCTCTGTGAAATGTCTTTCTTGAAAAAAAATACCAATGATGCACCAAATGTCGTCATCAGAAATATGATGGAGAATCCTATTATGGTTATTAAAATGTTATTCATTGTTTATTTAATCATAATTAACATTACTTTGCTAATCCATCAATTACAATGGATAAATTACTTGCAAATAACTTGACAGCTAATGCCAATAATATGACTCCGAAGAATTTACGCAATATAAATATAAAATCTTTTCCTAACCATTTCTCAATTTTTCCAACGAAACGTATTACGATATAAGCTAAAAGTAAATTCAATATCAGTCCTATCATGATGTTGATGACAGAATAATCGGCACGCAAAGAGAGAAGTGCTGTCAATGCGCCTGGACCTGCCAACAATGGAAATGCAACAGGAACAACAGAGACATTAGATCCTTGGCTGTCGTATTTTATGATATCGAAACCAAGCACCATTTCCAATGCTAAGATAAAGATTACAAATGAACCAGCAACAGCGAACGAAGCCACGTCAACGCTGAACAAGTCAAGAAGTCTGTCGCCTGCATAAAAGAATGCAACAAACAT
>JAZQVL010000037.1:0-7583 GCA_045631805.1 Bacteroidales bacterium | reverse complement strand
CAGCTGTTGGGTATGGCAATACCTTATTTCCAACGTTTACAAAAAGAAGGTGAAAGCGGTCGTCGTAAAATTAATCAAATTACACGCTACTTAACAGTTATTATAGTTGCTGCACAAGCTCCAGGTTATATTGCAAACTTGCGTGCACAACTTCCTGCAGAAGCTATTTATCCTTTCGTAGCAGGCGGCTCACCAACATTGTTCTTCTGGATCTCATCAGTGATTATTCTTATAGCAGGTACATTATTCGTAATGTGGCTTGGTGAACGTATAACAGATAAAGGAATTGGTAATGGTATTTCTATGATCATTATGATCGGTATCATTGCACGTTTGCCTTTCGCTTTGTTTGCTGAAATAGCATCACGTTTCACACAAGGTCATGGTGGACCAATCTTCTTCTTGATTGAGATTGTCATCCTCGTACTTGTAATAATCATGACAATATTGTTAGTACAAGGTACTCGTAAAATACCGGTA
Organism: Bacteroidales bacterium; assembly: GCA_045631805.1. Lineage (GTDB taxonomy): Bacteria > Bacteroidota > Bacteroidia > Bacteroidales > F082 > Limimorpha. The sequence continues at coordinate 7,103 of JAZQVL010000037.1, read as the reverse complement.
CAGTATGCAAAACGTGTTGTTGGCAACAAACAATACGGCGGTGTACGTCAATATATTCCTTTAAAAGTGAATTCAGCCGGTGTTATGCCTATCATCTTTGCTCAGGCAATCATGTTTGTACCTATCACTATAGTAGGTTTCACACAAACAGAACAAATGTCAGGATTAATGACAGCATTCACAAATATGAATGGTTTCTGGTATAATTTTGTATTCTTCTTATTGATCATCGCTTTCACATACTTCTACACAGCTGTTACAATTAATCCAGCTCAAATGGCAGAAGATATCAAGAAAAACGGTGGATTCATCCCAGGTGTTAAACCAGGTAAGAAGACTCAAGAATTCTTTGATGATATCATCTCAAGAATTACATTGCCAGGTTCATTGTTCTTAGGTGTTGTAGCTATTATGCCAGCTATAGTATCAATTTTCGGCGTAAATCAACAATTTTCACAATTCTACGGTGGTACATCATTGTTGATTCTTGTCGGTGTTGTGTTAGATACTTTACAACAAATAGAAAGTCATCTTTTAATGCGTCACTATGATGGTTTGACAAAAGCCGGTCGTATTAAAGGACGTTCAGGAAGAATGTAAGATTTCTTATTATGATTCATTACAGAACAGATAAAGAAATTGAATTGTTAAGAAACGCTGCTTTACTAGTTGGTAAAACATTAGGTGAAGTAGGTAAGCATATACGTCCGGGTATCCGTACTATTGAACTTGATAAAATCGCTGAAGAATTTATCAGAGATAATGGTGCAGTACCAGCCTTCAAGGGATATGGAGGATTTCCCGGAAGTCTATGCATCTCCGTAAATGATGCAGTAGTTCATGGAATACCAGGTAATTACGAACTTAGAGATGGAGATATAGTTTCTGTAGATTGTGGCACGATTTTGGATGGTTACGTCGGCGATTCAGCTTATACATTTACAGTAGGTGAGGTATCTGAGGAAATTAAATTATTTCTGCAAAGATCTAAAGAGTCTTTATATAAAGGTATCGAGCAAGCAGTAGCAGGTAATCGTATCGGAGATATAGGTTATGCTATTCAAAGTTATGTTGAGCAATTTGGTTATGGAGTAGTAAGAGAGTTGGTTGGTCATGGTGTAGGACGAAAATTGCATGAAGATCCACAAGTTCCAAACTACGGGAGACGTGGGGCAGGAACGAAGTTGTCAGAAGGCATAGTCATAGCAATAGAGCCAATGGTTACTTTCGGAAAACGCGACATAATTCAGGAGAGAGACGGATGGACTATTAGAACAAAAGATAGAATGCCAGCCGCTCACTTCGAACATGACGTAGCAATACGAAATGGAAAAGCAGAAATTTTATCAAGTTTTGAATGGGTAGAAGAAATCATTAAATAAGAATATTATATGGCAAAACAATTGTCGATAGAACAAGACGGAACAGTTGTAGAATCATTAGGCAACGCAATGTTCAGAGTAGAATTGGAAAATGGACTTCAAATTATTGCTCATATTTCAGGTAAAATGCGTATGCATTACATAAAAATATTGCCTGGAGATAGAGTAAGATTAGAAATGTCGCCTTATGATTTAACAAAAGGACGTATAACATTCAGATATAAATAAATTTTTCTTATCTTTGCACCCGCAAAAGTAAGAATAAACAAAAAATGACTTTAAAGAAATAAAGATAATAAAAGTAATATGAAAGTCAGAGCATCAATCAAGAAGAGATCAGACGATTGCAAAATTGTGCGTCGTAAAGGTAAATTGTATGTAATTAACAAAAAGAACCCAAAAGAAAAACAACGTCAGGGTTAATAACAAAGTAAAACAGTAAAATTATGGCAAGAATCGCGGGTGTAGATATCCCTAACAACAAACAAGGTCAAATATCTTTAACCTATATTTACGGTATTGGACGTTCACTTGCAAAAGAAATCCTTGCAAAAGCAGGTGTAGATCCAGAGAAGAAAGTTCAAGATTGGAATGACGATGAACAAAATGTTATTCGTACAATCATCGGTGACCAATACAAAGTAGAAGGTGAACTTCGTAGTGAAATTCAAATCAATATCAAACGTTTGATGGATATTGGTTGTTACAGAGGAATCCGTCATCGTGCTGGATTACCTTTGCGTGGTCAAAGTACAAAAAATAACGCACGTACTCGTAAGGGACGTAAGAAAACTGTTGCAAATAAAAAGAAAGCCACTAAGTAATAGATAGCTTATTGGTTGGATCATAAAAAACCATTAAAAACATTAATTAAAAAAATGGCAAAAAACACAAAAGTCGTTAAGAAACGTGTTGTTAAGATTGAAGCTGTTGGAAAAGCATTTATTAAAGCTTCTTTCAATAACATCATTATTTCCTTGACAAACAATGAAGGACAAGTCATTTCTTGGGCATCAGCCGGAAAAATGGGCTTTAAAGGTTCAAAGAAGAACACTCCATACGCAGCTCAAATGGCAGCCGAAGATTGCTCTAAAACAGCGTATGACTTGGGATTACGTAAAGTAAAAGTATTTGTAAAAGGACCAGGTTCAGGACGTGAATCAGCTATTCGCTCAATCAATGCATCAGGTATTGAAGTAACTGAAATCGTTGACGTTACTCCATTGCCACACAATGGTTGCCGTCCACCTAAACGTAGAAGAGTGTAATTTTTATTAAAATTTTAAAAATTAAGAGTTATGGCAAGATATACAGGTCCTAAAACAAAAATTGCACGTAAATTTGGAGAACCAATATACGGTGCTGACAAAAATTACGAAAAAAGAAATTATCCTCCAGGACAACATGGTGCAGCAAAGAGAAGAAAAAAAGTCTCTGAATACGGTGTACAGTTGATGGAGAAACAAAAAGCAAAATACACTTATGGTATTTTAGAACGCCAGTTCAGAAACTTATTTGAAAAAGCAAATAAGAAAAAAGGTATCACAGGTGAAATTTTACTTCAACTTATTGAATCACGTTTAGATAACTTAGTTTATCGTTTTGGTATCGCTCCAACACGTGCAGCAGCACGTCAATTGGTAAGCCACCGTCATATTACAGTCAATGGTAAGCTTGTTAACATTCCTTCATACCTCGTGAAGGTTGGTGACATCATCGCAGTACGTGAAAAATCCAAGAGCTTGGAAGTCATTACTAATTCAGTGGAAGGTCACACAAACCGTTATCCATGGTTAGAATGGGATTCAGACAAACTTTGCGGCAAGTTCATGAGCTATCCAAACCGTGAAGATATTCCTGAAACCATCAATGAACAACTTATCGTTGAGTTGTATTCTAAATAATCGAATATAAACTGATATTATGGCAATCTTAGCATTTCAAAAACCCGATAAGGTTATAATGGTAGAATCGACAGACAAACATGGTGTCTTCGAATTTCGCCCACTTGAACCAGGCTTTGCAACAACAATCGGTAATGCCCTCAGAAGAGTTCTTCTCTCTTCATTGGAAGGCTATGCTATTACATCAATTCGTATTGAAGGAGTTCAACATGAACTTGCTCCAATTCACGGAGTTATAGAAGATGTAGCCGATATGGTACAAAGTTTTAAACAGGTTCGCTTCAAACAACAAATTCCGGGCGAAACATTTGAGAAAGTTACTGTTGTTGTCGGTGGTCAAGATAAATTCTTAGCTGGTGACATCAATAAATTCCTCTCAGTGTTTCAAGTGTTGAACCCAGAACTCGTCATCTGCCACATGGACCCTTCAGTAAAATTGTCAATAGAGTTGACAATTAACAAAGGTAGAGGATATGTGAATGCTGACGAAAACAAAGTGTTGAATGCACCTATTGACACAATCGCCATAGATTCAATCCATACTCCAATCAGAAATGTCAGCTTTAAACGTGAAAACTATCGTGTTGAACAAAAGACAGACTACGAAAAGCTTATATTTGACATTGAAACTGACGGATCAATAAATCCTAAAGATGCATTGGAAGAAGCAGCTAAAATCCTCATCTATCACTTCATGTTGTTCTCAGATGAAAGAATTACAATGATGGATGAAAAGAAATCAGCATCAGATGACCTTGACGAAAATTCATTACATATTCGTCAACTTCTCAAGACAAAATTAGTCGAAATGGATCTTTCTGTTCGTGCATTGAATTGCTTGAAAGCAGCTGAAGTTGAGACAATAGGAGATTTAGTTTCTCTTAACAGACATGACCTTCTTAAATTCCGTAATTTCGGTAAAAAATCTCTTACAGAATTAGAAGAGTTGGTCAGAACTAAAGGATTAGAATTTGGAATGAATATCAGCAAATATAAATTAGATAAGGAATAATAAAGATGAGACACAATAAGAAATTTAATCACTTAGGAAGAAAAAGCGCTCACCGCAATGCTATGTTATCAAATATGGCAAGCTCGCTTATTCTTAATAAACGTATCGTTACTACAGTTGCTAAAGCTAAGGCTTTACGCGTATATGTAGAACCAATGATTACTCGTTCCAAAGATGATTCAACAGTATCACGCCGTACAGTTTTCGCTATGCTCCAAAATAAAGAAGCAGTTACAGAATTGTTCCGCGAAATCAGCCAAAAAGTTGAAAATCGTCCAGGCGGTTACACACGCATCATTAAATTAGGTACTCGTCTTGGTGACAGCGCTGAGATGTGTATGATGGAACTCGTTGACTATAACGAAATCTATACTGGCAACGATAAGAAAGCTACTAAAGTTGCAAAAGCTACACGCAGAAGAGGTGGTAAGAAAAAAACTGAAACACCAGCAGTAGAAACTCCAGCAACTGAAGCTTCAGCAGAATAATAATTTAAAAAGACCTGACATTCGGTCGGGTCTTTTTTTTAAGTAATTTTTTAACCCTTTTATTTTTTTAAATTATGAGTAGAATAGCATATATTCATTCACGTCAAATATTAGATTCTCGCGGTAATCCTACCGTTGAAGTAGATGTAATCCTTGAAAGCGGTGCTAAAGGTCGCGCTTCAGTTCCATCAGGTGCATCAACAGGTGTTAACGAAGCTCTCGAACTTCGTGACGGCGATAAAAATTGTTACCTCGGTAAAGGTGTTCTTAAAGCAGTTGCTAATGTTAATGGCCCTATCGCTGAAGAATTGATAGGTATGAATGCTTTAGATCAAATTGCTATTGATGAAGCAATGATAGCTCTCGACGGAACAGATACAAAATCTAATCTCGGTGCAAATGCTATACTCGGCGTTTCTTTAGCTGTTGCTAAAGCTGCTGCTGACTATCTTGGCTTACCACTTTATAAATATATCGGTGGTGTTAATTCTTATACACTCCCAGTTCCTATGATGAACATCATCAACGGTGGTGCTCACTCAGATGCTCCTATCGCATTCCAAGAATTCATGATTCGTCCTGTAGGCGCAACATCATTCCAAGAAGGCATCCGCATGGGTACAGAAGTATTCCATAACCTCAAAAAAGTTCTTAAAGATCGTGGCCTCAGCACAGCTGTAGGTGATGAAGGTGGTTTCGCTCCAAATCTCGAAGGTACAGAAGACGCTCTTAACGTAATCCTCCAAGCTATCAAAGCAGCTGGTTACGAACCAGGTAAAGACGTTACTATCGCTCTTGACTGCGCTTCTTCAGAATTCTTCAAAGATGGTAAATATGACTACACTTGGAAACAAGAAGGTGGTGCTGTTTACTCAAGCAAAGAACAAGCTGAATACCTCGCTAAACTCGTTGCTGAATATCCAATCGATTCAATCGAAGACGGTATGGCAGAAAACGACTGGGAAGGCTGGAAGGTCCTCACAGATATGATCGGCGACCGTTGCCAATTAGTTGGTGATGACTTGTTCGTAACTAACGTTAAATATCTTGAACGCGGTATTTCAGAAGGTTGCGCTAACTCAATCCTCGTTAAAGTTAACCAAATCGGTTCTCTTACAGAAACACTTCGCGCTGTTGAATTAGCTCAACGTAATGGTTACACAGCAGTTATCAGCCACCGCTCAGGTGAAACAGAAGATTCAACAATCGCTGACATCGCTGTTGCAACAAATTCAGGCCAAATCAAAACTGGTTCTGCAAGCCGTTCAGACCGTATGGCTAAGTATAACCAACTTCTCCGTATTGAAGAAGAACTTGGTAGCGTAGCTTACTATCCACGTAAAAAATAATGCATAATTCATAATGCGTAATTAAGGCGTTACTCTGAAAAAATGAAGGGTAACGCTTTTTTTTGTAGTAATGAAGTAATGGAGTAATGTGGTGATAGAGTTTAGTTCCTTAGCTCCTTAGTTCCTTAGCTCCTATTCCCGTTTCCGTTATCCGTCTCCGCCTCCGTTATCCGCCTCCGCCATCGTAGCTCACAGCAAAAAAAAAGTTCAACAGCCATAGCTCAAAGTTCAAAAGTTACAAAAAAAATCTTAATTTTGCTGCTGATAATAAACCGTAATGTCAGGCGTTGTTTTAAATATAAAAGAAGAAGGTCTAATTAAGCGTTGCTTCTGTAACGTATTGACAAGCAATGTTATTACCCCCCCCGTTGGCGATTTGAGATTAGCCTAAAATTTAATTTCCAAAACATTTATTTAACAAATTTTCACAAAGTGTGCCATTCATGCTTTGCGATATTGTATTGCATTAATGAAAAATCAAAAAAATCAATAAAAAAAATTAACAAAGATGAAAGCAAAAGTAAAAGTATTAATCTTCATTCTGAGTTTTCTGCCTTTTATTTCTAATGAAATATGGGCTCAGAATACTCAGAACGATGCGTATTTCCAAGACCAGACGACTCCTGAACTCAGGACTCCAGAAGATGGCGTGGGTCTCGGCTTTGATGAGCTGTCACCCACAGGAGGCTATGGCTTCACCTTCGGGCTGTTCGATGAGAGCATAGGCAACGGCTTCCAATTCGACAACTTCGGCAATGAGCTTAACTATAATAGCCTTGACTTCGGCTGCTTCGACCATGAGACGGAAAATAACGTTCCACTCGGAAGCGGAGTGATGGTTTTGGGATGCCTCGCTTTCGCTTTCGCAAGATCAAGGTCACGGAGCCTGCCGAAGTGATGGAACGAGGATGATTTGTGTAACCACAGATTGCACAGATTACACAGATTTTAGGAAATGATGTAGAGAC
>JAZQVL010000036.1:0-68787 GCA_045631805.1 Bacteroidales bacterium | reverse complement strand
GTCAATATTTGCAGCGCCGATGAAAGTTCTGCCGTCGGCTGTAACGTTATTGATGCTGTAAATAATCCATGATTCAGCTTCGCCAACACCGTTAGCTAACAAATAATCGTTGAAGTATATTGTTTCACCGCCTACGTATGCGAAAGCTCTTCTCATGTCAGGCATTGGAGGGAAACCGCCAGCCATATAACCGAAAGCTTCACCGTTGTCAGTTACGCATGTTGCAGATAATGCTGTACCTACTTCAAGAGTGTTTGGGATTTGTGTTAATTCTTGGTTTTCTGTGTTGTAAATGAATGCGTTGCCTTCGATTCCGTCGATGTAGCCGCAGATGTATTTGCCGCTTGGAGAAGCGTTCATTGCTTCACCGTAAGTGCCGTCGATGTCGTGTATTTCACCATCTTTCCAGTAGCATGCTGTCCAATAACCGATTTCGTCAGTGCCGTGACCTACAATAACACTACCGTCAGCGCTGATGCCGTTAGGTCTTGTTTGTGTTGATGTTCCGTTTGGAAGTTGTGAGTAGCCATCGTTTGGAGTCCAAATGTATGATGATGTTTCCCAGTCTGCTGTGAATTGCATAACACCTACATAAAGACCGTCGTTTGACATAGCCCAAGCGCCGTTGTAATCAGGGTTGTCCATATCCAAGAAGAATTCTGGATAGTCAGGATTCATGCCTAAGAATTGCCATTCCTTTGTGTCTGAATGCCATAAACCACCAACTGAAGCGCCTTGGTCGTTTGTGTAGTAACCAGCTACGATACCATCGTCTGATACAGCGAAAACAGTACCTTCAATGTAAATCATGCCAGTTGCTTCTGACCAGTAGTAACTTTCTGACTCGCCGAATGCTTGAATAGCAACGTGTTGCTTGTTGTCTGAAATGTCGTATGGAAAGTGATAATCGCTATCAATAATTGTGATAGCAGCACCTTTAACATCCTTTACTCTTACTTCAGGAGCTCTGTTTTCTTTTTTAACATCTTGTTTTTCAACTGATGTCATGGCATTGTAAGTAGCATTTTTTTGAGCGTTTACACTGAAACCGCATACAAAAAGAGCCAATGCCAACATTAAATGTAAAGCTTTTTTCATTTTTTTTATGATTTAAATTTATAAATAGTTACAAAAAGTTTAATGAGTTATAAGGTTTCAAAAACAAATAGTTATTTTCTGCTCTAAAATCGTATGCAAATTTATAAATATTTTTGACAAAAATCAATGAAAAAATGATATTATTGTGTTAAAAGATATTAATAAATAAAATTGGCATTGGTTGGTGAAAATAATAATTTTAAGTGATGAATTTTTAATAAAAAAAAGACACTAAGTGTCTTTTTTTTATTAGTGTTCCGTAAGTCTCTTTTCTACAAATTTCCAATTGATAATCTGCCAGAATTCGTTTAGATAAGCAAGTCTAAGATTCTGTTGGTCAAGATAATATGCATGTTCCCAAACGTCACATGTCAATAGTGGTCTTAGCTCGTTGTTTGTAATAGGTGTTTCGGCATTACTGGTTTGCATCAGAGATAATTTTCCGTTTTTGTCGCAAACTAACCAGAGCCATCCAGAACCGAATAAAGTGGCAGCTTGTTTGATGAACATTTGTTTGAAATTGTCGAAACTTCCGAAGTCGCGTTCTATTGTTTTAAGTAAGAGAGTTTGGGGCAAATCGCCTTTTTCTGGTGTCATGCAATGCCAATAAAATGTGTGATTCCATACTTGCGCAGCATTGTTGAAAATTGCACCTTCGCTATTCTTGATAATTTCTTCAAGACTCATTTTCTCGTAATGAGAATGTTCGATTAAGTTGTTGAGATTCTTGACATAAGTGGCATGATGTTGGCCATAATGAAAGTCAATTGTTTTTTGAGAAATATGCGGTTCAAGCGCATCTCTCTTGTAAGGTAAATTAGGTAATTCTATCATATTGTTGTTTTTTCTCATTTAACAAAAATCTAATATTATTGTTCGAGATTGTTTTGTACGGATTGTCAAAAAACTTATTTTTGCGAAATGAAAATCTATTATGTAACAAATATTGATGCTTTTGATGAAAAATTCATCGATGAATGTGCTTCTTTTTTTCCAGAATGGAGAAGGGATAAAATGTTGCGTTATAAGCATTTAAAAGGTAGAGTACAGAATGGATTGGCATATCTTTTATTGATAAAGGCTCTGCGTGAAGAGGGTGTTTTTAATGAATTGCCTGAGTTTTATTATAACGAACACGGTAAGCCTTTCTTGAAAAATTATTCTAATTGGTTTTTTAGTTTAAGTCATTGCAAAACAGCTGTTTGCTGTGTTCTGTCTGAAAAAGAGATAGGAATTGATATTGAGGAAATAGCCTCCTTTAAAGAAAGTCTGGCGGAATATGTATGCAATAAAAAAGAATTGGAGATGTTGCATGACTCTGATAATAAGGCAGATATGTTCTATCGGCTGTGGACTAAAAAAGAATCGGTATTTAAAATGTTGGGAACTGGAATAACCAGAGAAATCAAAAATATTTTGGATATACCTTATATTAATATAGAAACACATACAATAGATAATCTGATAATTTCAGTCTCATATTATAATAATAAATGAAATAAGTCTATTGTAATATGTGTCATTTTCTAAGTTGTTGTTTTTCAATGTGGGAAATGTTAATTTTTAATAAGATGGCTTCTGCTATTGTAAGGCGTTGAAAATCAGACGATATATGTAATTGTTAATATTTAATAAGATACATAGAACTTTTTGATAAAGATTAAAGTGTTGTTATGTATTGATTGTCAGTGATTTCTATTTTTATACAATATTATCCGTTTTTTATACGACTATTCTTTCAAGCTAGCCATATCTTTGCATTGTGAAATCAAAAAAATAAATAGATATGGGAACCTTAGAAAATTCAGTTCAGCTTATTGGACGTCCCGGCTCTGATCCGGAAATTAAAATGGTGGCAAATCGTAAGATGGCAAAATTCAGTTTGGCTACGCAGGATTATTCATATAATGAAAATCATGAATTGGAACCTACTACATCATGGCATAATATAGTAGCATGGGGAAAAATAGCAGAACAAGCGGAGAAATTGATAAAGAAAGGCAAAAGGTTGGCTTTGGAAGGGAGGCTTAGAACGAAGATATATGAAAAAGATGGCAGGAAAAATTATTATACAGAGATAACTATGAATGAATTTATGATGATAGATCATACAAGTAATGATGAGCAAACTGCAAATACTTGATTTGATATAAAAGTAGATCCCTGCGGGTGTCTCCGTTGGCATAATTTTTAGGTTTTGGTTCAAGAGGTTGTATTAGTTGGAGACACCTTGTCGGGGATAGTTAATGGCGTTAGCAAATGAATATTAAATTCAATGAAAAAAATAAAACGTAATGATTTGTAGGTTTATTTGGCTTATCTTTGTACAGATATTAAAAAAAGAAATGCGATGAAGATAGTATTTTTAGAACCATTGGGACTTTCTGTAGAAAAGATTGAAAATGAATGTAATATATTGAAATCTTTAGGACATGAGATAATAGTTTATCCTGATAGATGTCCTGAGAAAAATATTGAAAGAGCTTCAGATGCCGATATCGTTGTTGAAAGCAATATGCCATTGCGTAAAGACTTCTTTGAAGCATGTCCTAATTTAAAGATGTTGTCAATAGCATTTACAGGTTTGGATCATATTGATTTGCAGGAATGTGAGAGAAGAGGTGTTGTTGTAAATAATGCAGCAGGGTATTCGACGGAGGCTGTTGCGGAAGAGGCGATATGCATGATGATAGGGTTGTATCGTAATGTTATAGAGAATGACAAGATAACAAGAAGTTGTGAAGGTCCATCCATAGCTCCAGGAAGAGAGATTTCGAATAAAACAGTAGGAATTGTCGGTTTGGGAGCGATAGGTCAAAGGACAGCTAAACTGGCGCAAGCGTTCGGCTGTAAAGTAATAGCATGGAATAGAACACCAAAGGATGTTGATGGTGTTACTTTAGTTGATAAGGAAACATTGTTGAAAGAATCTGACATCATAACTCTTCATGTGGCTCTTAATGATGAGACTCGTAATTTTATCACAGCAAAAGAAATTGAACTTATGAAACCGTCGGCTGTGATTATTAATGCAGCGAGAGGCCCTATTATCAATACTAATGATCTTGCTGATGCGTTGAAAAATCGAAGAATCTCTGGTGCGGCTCTTGACGTGTTTGATACTGAACCGCCACTTGATAAAAAGAATCCATTGTTGGATTTGCCAAACACAATTTTGATGCCTCATGTGGGCTTTGCTACAAAGGAAGCTTTTGAAATAAGATTGGAAATCGTGATAAAAAATGTAGAACGTTTTGTAAATAAAATGTAATTTTTAAATTATAAAAATTGTATAAATACTTTTGATAAATAATGAAAAATATGAATGTGTTGGTTTTTATATGATTGAAACACAGTTGTTTAGTTGGTGATTGTGCGGGCAAATGATATTTTTTATTTTTTTTATTTGATTATCAAAATAGTAATTGTATTTTTGCACTAATAAAAACACCCCTAATGATTTTATACTGAGGCACTTCTATGACAGTATGTCAAAGCCTCATCCTTGAGCGAAAAGTGGTATTTTTTTTAATTAAACAAGGATGTATAAAGTTTCACTTGAATCAAGAATTCAAGTGAGGGGTTTTTTATTGGATTCTTTTCAAAACTCTTTAATCTAATTCTTGATAAAGACAAATTGGTAAAGCTAAAAGCAAAAGTGCAAACTCAAAAACCACAATCAGGGTTTGAAGTTCAAAAGCTCTAACATATTTTATTTTTTATTTATTGAAAAGAAAATGTAAAATATATTATTTTTGCTAAATCATAGAAAATTTATCTGGAAGAATATAGTTAATAAATAAGGTTTAGGTTGTTTTTATTTACATATTTATATGAAAAAGCTTATATTATCACTTGCAATTTTGTTGTTTTCATCTACCCTTATTCAAGCAAAAGAACCTGTTATGTATTCGGAAAAAGATTATCGTAATTCTTTAAAGATAACTTTTTTATCATGGATTAGCGGAAGTACTAAGCTTTCTTATGAAAGGTCTTTTAGCAATATTCGCCAGAGTGGGGAATTTTGTACAAGTCTTATAGGTGCTGGTTTTGATAAATATGATAACGACCCTAAAGGATATACAATGCGTTATGGTCATAAATTCTTTATGAATGACATTCAGAAGAAGTCATTGATGGGTTTTTATCTTCGTCCGGAAGTCGTTTATTCGCATTATACATACAATAGCAAAGCCGACGGTTCAAGGACACTTTCGAGCGAAACAGCCATGCTTGGGACGATTGGTTATCAATACGTTCATAAAAGATTTCTCGCAGATTTCTGGGTTGGAGGCGGTTATGCTTTTGGAACGCCTGCTGATACTTACTACCATCATGGTTTTGAGCTATGGCATTTTTTCAATAGTGTAAATCAAAGTATAGCATTGAGCTTTAGTATTCGTTTGGGAATCTGTTTCTGATTTTAACTAATTATAATTCATGCCAATGATACCACAAGATACTATAATGAGTATTCTCGACACTGTTCGTATAGAAGAGGTGGTCGGTGATTTCGTCAGTCTAAAGAAAAGAGGAGCTAACCTTATAGGAGTCTGTCCTTTTCATAAAGAGAAGACGCCGTCATTTATTGTGTCGCCGGCAAAAGGTATTTTCAAATGTTTCGGTTGTGGTAAAGCGGGCGATTCGGTACGCTTCATTATGGAACATGAACATTATTCATATCCTGAAGCGTTGCGCTTCCTTGCACAAAAGTATGGTATTGTAATAGAGGAAAAAGAACGGAGCCCGGAAGAGTTGATGGCGCAGAATGAGCGCGAAAGGATGTTTAATGTCAATAGTTTCGCTCAGCAGTATTTCTCTGATGTAATGAAAAAAGAAGAGGAAGGACTTGCCGTTGGAATGTCATATTTTAGAGAACGTGGTTTCCATGATGCAATCATAGATAAATTCCAGTTGGGTTATTGCCTTAATCAGAGGGATGCCTTTGTCAGATATGCCATTAATAATGGCTATTCAAAAGAACTTCTTCTGAAAATAGGTCTGGCTTCAGGTAATGAAGATAGACTTTATGATAAATATCAGGGACGTGTGATATTCCCGATTCATAATTTGACAGGTAAGGTTATTGGTTTTGGAGCGCGAATATTAAGTGGTGATAAAACTAAAGCTAAATATCTTAATTCACCAGAATCCGAAATTTATAACAAAAGCCAGACTCTTTATGGAATCTTCTTTGCTAAGAACGAGATAAGTCGTCTTGATAATTGTATCTTAGTGGAGGGTTATGCTGATGTTTTGAGTATGCATCAGGCTGGTATAGAGAATACAGTGGCAAGTTCTGGTACATCATTGACAACAGAACAGATTCGTCTAATTAGTCGTTACACTAAGAATGTCACCATTTTATATGACGGAGATAGCGCTGGTATTCATGCCGCTTTGCGTGGAACAGATATGATTCTCGAAGAAGGAATGAATGTGAGAATTGTTGTTTTGCCTCCTGACGAAGATCCCGACTCTTTTGTGCAACATAATCCTATTGAAGTTGTTAGAGAGTATATATCAAATAATGCGAAAGATTTTATCAGTTTTAAAACGCAGCTTCTTCTCAAAGATGCTCACAACGACCCTATAAAAAGAGCTGAGGTTCTGAAGGATATTGTTGGTTCAATAGCTGTTATTCCTGATGCTATTTATAGGGCTACATATATTAAAGAATGTAGTCGTTTGATGGAAATGCCAGAACAGTCGTTGGTGAATGAACTTAACAAAATACTTCGTGCTAAGGCGAAAAAGACGGGAACGGAAACTCAACAAGACTTTGTAGCTGATGATTTTAAGATTGAACAACAACTGCAAATCTCAAATGTCGTTGATGCTGTTCCGATAGGCTTTTATCAAGAACAGGAGTTGGTCAAGCTGCTACTGATGTATGGCGATAGAGATATAGATGTTGATGGAGTTGATGAAAATAACAATCCAACTATATATAAAATAAGTGTCGCTTCATTTATTATCGACGATTTGAAAAACGACGATCTTCTTTTTAAAGATGACTTGCATCAGATAATATTCAATGTTTATGATAAAGCTCTTGATGAAGGACAACTTCCTAAGGAACAATATTTTATCTCAAATGAAAATCCTCGTGTGGTAGAATTGGCCGCCAATCTTTTGTCGTCTCGATATAAACTCGATAATTGGGGAAAACACGATATAAAGGTTAAAACGGAAGAAGATGTCTTGTCGAAAATGGTGATATCAACTTTGTTGAGATATAAAGACATGGTCATTGATGATAAACGTAATGAGATTACCAAACAGTTGTTGGAAACAGAAAGTGTCGATGACCAAATGATATTGCTCCATAAAAAGAAAAAATTAGATGATATTCGTATAAGAATTAATAAGGAGTTAGGAATAGTAGTGGCAAAATAAACAGTGTTTTCTGTTGTAATAATAATTTATAGAAATCTCTTTAAAAAATTATAAGATTTTGATTTTTTCGAGTTTAAAAAAATCGTATCTTTGCAACCCTAAAAATGTAATTTTCACATTGACATGAACAACGAAGGAAACAAGGGCAAACGTCAACGTATTGCTACAAGAAAGACTGCCGGTGTACGCAGATTCAGTGAAGAAAGATTAGAGCAGTTTGAAAGAGAACAGGCTTTTCGCCGCGATGGCGATGAAGAAAGACCAAGAAAAAGCTTCAGACCAAGAAGAGATGACGACAGAAGAGAGTCATTTGGTGGCAGAAAAGAGTCATTCGGTGGCAGAAGCAAGAGCTTTGGTGACAGACCTGTAAGAGAAAGAAGAGAAGAGCGCGATGAGAATCGCAGCCTTAAAGGTTTCGATGAACGTCGTCCTAAAAAAGGTTTCGGCGAAAATCGTGACGACGACAGACCATACGGCAATCGCCGTAATGCAAGAGGTGCTGCTCGTAACGAGAGAGATTTCGGAAGAACTCGCTCTAACGACAGACAAGAACGTAATGGTAACAGCGAACGTCGTAGCGGTGGCGGCGGCTTCAAAAGAAGAGAAAAAGACCCACTCTATGACAGACCAAGAGCAACTGGACAAATCCGTCTTAACAAATACCTCGCCGACTCTGGTATTTGCTCACGACGCGAAGCCGACGACCTTATCCTCGCTGGCGCAGTAACAGTGAATGGTGTAGTTGTAACTGAACTCGGTACTAAAGTTAACACAACAGACAAAGTTGTCTATGGCGGTGAAACTCTTAACCGTGAAAAACTTCGCTATGTGCTTCTTAACAAACCTAAAGGTGTTATAACAACATCTGATGACCCATATGAACGTCATACCGTAATGGAACTCGTTCAAGATGCTTGCAGCGAACGTATCTACCCAGTGGGAAGACTCGACAGAAATACTATCGGTTTGCTCCTCCTTACTAACGACGGTGATCTCGCTAAGACATTGACACACCCAAGCCATGAAGTGAAGAAACTTTATCATGCAACATTGGATAAACCTCTTACCAAAAATGACTTGATGAAGATAAGAGAAGGCCTCGTCCTTGAAGATGGCCCAATTGAAGTTGACGGCATTGACTGGGTTGTTGATGATCCAACAAAACGTGAAGTGGGAATTGAAATCCACTCTGGTCGTAACCATATCGTAAGACGTATTTTTGAAAGCCTTGGCTACGAAGTCGTGAAACTCGACAGAGTCATGTTCGCAGGTCTTACAAAACAAAATCTTCCTCGTGGTCACTGGAGATTCCTCACACCATCAGAAATCAGCATTCTTAAAAGAATCAAATAAAAAAAAGACAGCTTAGCTGTCTTTTTTTTGTGATATTTAAAAAAGCGTCTTAATAACTTCAAAGGATTTTATTTCCCTAATATTTTCCGTGTGTAATTTGTAATATGTAACAATGGCTTCGAGTAACGATCGCCGTTCTTTATTGTTAAGACTAAAATCACCATTGTTATTAAGAGATCCTGCTCCGCTCATTTTTTGAGTCTCTAACAAATAAAATTTTCTGCTTAATTCTTGGTCAATCTGATAAATGTCGTTTTGGCTTTTCTTGAAGTTGCCATCTAAGAGATCAAAACTACTACCTTCGCTATATGTGTCGAAGTTTGGATAAAAACCTAAATACTTGCTTAACATTAAGGCAAATTCTATAGGAAAATTAACATAATCGGAAGTGGCGTCATCGAGCCATATCATCGAATTATAAACATGTTCGAATAAAGCTGTGTCAGTCTCACTTTCTGTAATGCTTTTAGATAGCAATTCACTGACAAACAGTATTATAGTTGTTTTCTTAATGTCCGTAGAAATGCTTTTATAATAGTGCGATAAAGTCGCTTCTTTGATAAATCCAAGGCTGTTGTTGCCAATTTCAGCCACAATGTCTAACAAAGTCATGTTTTGAAAAAGTGCAGCTTTCATCTTTGATTTTTTACCAAAGACACCTTTTGCCATAAATGACTGTATTCCTTCTTCTTCGGTAAGCATTTTCACAACGAGACTGCTATCTCCGTATTTAATAGCTTGAAGTACAATCGCTTTAGATTTTATCGTGATTTTTGCCATTACTTGATAAGTATT
The DNA here is from genome assembly GCA_045631805.1 of Bacteroidales bacterium. GTDB lineage: Bacteria > Bacteroidota > Bacteroidia > Bacteroidales > F082 > Limimorpha. The sequence continues at coordinate 59,142 of JAZQVL010000036.1, read as the reverse complement.
TTTGTGGCAAAAGTTTCCTTGCCGGTTTTGTCGCTGACGAATATAAGATATACGCCAGAAGCGACTTTATTGCCATCTATGCTTGTACAATCCCATACGGCCTGTCCGCCTTCCGAATATAAATGAGTTACAAAAGAGCCGTCAACTGTTGTTATCTTTACTAAAGAATTGGGGACTAAGTTCTTGATTCCTACAATTCCTGAGTAGTCGTGTTGAACTGGGTTGGGATAAACAATTACTTCAGAATTGGTGGTCATTCCCTTTGTTGCAACAGCTTTGTATGATATTATGCCTTTGTCTGTTGCAAAAAATACATTTCCGTCATCATCAATAGCGATGCCTTGTACATTATTCGACAGCAAAGGACTGTTATCTTCAGTAAAATGATGATATTCTGTCAATCCGTTGTTTGAAATATAAAAAGCGCCGTTTTTAGTGCCAATCCATAAATTATTGGCTTCGTCAACGGCTATTGCCATTACTGATTCCCCGGAGAGAAGATAGTCGGCTTGTCCTGTGCCGTCGTTGCGAGGAACAAGAATTCTTGATGCATCGTAATTCGCTCCATTTTGAAAAATCTTTGATGTTGAATAAAATAAGGCAAGTCCGTCATTCGTTCCAACCCACATGGTTCCGTTTTTGTCAACAGCCATGCAGTTGGCAGATTCAGGTAGCCCGCCTTGTCCTGCTGTTTTGCTGATTATCTTATATCTGTCGTCAGCGAAATTGGAAATAGTGTTGTTGTCATTATACACAATAAAATTACCATCACGATTCAAAATCCATTTGTAATTGTTTTTGTCAACGACTAACTTGCTGATGTCGTTGCTTCCAATGTTAAAAGCGTACCATTTGTTGTCAGAAGTCTTGACGGATAGACGTTTGTCAGTTCCGCTATTAGCAATCCATAAATTGTTGTTACTGTCAAAATCGAGTCCTGTAATATAAACATAACCATATCCAGCAAGTTCTCCGAGACTGCTGTTGGTCGTATTGTAAATTTTTTTTAACTCGAAGTTTTCAAATTCAAGAAGTCCTTTGTGGAAAGAACCGACATATACTTTTGAATTGTTTATTGGGTCGAAAGCTATACTTACGAAATCAGATATTGTGTCGCAAGCCTCTGTATTTGTATTGTTTATAAATGACCATTCGTAATCATTATAGTAGAATACGCCATCTCTAATCCAACGTTTTGCCCATGTGGAAGAGTAGCCGCCAGAGGCAACCCAAATTTGATTTCCATTTGCTTTGATGTCGAAACTTGAATTGCTGTAAGGTCCGTTGTATTTGATATATTCGTAAGTTTTATCAGGATATGCTTTGATAAGACTGTTCGTTTTGTCGCCAATCCAGTATAATTTATTTGTATGGTCATAAATGGCGCAGAAAGGTTCTATTTTATTGAAATAGTATATGTTATCGTAGTTTTTGTTGATGACGTAGAGTCGGTATTGCTCAACAAGTATAAGTCTGTCATTGTATGCTTTGATTTCTCTTTTGACAGCATTGTTGGCTTTGCTAAAATAATCCCATGATTCGCCATTATATATAAATAATGTGTCGGTTCCGTATTTGTTTTCAGAATAGTTTGCAAGCAGGTCGCCATTGAAAGTTTCAATTTCTGAATAATTTAAATTACTATGAATCAAAGATATGTCGTGTGTCCATTGGGAGAAGTCAGCAAGGTTGTTGTTGTTATAATCGGCATAATAAACGCCGTTGCTTGTCGCTGCATAAAGCTTGTCGTTGTGCAAAACAATGTCGTTTATGGCAAGGTACGCGCCGTTTTCTCCAATAATATAAGTGTCTTTGATTTCTAATTTTGTTAAATCGATAAGCACTATGCCGAAGCCGCAGCAGATGTATGCCATATCTTCTATGAAATATATGTCGTTGATGGTTTTATCGACTAAGATGTTTTTGTTTTTAATATCGTTGATATTTATTATTTCACCGTTTTTGTCAATTATATCGATGTTGGCATTTGAGTATCCTATGAGAATCATACCGTTCTTTGGGTTATATCGCATAACGCTTATTCCGAAATCTGACAATCCGTTTACTTTAGATAATTTGTTGATGGAGTTGTCGTTAGTGTTGTAATAGTAAATTTCGTATGGCGTTGCTGTATATATTCTTTCATTAATTTTCTCGACATTGATGACTTTCATTCCAGGAGTGTGGGTTGTCCAATGGTGAATCGGGGTTTGAGCGAAACATGTAATAAAACATGTGAAAATCAGTATGATAGTAGTGATATATTTGTTGGTCATATTTGATGATTTATATTGCATATTTATAACAAGTAAATGATTATTTTATTGTTTTTTCACTGTCCATTTTGAAAAATCTATATTGGCTTCAGTTTCTTTCTCAATTTTATCGGGTAGGGCAGGGAAGAAGTCTATTTTTGTTATTTTTTCCACTTCGTCAACGGTCATTGCGTAAGTTGACATTGGCATCCGGCCGCTTTTGTTTTCATAGATGAAACCTATTGTATGTATTTTTCCGTTTTCTTCTTGCAAGAGCACCTTGAAAAATGCTTGAGGCACAACCACATTATTAGCGCCAATGGTATTGCTGTCATCATTGACAATAGGTCCGCATACCACGAAAATTCTGCCTTTTTGAGATGCGAGATCACGAACTTGTTCTTCTAAATCTTTCCAGACGCCTCCGTTCAGGTTGGGGTTTTGAGGGCAGATATTAGAAAGGTAAAAAGATTCTTTCATGGCTTGTTCGTCCCATTTCATGTCGGCGGCCGGAGCCATGTGGCCTCTGTCCCAGCCAGAATATTTATAATCGTCGGTTGTGGCTGTGGCATTTTTCGGCACCATAGGGTCGGGCTTGAAACGGTCGTATCGCGGAACTTCTCCTTCAACTTCCCAGTCGGTCAGCTCATAGGCGACCCAGTTGGGTATTTTCCAATCGTAATTGTATGATACTGTGTAGCCTTTATGTGTTATTACTCTGTCGCTTCTTTTGTCTGAAATATTAGGTAATTCGACATTTGACAAATCAATATTTTGTGCAAAAGTTGTTGTTATGCAGAAAAATAGTAATAACAAAAAAGATGTTAATTTTTTCATGAGATATTTTTTACAAAAATAAAAAGAAAATGTTAAAAATTGTTAAAAATAGCTATTCTATGAAATAAAAAATCAAGAATATTATGATTAAATTTTTATCTTTGCAGAAAGAAAAAAGAATCGCAAAAACTTAAAAAAATACAAACAATGAAGAAACTTATTTTGATTCGTCACGGTGAAAGTGAATGGAATAAATTGAATCTTTTTACAGGTTGGACAGATGTTGATTTAAGCCCAAAAGGTTTGGAAGAAGCATTTGAAGCAGGTAAGCTTTTAAAACAAGAAAACTACAAACCAGAATTGTGTTTCACATCATATTTGAAAAGAGCTGTCAAAACATTAAATAATGTTCTCGATGCAATGAATATGGATTGGCTTCCTGTTCAAAAAAGCTGGAGATTAAATGAAAAAAGCTACGGCGCTATCCAAGGTCTTAACAAAGCTGATACAGCTGCAAAATATGGCGATGAGCAAGTATTAGTATGGCGTCGTTCATTCGACGTTCAACCACCAGCATTGGAAATGAACGATCCAAAAAGCCCAAGAATGGACGCTCGTTATGCAGAACTCACAGACGAACAAATTCCTTTGACAGAATCATTGAAAGATACCATTGAACGTCTTATGCCTTACTATAACGACGTGATTTTGAAAGCTTTCGAAAATCATGATCAAGTTATGGTCGTAGCTCACGGTAACTCATTGAGAGGCATCGTAAAAGAACTTCGTGGCATGACTAATGAAGAAATCATTAAGTTCAATATACCTACAGCAGTTCCTTACGTATTCGAATTTGACGATAATATGAATCTTCAAAATCATTTCTTCCTTGGCGACCAAGAAGAAATCAAACGTAAAATGGAAAGCGTTGCTAACCAAGGAAAAGCTAAATAAAATCGACAATTAGCAATGAAGAATCGTTGGGTTATTCCAGATGTTCATGGTTGTCTGAATACCTTAAAATTATTGATAGAAAGCAGATTGAATCTGACAAAGTCTGATGCGATATATTTCCTCGGCGATTATATCGACCGCGGCCCTGATAGTAAAGGTGTTGTCGATTTTATCATGAATCTGCAAAATGCGGGTTACGAGGTTCATTGTATCAGAGGTAATCATGAGGATTATTGTATCAGAGCTTGGGAGGAAGACCAGAAAAGATTTTTCTTCAGAAGCAAGATTGAAAAAGATTGGAGAAAAAACGGCGGAACAAAAACCTTATCGAGTTTTGGAGCTAATCGCCCTCGTGATATAAATAAGTTTTATATCGACTGGATGAAGAAAACAAAATATTATATCGAACTCGAAGATTATATTTTGGTTCATGCTGGTTTTAACTTTAAAATTGACAATCCTTTTGATGACGTGTTCAGCATGATGTGGTTGAGAGACTTTAAAGTTGATAAAAATAAAACTAAAGGTAAGAAAGTCATTCATGGTCATGTGCCGGTAGAGATGACCCTCATAGATTTGTTTAATAATAACAACTATGATTTCCTTCCGCTCGACAACGGTATTTATTACGTTAATAAGGAGGGATTCGGTAATTTGCTGGCTTTCAATATAGATACTAAAGAAATAATAATTCAACCTAATCTCGATTCTTAAATATGAATCCTTTCGTCAATATTCATACTCATAATAATCATATTGATAACAAAGAATTCATCGAAATAAAAAACATCGGCGTTGACGGTCTTGTCAATGTCGATGTTCCTTTTTTATATAGCGTAGGAATACATCCCTGGGATGTGGATTATGGACAACAGATGGAAGTTGGACTTGGAGAATTTATTTCTCAGAGTATCAGTGATTTGAATTTCCTCGCTATAGGAGAATGTGGACTTGACAGGGTGTGTAGTTCCGACTTTGAAACACAAAAATGTTGCTTCATAAAACAAATTGAAATGTCGGAAATATATCATAAACCAATGATAATTCATTCTGTAAAAACTCATTCCGATATTATCTCAATAAGAAAAGAAACCAAAGCCAAAATGCCTTGGATAATACATGGATTTCAAGGTAATGGACAAACTGTCAGTCAATTGCTTCGTCACGACATTTATCTCTCACTCGGTGAAGTGTTGTTTAGAAACGAAATTCGTGCTGCTGAACTTTTGAAACTTATTCCATCAGAAAGATTGTTTTTAGAAACTGATGATAGTGAAAGAAGTATCGTTGATGTTTATGAGAAAGCTTCTGTTCTGTCAGGACGTAGTTTAGATGATTTGAGGAACGATATTTTTAATAACTTTGTAAAAATTTTTGGAAAGATATGAATTGGAATTCAAGGACACAGTTATTAGTTGGAGAAGAAGGCGTTAAAAAATTGGCGTCGAGTCATGTTCTTGTTGTTGGATTAGGTGGTGTTGGCGCATACGCTGCTGAACAATTGGCTCGTGCCGGAATAGGAAAACTCACCATCGTCGATTGCGACACTGTTAATATCACCAACAAAAACAGACAGCTGCTTGCTTTAGACAGCACCATTGGTCGCCCTAAGGTGGAAGTGATGGCTGAGCGTATCCGCGACATTAATCCTGATGTTGAAGTGATTCCGATAAACCAATATCTAAAAGACCAGCCTATTATCGACTTGATGGAGCAGCCTTTCGATTTCATCGTCGATGCAATCGATACATTAGCTCCTAAAGTATTCCTTCTATATTATGCGGTACAAAACAAACAGAATATCGTCAGCTGCATGGGAGCAGGCGGCAAATTTGACCCTACCAAAATTGAAATCGACGACATCTCAAAATCGCATAACTGCCGTTTGGCTTTTTACATAAGAAAAAGACTTCATCGTCTTGGGATACGCGAAGGAATCACAGTGGTGTTTTCTCCAGAGAAAGTGGCTGAGAGTGCGGTGTCTATTGAAGAACAGACGGAAAACAAAATTGCGACAGTAGGGACAATATCATATATGCCAGCAATTTTCGGATGCTTCTGCGCATCTCATGTCATTAGAAAAATTTTAGAAGATTAGAACTTTAGAATTCTGAGAAATCTTAAAATCATCCTGTTGCTAAGAATACCAAGTCTTCTTTTTCTTCAACTTTTTTTTCAATGACAGAGATGAAATAAGTGCGTCGTGATGTTTTTTCCAATAATGTCTTTGCGCTGTTGAAGTCGCCGAGCTGACGATACATCTCTATAATGTCGAGGTTTGTTGCTTCGTATTCTTCATCGTCGGGAGTATATCTGTCTTTTAGCAAATCGACTAATCGGCTTAGATTTTCGATATAATTGTTATGATGAAGCATGAACATATCTATTCCCTGTAATATTTTTTTTCTGTTTCTCCACCACACTTTGAAACTCATCTCTTTTGAGGTGTAATGTTCTATGTCGGTTTGGTATTTGTTTCTCACCAGGTCGTTATATGCCCACCACATCATACGGCGGAAATAAATCTCCTGGTCTCTGTTGTAATCGGATTTTTCAAGGAAGTTTTTGTAATGATTGACGAGAGCTAATCTACCTTCGTTGCTTCCGAAGTGAACTCCATAGAAACGCCAGCTGTTCCATGTGTAGTAGTTTTCTGAAGGCTTTGATTTTAAGATATATGGCTCTTCATATTTTTCGACCCATGACCAATGGCTGCATGCCGGACACACTATCATTTTCTGATGTTCGGTGATGTATCCGTCGTTCAATATCTTGCCGTCGGAATATAAGATAGACTGGTTGACCATAGAAGATATTAGGAGATGGCCTTCCATCCATGATTTACATCTTGGACATTGATAATAAAATGTTTCGAACTTAATCATGAGTCAGTTTTTATTTTTGCAAATATAAATCATTTTCTTCCGAAGTCGGCAGGAATTTCACCCCAAATTTCAGTTTTCCATTTATATATAGGGACGCGGAAACTATTGTCGTGGAGCCATCTCTCTGCCCATCGTATCACCTCAAAGAGAGGTTTGTTTTTGTCGTTCTCGGCTATTTTGGTCTTGCAAACGCCCTCTCTTACCCATTTCTGTGCATTGACGGAATCGGAATAAATGGGATATCTGAGATTGTTTTTCTTTTGCCAGGCAAGACAATAGACTATTGCAAGAAACTCGCCGATGTTGTTGGAGCCATGTTCATATACAGGGCTTTTGAAGAGGTGAGTGTTGGTCTCAACAAAAACACCTTGAAACTCCATCTTGCCAGGATTGCCAGAACAAGCGGCGTCAACGGCTATGCTTTGTCCAATAGGCTTCTGACTTTCAGGTAGATTCTCGTACGACTGCTGGCTGCTGGCTGACGACTGCTTGGCGACTGCTTCATAGCCGGCTCTAAACGCATTCTCGGCGCTCGCTCTGTCGGGAAACGATTTGTATTGCGCTCCTTTGAAACCCTCAATTTGCATCTTGCAGGAATCCCATGTGCTATAAACACCTATTTCTCTGCCTTTCCAAACTACATAATATTTACTCTTTGCCATAATGCAAAATTAACAAAGATTTCAATAATGATAACTTTATTTTTTTTCTAAAAAACGAAAAACAAATATTGTTGTGTTATTTTTTTTTGTAAACTTGCGTTCTATAATAAATAGGTGTATAAACAAAATGAAAAATATTGTTCTATTTGGTGATAAATTGCGTAAATATGTTATAAATGCTTTATTTATAATATGTTTGCTTTTTGAATCGCCGAATTCTGTTTTCGCTAATAATGAAAATCAACGTCATGAGACTGAAGATTTAGAAGTCGCAGAAGAAAAATTCAATGCGGGAAATTTGATTTTCGACCACATACTTGACTCGTACGATTGGCATATATGTACTTGGAAAGGAAAACACATATCCGTTAATCTTCCGATTATAGTTTTTGACGAGGGTGAGTTGTATGCGTTTTCATCGAAACATCTGCATCATGGACATGAATATGTTGCGCAAAACAAGCATGGTGATGATGTTATATTTAAAATACCAGATGAGGGAAAATTCGAAGGTAAAGTGGTGAAAGTTGACAACGATGGTTCTTTCGTACGTCCATTCGATATTTCTATAACAAAGACAGTCTGCGGTTTATTGATTTCATGTACTCTTCTCGTCGTGATATTTCTGCTTGTCGCAAGAGGCTATCGTCAACGTGAAGAAAAAGCACCGAAAGGCATTCAAGCTCTTATAGAGCCTCTCGTCATTTATGTCAGAGATGAAATCGCTAAACCTAACATTGGCAAAGATTATGAAAAATATCTGCCGTATCTTTTGACTGTATTTTTCTTTATCATTTTTAACAATATCTTAGGACTTATTCCATTTTTCCCATTTGGAGCAAACATAACAGGTAATATAGCTGTGACAGCGACACTTGCTTTGTTTACGTTTTTCATCACACATCTGACAGGAAAGAAACATTATTATAAAGACATATTCAATACTCCTGGCGTTCCTTGGTGGTTGAAATTCCCATTGCCTTTGATGCCAGTTGTAGAAGTGGTGGGTTGCTTCGTAAAACCTGTAGTGTTGGCGATACGTCTTTTTGCCAATATCACGGCGGGTCATATAGTGATACTTGGTTTCGTATGTCTTATTTTTATTCTTGGCGAGATGAGTGCTGCGGCAGGTGGAGCGGTATCGGTGGTTTCACTCTTGCTTGCCATTTTTGTCGATTGTCTTGAATTGTTAGTTGCATATATTCAAGCATACGTATTTACATTGTTGTCGTCGCTGTATTTTGGTGCTGCGGCAAAAGAAGAACACGAACATTAAAAAATATTAAGTAAAACCTTATAAATTTATAAGTTATGTCATTATTAGTTTTATTACAAGATGTAGTTCAGGCAGCTGTTGACTTGGCTCCATTAGCAAAATTGGGTGCTGCATTGGCAGCGGGTATTGTAACAATTGGCGCTGGTTTAGGTATCAGCAGAATTGCAAGCTCAGCGTTAGAATCATCAGCACGTCAACCTGAAATCGCAGACAAAGCTCAAACAAGTATGCTCATCTCAGCAGCATTCGTTGAAGGTGTTTCATTGTTCGCTTTGGTTGTCTGCTTGCTGATTGGTATTGCTTAATCAGTGTGAAATTAACGTCGTTGTAGCGGTTGGCTGCAACGACGTAATTTATAATAAGGTAAAATAATAATAACTATATACATCGTAAACTGTAAATTATGGAATTGATTACTCCCGATTTTGGTCTGTTGTTTTGGATGACATTGGCATTCGGAATCGTATTTTTCATTTTGGCGAAATTCGCTTTTCCTGTCATTAATGATATGTTGAAAAAACGCGAGGAAGAAATCAATAGCGCTCTTGAAAAAGCCGAACGTACTCATCAGGAAATGGAGAAATTGCAGGCCGACAACGAATTGCTGCTTGCTCAAGCTCGCGAAGAAAGAGATAAAATCCTTAATGAAGCTCGCCAGATTCATGATAAATTCATAGAAACGGCAAAAAATAAAGCCAACGAGGAAAAAGAACGAATCATCGAAAACGCTAAAGAAACCATAGAACACGAAAAAATGGCCGCTACAACGGAAATAAAAAATCAGATAGCAGGCATATCAATAAAAGTGGCTGAGAAAGTTCTTAAAAAACAACTCGAATCAGACAAAGAACAACTCGATTATATCAATAGAATATTGGAAGAGATTGAAAATAAAAACCAAAAATAATTATGAAACCTAATATCTTGACTCATCGTTACGCTAAGGCGTTCATGGATTTGGCAATGCAAAACAATGTCGTTGACAAATGTCTCGACGACCTTTTGCTTGTTAAACTTACCATCGAAGGCAACGAGGAACTGAGAACATTGATACATCAGCCTTTTGTATCTAAAGAACACAAAATAAATATTTTGACAAAATTGTTTAAGGACAAAACGGAATCTGTTGTCATCGATTTGCTTCGCCTTCTCGTTGAGAAAAACCGCGATGAGATAATCACTGATATATATAATGTATATCACGAATTATACCTTGAATATAAAAAGATAGCAGTCGTAACAGTGACATCAGCTGTTCGACTCGATGAAAATACCACCAATAGAATCGTTAACATTCTTAAAAAGAAAATAGTTGCTAAGGATACTATAGAAATTAAAAATGTTATCGATAAAAAAATTATCGGCGGTTTTATTGTCAAATATAAGGATTATGAATACGATGCGAGCGTAAGAAATACATTGAAACGTTTGCAATCGGCCTTCGAAGAGAATTTGTTTGTTAAAGAATATTAAGAAAAAAATCATATAAAATGGAAAGTATTAAACCTGCTGAGATATCAGCCATATTGCTTCAAGAACTTACTAATTTTGATACTAAAAGCGATTTAGACACAAAAGGTTCTGTACTCCAGATTGGTGACGGCGTTGCTCGTGTTTATGGCATGAAGGAAGCCGAATCGGGCGAATTGGTTGAGTTTGAGAAGAATGGATCTATGGGTATAGTGTTAAATCTTGAGCAAGACAATGTTGGTATTGTTCTCTTGAATGATGCGTCGGACATAAAAGAAGGCGACATTGTAAGATGTACTCATCATATCGCTTCGATCAATGTTGGTGAAGGTATGCTCGGTCGTGTTGTTAATACGCTGGGAACTCCTATCGACGGCAAGGGTGCGATAAAAGGCGAGACCTATAATATGCCATTGGAACGTAAAGCTCCAGGCGTTATCTTCCGTCAGCCTGTTAACGAACCTCTTCAAACTGGCATCAAGGCTATCGACGCTATGATTCCTATCGGACGCGGACAACGTGAGCTTATCATCGGCGACCGTCAGACTGGCAAGACTACTATCGCTATTGATGCTATTTTAAATCAAAAAGAATTCTACGACAGAGGTGAACCTGTCTATTGTATATATGTTGCTGTAGGACAAAAAGGTTCTACTATAGCTAATATAGTTCAGACCCTTGAAGATAACGGAGCGTTGCCTTATACTGTAGTTGTTGCAGCTACGGCTTCAGACACCGCTGCGATGCAATATTACGCTCCTTTCGCTGGAGCTGCCATCGGTGAATATTTCCGTGATACTGGCCGTCAAGCCTTGGTGGTTTACGACGACCTTTCAAAACAAGCTGTGGCCTATCGAGAAGTTTCATTGTTGCTCCGTCGTCCACCTGGACGTGAGGCTTATCCTGGCGACATTTTCTATCTTCACTCAAGATTGCTTGAACGCGCAGCTAAGATTGTTAAATCTGACGAAATAGCTAAAAATATGAACGACCTTCCTGATAGCCTTAAAGATAAGGTGAAAGGTGGCGGCTCATTGACAGCTCTTCCAATCATTGAGACACAAGCTGGTGACGTCTCTGCTTATATACCAACCAACGTAATTTCTATTACCGATGGTCAGATATTCCTCGAGACTAACCTCTTCAACTCTGGTATTCGCCCAGCTATCAACGTGGGTATCTCAGTATCGCGTGTCGGTGGTAACGCACAAATCAAGTCAATGAAAAAAGTTGCTGGTACTCTTAAAATAGACCAAGCGCAGTTCCGCGAGCTCGAAGCTTTCTCCAAGTTCGGTTCCGACCTCGACGCTGCAACACAAGCAGTCCTCGACAAAGGTCGCCGTAACGTGCAAATGCTTATCCAGCCTCAGTCATCACCGATGAAAGTGGAAGAAGAAGTGGCTATAATTTATTGCGGTGTCAATAATCTCATGAGAAACATACCTCTCAATAAGGTAGCTGAATTTGAGAAAAATTACATCAATCAACTCAATAACAGATACCCAGAGATAATGAATAAGATAAAAAGAGGTCAGTACGACGATGAAATAACTAATGTTTTGAAACAAGTCGCAGCTGAAGTAAGCGATAATATGTCTAAGTAAGAATAGTCGTTATGGCAAATTTAAAGGAAGTCAGGACAAGGATTGAATCTGTCAACTCTACAAAACAGATTACGAGTGCAATGAAAATGGTGTCAGCGTCAAAACTGCGTAAGTCGCAGAATGCCATCATTGCATTGCGTCCGTATGCCGAAAAATTCAGCGAGATAATGAGCAAACTGTCGGCTATCAGCAGTCAGAATCCAGAAAATCCTCAGTTGGCCTTTACCGAAAACCGCCCTGTGGAAAAAGTCCTTATAGTGCCTTTGTCGTCTAATAAGGGTCTTTGCGGCGTCTTCAATGCTAATGTGATACGTTCAACGATAAATCTGATTCATGAAGAATATCAAACCCAATTTGATAATAATAATTTGGAAATATTGTGCGTAGGCTCTAAGGTTGAAGATTCACTTAAATTTAAGAAATATCCCGTGACGGGAAATGAAAATCATATTTTAGACAATCTGACTTATGAAAAAGCCGTTGCTTTTGCAGAAAAATTGATGGGATATTTCGAGGAGAAAAAATACGACCGTATCGTCTTTGTATATAATCAATTTAAAAATGCATCGACACAGGTCTTGGTACACGAACAATTCCTTCCTATTGTAAGTCAACAGACAACAGACAACGAACAGTCGTCTAATGTTGAAATAGATTATATTTTCCAACCTAATAAGGAAGAAATATATAATGAAATGCTGCCTAAGTCATTGAAAATGCAAGTGTATAAAATATTATTAGATAGCTTTGCATCTGAACATGGAGCTCGCATGATTTCAATGACGCAAGCAACCGACAACGCAACGGAGCTTATTAAAGAATTGAATCTTACATACAACAAGGCTCGCCAGTCGGCAATCACTAACGAACTCGTTGAAATAGTCAGCGGCGCTGATGCATTGAAAGGATAGTTAATATAATTTAAGAAATATGAAGAGGTCTGGAAAAATTCCAAACCTCTTTTTTAGTTAGTGATGTCGCCAACTTTTTGTCTATTATATCAAATTCTTAAAGCTCTTCTAAAGCCTTTTGCAATATTTCATCCATTGGTTCGTAGAGCGGGTAGAAAGCTTCATCGCCAAAGACATTTCTTGCAATATATGCTTTGAACAGCGGTTCGGAGAGCTCTCTCGCTTTGGCCTTATCTTCTTCTGTTCCTTTTATTTTCTTTTCTTCAGTGCGTCGCATCAGTTCATCGAACATGGCTTCGGTGAAAACAAATTTCTTGCTGAAAGTCTCAACATCGCCATATTTCAAAAGTTCATTACGGTGCATATCGGAATAATCGAAAGCATATTGGAACAAAATATTGTTGTTAGCCATCTTGTTGAAGAAATATTGTGTTGTGTCATTTTTCAAAGGCACATATACGTCAGGCATAATGCCGCCTCCGCCATAAACGATTTTACCTCCTGGTGTCACATATTTCAGCGAATCGGCGAAATGAATGCTATCAACACTGAACATTTCTCCTGTTGTGTATCGTGAATATTCCTCCAAGAGATATTCTTCCTTACTTCCTTCAAAAGGTTTCTGTATGCAACGTCCTGTCGGAGTATAATAACGTGCCACTGTCAATCGTATCGCTCCATTCTCGCCAAGGTCGAATTGTTCTTGGACCAGTCCTTTTCCAAAAGAGCGACGGCCGATGATGAGCCCTCTGTCATTGTCCTGAAGCGCACCTGCGACAATTTCACTGGCGCTGGCTGAGCCTTCATTGATAAGAACCACAATGTCGTTGTTCTCCCATAATCCTTTATGACGAGAGAAAATATATGAACGTTCACGATGTTCTCCTTCGGTATAAACTATCAGCTTATTGTCTGCAAGCATTTCATCGACTATGCCTACAGCTTCTCCGAGATAGCCTCCAGTATTGTCTCTTAAATCGAGGATTAGTTTTGTCATGCCTTCGGCTTTCAATTTCTTCACAGCATTGACGAATTCCTTATGGGTGGTCTGAGAGAATTTGGTCAGTTTTATAAAACCAATATTTTCGTCAATCATGTATGCGACGTCTATGCTATAAGTCGGGATGGCGTCTCTTATGATTGTGAAATCGAGCAAATCAGAGATGCCACGTCGTTTTATCTTGACATCGACTTTACTTTTCTTAGGACCTTTAAGAAGTCGCATCGCATCTTTATTGGTGACTTTGACGCCAGCCACTAACGAATCGCCGACATAAACTATTCTATCGCCAGCGAGGATGCCGATTTTTTCGGAAGGTCCGCCTTTGATAGTATTGATAATTGTGATGGTATCTTTCTCTATTCTGAAAGAAACTCCTATGCCATCGAAGCTACCGTGAAGATTGTCGTTGACGTCGTTGAGTATTTCAGGTTTGATATATTCGCTATGTGGGTCCATCGACTCAAGGACGTGGGTGACAGCTTTTATCTGTAGTTCTTTTATGTTTACGGTATCGACATATTCTTTGTCGATGAGAGAGAAAATATCGTTTATACAAGATAAATTGTCACCACCTTTAGGGGCAGTGACAATATTATTTGTTTTTGAAATATAAATGCCTAACATCACACCGACTGCTATTAAAACAGAATAAACAATCGGCATTAAAGTTTTATTATTCATCTTATTATATTTCTGCGCTTGAAAGTTTCAATTCATTGCCTGCTTTCTTGAAGAGACCTTGCAACACTGTTCCAGGACCTACTTCAATCACTTCGGTAAGGCCGTTAGCAATCATGTTGCCCATTGTCTGAGTCCAGCGGACAGGAGCTGTTAATTGTGATATAAGATTTGCCTTTATGATGTCTGGTGAGTTCACGGCTTGTCCTGTTACGTTTTGATAAATTGGACATATACCATTAGTGAATTTTGTGTTTTGAATTGCTTCGGCGAGTTTTACACGAGCTGGTTCCATAAGAGGGCTGTGGAATGCGCCGCCCACCTGAAGAGGAAGAGCACGTTTAGCGCCGGCTTCTTTAAGAAGCTGACATGCCATTTCAACGCCTTTTAGACTGCCTGAAACAACAACTTGTCCGTTGCAATTATAATTGGCTGGAATAACAACTTCATCTTTTATGGAAGCGCATATTGATTCTATCTTTTCATTATCCATACCGATAATGGCAGCCATAGTGCCTGGGTTTTCTTCACAAGCGGCTTGCATCGCATTGGCGCGAGCAGCAACGAGACGTAATCCGTCTTCAAATTGAATTGTTCCGTTAGCTACTAATGCTGAGAACTCGCCTAATGAGTGACCAGCAACCATGTCAGGTTTGAAATTGTCGCCTAACATCTTTGCCAAAATGACCGAATGAAGAAATATTGCAGGTTGGGTGACCTTGGTCTGTTTCAAGTCGTCGGCTGTGCCTTCAAACATAATGTCTGTAATAGAAAATCCGAGGATGTCGTTAGCCTTTTTAAACATATCCTTAGCCTTAGGAAATTTATCATAAAGATCTTTTCCCATTCCAACAAACTGAGCGCCTTGTCCCGGAAATACGTATGCTTTCATATATTATAGTTTAGAATTTAATGTTTATAGTTTAAAAGTCTTGTTGACTTGTAGTCTTGTAGTCTTGTAGTCTTGTTGAAGTCTTTCAATCTCTTGAATTGCCGAAGAATCTAAGTAAATATAAGAAGAGATTCAAGAAGTCGAGATATAATGTCAATGCTGCATGTACGGTTATCTTTGCCATCATTTCGCCGTCGTTGATACCGCTATTGCCAATCTGTTTTATTTTCTGAACATCAAATGCAGTAAGGCCTGTGAATATAAGAACACCTACAATACTTATAATGTAATCCAATCTTGCACTGTGCATGAAGAAGTTGACCAAAGTAGCGATGATAATGCCTATCAATGCCATCATAAGGAAAGAACCGAATTTGGTCAAGTCTGTTTTTGTTGTATAGCCAACAACAGCCATCACGCCGAACATTCCAGCGGAAATGACGAATGTCTTGAATATTGACGCTGCTGTGTAAACCCAGAATATGAAACTGAGACTTATACCCATAAGAATGGAATAAATCACATACATCAATACTGTTTTTTGTACTGACATTCTATGCATTCTTGTTGTCATTGTCAATACAATAATAAAAGGAGCTATTGTGACAATCCAGCCGAGCATGCTCATCTTCGCTCCACCTTGAGGTGTTGCTTGTATCAACATGCTAAATAATGCTTCATTTGTTCCGAACATGAATGCTGTCGCAGCTGTTATGCCGAGTGCTGCAAACATCCACATAAATACTGTCGATACGAATGTTCTCGACATATCTTGTGTCATTGTTCTGTTTGAATTGTAATTGCCGTTAAATTGATTCATCATAATTGTTAAAATTGTTTTGTTATTATTAATGTAAGTTTGAACCTATGAGTTGTAAAAACTCAGCGCGTGTCTCGCTTCTTTCAAAGGCACCTATGAAATCAGATGTCGTTGTGACAGAACTTTGTTTTTGAACGCCGCGCATGCTCATACACAAATGACGTGCCTCTATCACGACTGCCACGCCAAGAGGATGCAATGCGTCGTTGATGGCTTCTTTGATTTGTGTCGTCAATCTTTCTTGAACTTGCAATCTTCTTGAATATGCTTCGACAACACGAGCTATCTTGCTTAATCCTGTGATATAGCCATTAGGAATATATGCGACATGTGCTTTTCCAATGAATGGAATCATGTGATGTTCACACAATGAGAACAATTCTATGTCTTTCACAACGACCATCTGGCGATAGTCTTCCTTAAAACGTGCCGACAAAAGAATATCTTTAGGGTCCATAGTGTATCCTTGTGTGAGAAACTGCATCGATTTGGCAACGCGCAATGGCGTTTTCTCTAAACCTTCGCGTGTGATGTCTTCTCCAAGTAATTCTATAATCGCTGCATAATGCTCTTGCAATTTTTCTAACTTCTCAGGGTTGAATTTATCAATCCTTTCGTATCCAATAATTTCGTTATTCATCTTTATTGTTATTATTTTTTACCAACATAAATGTCTCAAAAACCGTGAAACATAAATAATATGTTAAGAATGTGACGATAAATGTTATTTTATCTTCAGGAAAATTTAATACATAAACTACAATGATAGTTAAATATGCAACAAGTTTCAATATAGTTGCTATCATATTGAAATTTATAAGTTTATGCACATCATTCTTTTCCCTTATCTCTGTAGTCTTGCGAAATATAACAACACTAACTATTACAAAACCCGCCAGCAAACAACTCCAATGTGGCGTAATATATAGAGGAGCATATACGCTGAGTAACATGCTAATCCCCCATAATATTCCAAAGAGGCTCAGTAATTGTATTAAGAATTTTTTCCTGACAGATTTCATTATTTCTTTGTTTCAGTTTTTGATTCCGCATTTTTACCCATCTCACATTTGCCAGTAAAGATGGCTCCAATTTCTATATATAATTGCTTTGTGGATAGTTCGCCTTCAACGTGTGATGTTGATTTTAAAGAAGTGAGTTCTTCAACAAAAATCTTACCTTTCACATTGCCAGATAAATCTGCTTGTTTGCAATAAAGATCGCCTTCTATGCTGCCATTTTGTCCTAATACTATCTTACCATCGGATTTTAATATTCCTATTACCTTTCCGTCAATACGAATGTCGCCGTTTGACTCTATTTCACCTTTTATTGTAGTACCGTTGCCAATAATATTTCTTGCTGGGCTTTCGTGATTGCTCATGTCTTTATGTTTATTTTTTATTTTGAGTTTTTATTCCAGAATTCTAAATATTCGTCAACATTTTTGTTAGAATAGAATATTGGATAATTAGCTTTTGATATCAACATTACTTTGTATTGTTCTTCGTTGATTCCTCCGAAGAGATAATCTGTTATGAACATCGCTGTTTTATAATCTTCAGCTTTCGACTTGTTTTCAAATTCTTCAATAGTTATGATTGTCTCTTGTTTGCTGAGCATTACGTTCTTGACTTGAAGCTGCAACATTCTGAAACTTTCTTTGTTGAAGTCGCTGAGACGTACTTTCAATGGGTTGACTCTCACGCTTTTGGTGTTGCATACAATCATGACATAATATGTTTCGTTAGGATTGTATGTGTATGGATATTCTTTTTCAGGTTCTTTTTCTTTTTGACGAGCGCTTTCTACTGGAAGGCCTAAGCTATACATTTCATTAGCTTTGAGAAGCACTTCCATCGCATGTGGTTTAATACTGCTTTCTGGATAATTTTGAACGAGACGATAAAGCGCATACGCCATCGAATCAACGATTTCAAGCTGACCAATAGAAATGGCGTCAAGAAATTCAAAGCGAGGCATCAATAATGTGTCGTCTGGACATAATTCGCGAGCTTTGGAAGCATACATTCTAACACGTTGATATTGACCTTTTTTATATGCTTCAAATGTTTTTGAATATAAATTTGACGATTCCATGCCTTTTTCTTGCTCTTTGATGAAATATTCAGGGTCGATGATGATTTTTGCTTGGTTGGAATCTGGATATTTGCTGAGAATCAAATCTTTATAATATTCAGCCTTATCCATTTCTTTCCTTTCATAATGCATCTTGTAAAGATAATACCATGAACTTAATTCATATTCATTTTCAGGATAACGTTCGTTAAGTTCACTATATGCATCTATCGAATTGTTATAATCTTCAAGATTATCATAATAGATGTAGCCGATATTGTTCAGTGCGTGGAGTATCAGTTCATTAGCTTCTTCTTTTTGTTTTGCTGTAAATGGAAGCTGTTGTAAATAATAACCGATGTCGGTTGGGTTATATTGAGCAGTATCTGCTGATGTTCCTTCTTTGCGTTCTTCCAAAAGCTTCTCTATTTCATCTTCCGAAAGTGTCGCCAGCTCTTCTTTTGTGAAATAATCGAGGAGTTGTTGTTGTTCGGCTTCTTCTTCTTCTGTCAACATGCTCTGTTTGTTCTTGATAAACCAATAGTCTTCCAATTTTCTGTTTCCCCATTTATTTCTAAATTCAGTTGCACCGCGTACTAAAGAGTTTTGATTATAGAAATACCAACTTGGAGTTGAGGATGACATATTGTTCGACATATCAGGAGTAGCTAATTTTTCATCGCCGCCAAGCAAAGCAAGCTGTTCCTGCAATTCTTTCTCTTTCTGGATACGTTCTTGTTCTGCCTTATATTCCTCAATAACTTGCAAGATTATCTCATTTCTGGAGACGGAGTCCATGTCGGCCAAACGTAACAAACTGTCTTGCAATTGATAAACGACAAGACTTTCTACCAAATCCGTTAACACGACGGAAAGATTCAAAAGGCTGTCGTATTCAGGATATGTTCTGTCCATTGTCATGACAACAGTGTCGTAATAAGCTTGCGCCACAACATAATCTTTATTGTCGAATAACATTGTCGCTACTTTCAACGAAGATCTCACTTTCTGGCGAGGGTTGTTCTTGCTTGCCGCAACGGAATTTCTAAGATATTTTATGCCTACAGGTTCATTGTTTTCTCTCAATGCGACATCCGACATGGCGAAGTAGATACGGTCTTTATATTCTTTGTTTTTGGAGTCGTTAAGCATTTTCCAGAACATCTTCATGATTGAAGCGGTGTCTCCGGAGTCGTAGCATTTTGCCAAATTCATCTGGGCTTCGAATGTCATTTCATAATTAGGGTGTTTCTTAATGACAGCCTCAAATTGTTCAGAAGCTCTTTTGTTATCTTTTTGAAGTTCATAAATCTGGCCTAAGATAAACATTGTCCTGACGCGAGTGTCTTTGTCAAGATTTTTAAGTAATGCGCTTTTAAGATATTTAACAGCGTTGTCGTATTGTTTTTGTTTTATGTAAAAATCGGCAAGAACCAAATCGAGATTGTTTCTTACGTACTTAGGCATCTTTTCGGCTTTAGAAGTCTCCACAATCAACGATTGGAGAATAGCTTCAGCTTTAGGATATTGTTCCGTTTCAATGTATGTCTTGGCAAGCCATAAATTTGCTGTATGAGTTATGTCGTTGTATCTGTATGAATTGGCGACATAATCAAAAGTACGGCGTGCTGGAATATATTCTTGTTTATAGAAATTGGCTTGAGCCATAATGAGATACGAATCGTCAATCCATTTAACATATTCTTTTCCATTAAAACGCATTGAGTGACGCTGAATACTGATGGAAGCCTTTTCTATCGCTCTGTCCATGTTGGAATTGAGCGATAATGCGTTTTCTTTTGTTCCATAATTGTAAACCGGAAGAACGGCAGTATAGTCATCTTTGACAGCTTCTTTCAACGACTTTTCACCTTCTTTGACGCTCTGGTCACCGTTCCACCAGACATTATAATGACTTGTCAAGTTGTGATAAACTCTTCTGTTCCATTTGTTTTTCTTTGTAGAACAAGATGTTAACACTAATACCGATAGTAATGCAAGTAGAATATTTAATTTGTTTCTTCTGATTTTCAACATTTTCTGACAATTTTAAAACTAATCAATGAATATAACTCTCTTTTTCACGTTTTATTTTTGAAATTATATTCAGAATATGCAAAAATAAATAATTAGACGTTATGAAACGTGTTTTTCTAAAAAAAATATAAAAAGTATAAAACTCTCGAAGAAAACTTGTAATTTTACGGCTTGATTTAAAAAAAAGGCATCATGGACAATTTTGTTGTATCAGCGAGGAAATACAGACCTGTAACATTCGACAGTGTAGTTGGACAAAAGGCTATCACTTCAACATTACAAAACGCAATAAGAAACAATACTTTAGCACAGGCGTTTCTGTTCTGCGGACCAAGAGGTGTAGGCAAGACAACTTGCGCAAGAATCATGGCGAAAACCATCAACTGTATGAATCCAACGTCAGAAATGGAAGCCTGCGATGAATGTGAATCATGCAGAAGTTTTAACAATTCCAACTCATTCAACATCTATGAACTTGACGCCGCTTCAAACAACTCCGTCGATGACATACGAAACCTTGTTGACCAGGTAAGAATACCGCCTCAAGTCGGAAGATATAAAGTGTATATCATCGACGAGGTCCACATGCTTTCTTCAAATGCTTTCAATGCTTTCCTCAAAACTTTGGAAGAACCGCCTGCGTATGCGAAATTCATCTTGGCGACAACAGAAAAACATAAAATCATACCTACAATTTTGTCACGTTGCCAAATATATGATTTTAAGAGAATTACGATAGATGACATTAGCAAGCATCTTCAGAATATCGCATTAAAAGAAAATATCGCCGTAGAAGAAGAAGCTCTTAATATTATTGCTCAAAAAGCCGATGGAGCGCTCCGTGATTCCCTTTCTATATTCGACCAAATGGTGAGTTTCTCAGGAAACAATATCACATATAAGGATGTTATCGCCAACCTCAACGTGCTCGATTACGAATACTATTTCAGAATGGTGGATTATATCTTGGCTAAAGATACTAATTCCATTTTGATTCTCCTCAATGAAGTGGTCGAAAATGGTTTTGACATACATCACTTCGTTCAAGGACTGGCAACTCATCTTAGAAATATTCTTCTCGGAAAAGACGCAAGACTGATTGACTTGATGGAGGTCAGCCGCCAATTGAAAATGAGATATTACGAACAAGCCCAAAAATGTTCCCAATATTTTATCCTGAAATCATTAGACATTGCAAATCAATGCGATCTAAACTTCAGAAATAGCAGCAACAAACGATTACATTTGGAAATCAGCTTGATGAAAATGTGCTATGTTGAAAGTCAACAAGTCAACAAGACAACAAGTCAACAAGCCCTTCAGCAACCTCAAGTGACTCAGCAACCACAGATGTCACAGATGACCCAGATGTCACAGCAACCTCAAGTCCCTCAACAACCTCAGGCCCCTCAACAACCTCAAGTCCCTCAACAACCTCAAGTCCCTCAGCAACCTCAGGTCCCTCAACAACCTCAGACCCCAACAGTCAGAGTCACAAGGATGAATAGGCCTGGAACAATTTCAATAACAGCCGATGAGCCTAAGAAAGAAAAAGTTGTTGAAGAGGTATGGAACAACGACTTTACGCAAGAACAACTAAATAAAGCATGGAATGATTTTGTCGTTTCATATCAGCAGGTTTCGCCTGTTTTCATTGCTGGAATAAAAAATGCCGAGCCAAAAGCCAATGGCAAATCTGAAATAGTTTTCAAAATAGACAATATTCTTGTCGTAAAAGACGTAAATAATATGCAAGCGCTTCATGAGTTCCTCAAAAAAGCTTTGCATAACAATCAGTTCGTACTTAAAGAAGAAGTTTTGGAACGACCAAGAGAAGTCGTTTTATATACAGATAAACAGAAATTCGAAAAGATGGCTAACGACAATCCGAATCTTTTCGATATAAAAGAAAGTCTTAACTTAGAATTAAACGTTTGATTTATGGGATTTTGGAGATGGATAGGTGAAAAAACCTTAAAAGTATTAGGATGGAAAGTCATTGGTACTATACCAGTGAAAAAATGTGTCATCACAGTGGCTCCTCACACAAGCATAGCCGACTTTATTTTAGGAAGATTGGCTTATTGTACAATCGACATGGATGTTAAATTCCTCATCAAGAAGGAGTTCTTCGATATACCAATATTAAAGTCTATTTTGTTGAAAATGGGCGGACTCCCTGTTGACAGAAGCAGAAACAATAACTTGGTGACTCAAGTGTCCGCCATGTTTAAAGAATATGACTCTCTTAATATTGTCATAGCTCCCGAAGGAACAAGAAAACGAGTGAATAAATGGAAAAAAGGCTTCTATTATATAGCAGAAAAAGCCAATGTCCCAATCATACTCGGATTCCTCGATTTCAAGAAAAAAGAATTAGGCTTCGGACCAATGTTCTATCCTACAGGTAATTATGAGGAAGACTGGAAATTTATGGAAAATTTCTACAAAGGAATAACGGCTAAGCATCCGGAAAGATATAATCTATCTAACTAACATTTATTTATGGCTAAAGAAAAAAAAGAAAACAAAGGCAGACTAAGAAAGAAATATCGCCTTGTTGTTTATAACAACGAAAATTACGAGGAAAAAGCTCATTTCAAATTTACTCTGATGAACTTTTTCAATATCGTCATTATTTCTTCTGTGCTCCTTATCGTTTTGGTAACATATCTCATAGCCTTTACACCTTTGCGAGAATACATCCCTGGTTATACAGATGTGAGTCTCAACCGACGTGTTTATGAAATGGAACGACGCGCCGATTCTATGGAATTGGTGTTTAAACAAAAAGATTTGTATATCAATAATTTAAAGAAAATTATAATGGGCGATGATTTTGAAACCGACAGCGTTAATTCGCTTTTGACAAAATCAAGTAGCACTAATTTCAATAATATTACTGATAAAAAATCTAAAGAAGACAGCTTGTTCCGCATCGAATATGAAAACGCAACAAGAAACAATTTGTTCAAACAGGATGTCATTGATGATGTTCCTTCCGATTACAAATTGGTCTCGTTTTTCAGTCCGATGGTCGGTATTGTCACAAACCATTTCAACAGAGAAGAAAAACACTTCGGCATAGATATAGTTTCAGATAATAATTCCGTAATAAAAGCAACAGCTGATGGTACTGTGATTTATTCAGATTGGACTGTGGAAAATGGCTATTGCATTGGAATACAGCATAATGGAAATTTATTTTCTATATATAAGCATAATGCGGTTTTGTTAAAAGATGATGGCGATTTCGTAAGTGCTGGAGAACCTATCGCATTATACGGAAACAGCGGAAGCATGTCAACCGGACCTCATCTTCATTTTGAATTATGGTATAACGGAACACCTCTGAATCCGGAAGATTTTATTTCTTTTGAGAGTAATTAAATAAATAGGTTTTTTATTTATCTTTGCAAATTTAAAAATATATATAAATGGTGGTTTTAATCAAGATTATACAACTCGTGTTAGCACTGTCTATCTTAGTGATTGTCCACGAGTTCGGTCATTTTATAACAGCAAGAATATTCAAGACAAGAGTAGAAAAGTTCTATATTTTCTTCAATCCTAATTTCTCCCTTTTCCGTTGTAAAAAAGTACATGGAAAATGGCGCTTCGCTTTTTTCTGCAAAAATGTGCCTGAAAAATATATCACACACGAACGTATCAACCCTGACACAAACAAAAAAGAAACTACTTACGAAGAAATAGATTTAAGTACTTTGCCAATAGACGATTGGCGTACTGATGAAGATACCACAGAATTTGGCATCGGTTGGATTCCACTCGGCGGTTACTGCAAAATTGCAGGCATGATTGACGAGTCGATGGACTTGGAACAAATGAAAAAACCAGCGCAGCCTTGGGAATTTAGAAGCAAACCAGCATGGCAGCGCCTCATAGTGATGGTGGGCGGTGTAGTGATGAATGTTATAACAGCTTATATCATATACACTGGATTGCTTATCTCACAAGGTTCTCAATATCTCCCAACATCAGAGGTAAATAAATATGGAATCCACGTTAGTGAGCTCGCCAGGGAATTCGGTTTCAGAGAATGCGACAAGATTTTGTCCATTGATGGCAAATATATCGAAGACTTCAGCCAGGTTCAGATGGAAATACTTCTTGAAAGCCCTGAATATATTGAAGTTGAGAGAGATGGTGAAAAAGTCAGAGTTGAACTTCCAGAAGATGCTGTGGCTAAGCTCGTCAACAGCAAATCTACTTTGATATCGTATCACATTCCTTTTGAAATCCTTGAGGTAGCGCAAGGTTCTATTGCTGAAAAAGCTGGGATGCAAAAAGGCGACAAATTGATAAAAATCAACGAGACTATCGCTCCTCATTACAACGACTTCGTTAACAAGATGTCTCAATGTGCCAACCAAAACGTTGACATCACGCTCGTGCGCAACAACGATACTTTGAATTTGAACGTACAACTTTCAGATGATGCTAAACTCGGAGTTTTTGTCGCACAGCCAGCATTTGAATTAAAAACCCAGCAATACACATTCTTACAAGCTATTCCAGCAGGATTCAAACAAACAGGAAAAGAGTTGAGCGACTACTGGAAACAGTTGAAACTCATATTCCAGCCAAGCACAAAGGCATACGAAAGTCTTGGCGGCTTCATCACGATAGGCAGTATCTTCCCATCAACTTTCGATTGGATTTATTTCTGGAGAATAACAGCATTTATATCCATCGTGTTGGCAGTCATGAATATTCTTCCAATACCAGCTCTTGATGGCGGTCATGTCCTTTTCTTATTATATGAAATCATAACAAGAAGAAAACCAAACGATAAATTCATGGAAATTGCACAAACTGTAGGTTTGTTCATTTTGTTGGCATTATTGATTTTCGCAAATGGCAACGATATTTTGAGATTGTTCAGATGATTTTTATTAATATTAATAATGTATAATTAACAAAAGTACATACAATAAACAAATAAAAACCAAGTTTAAAATACAAATATATAAATATAGTGCAAAGGCTAAGATACATACTGACCATAATAATTGTTGCAATATCAGGGGTAATGATGGCGCAGCAAGCCCCTATGTTTACCAATTACAGTAATTCTTATGCCAGCGTGAATCCTGGTTTCGGAGGCCTTAGCGAAGGTGTCAATGTAATGGGTATTTATAGAAATCAATGGGCAGGATTTGTTGACAATTCATACGGTGGTGCAGCTGTATCACCAACAACAATGTTATTCTCTGGCGATATGCCGATTAAGTTGCTTCATGGCGGTGCAACATTATCTATTATGGATGATAAAATTGCATACGAAGATAATATCAACGTTAATTTAGGCTATTCTTTCCATTTAGACTTAGGCGGAGGTACATTAGGTATTGGCATGGCATTCAATATGTTAAATCGCTCTGTGGATTTCGGAAAATTACAACCTAACACAACTGTGCCTAACGACCCTTTACTTCCATCAGCAGAAGAAAGCGATATGCTTATAGATGCTAACTTCGGCCTTTATTGGCATGTTCCTGAAACTTTCTATATCGGTATGTCTGTAACAAATCTTTTCGAATCAAAAGGTAGAATGTTGGTGGAAAATGGCGGAACAACAGCAAGTTTTATAGGCGACAGAACATTCTATTTGATGGCAGGTTATGAATATCAATTCAATAATCCAATGTATGTTTTGTTACCTTCCTTATGTATAATGAGCGATATAGCAATAACTCAAATCAACGCTGGAGCAAAACTTCTTTACAACGAAAAATTTTGGTTCGGCCTTAATTATAGGTGTCAAGAATCAATAGCAGCAATGGTAGGCCTTAAATTTAATGATATTCAAATATCATATTCATACGATATAAACACTATGGGAATTGCGGTTCAAGGCTCTCATGAGGTGTGCATAAGTTATTTATTTAAAATGAATTTGGAAAAATCACCAAGAATATATCATAGTATTAGATATCTATAAAATTGGTATTTGTCAAAAAAAATAAAAATTTTATTTTGTAATATTATTTTTTATATTTTTGCAGTTTAAATTATAGTTTTAATGATTGGTAATAAGTCAAAATAAAATGAAAAAGTTACTGGTATTAAGTTTAGTAGTATTTACTTTGGTAGGTTGCAACCCACCAAAGGGTGAGTTGGTTGGTGTTAGAAAGAAAACCAATAAGTTTTATCACCCAGATCCTTATGGAATGGCGTTCGTTCCAATGGGCAGTTTTACAATGGGCGTTGGTGGCCAAGACATTACATCAGGTCAAACGACACAACCAAAAACCATTTCAGTTTCTTCATTCTTCATGGACGAAACAGAAATAACAAACAACGAATATCGTGAATTTGTTTATTGGGTAAGAGACTCTATCGCAAGAGAATTGCTCGCTGAAAACTCAATAGAAGGTTTCCGTATTACACAAAATCCAAAAACAGGCGAAGATTATGAAGGCGAAGGTGTCCTTAATTGGGAAACTCCAATAGAATGGAATAGCGCCGACGCATCAGTAAGACAAGCTTTAGAAGGATTGTTCTTCTCTGAAGATGAACGCTATTATGGTAAAAAGGAAATCGACCCAAGAAGATTGAACTATCAATATTTCTGGATCGACCTTCATGCAGCAGCAAAGAAAGATTTTAACGAAAATGAAACCTACGATTATAAAAACGCTAGCTTCGCTAACCGTAAAAAAAATCGTTCTGCATTCGTGAAAAATGAAACAATCAATGTTTATCCTGATACACTGGCTTGGATTCACGACTATTCTTACTCTTTCAATGACCCATTGACAGAAAAATACTTCTGGCACGTCGCATACGACAACTATCCTGTTGTTGGCGTCAACTGGCATCAAGCAAAAGCATTCTGCGTATGGCGTACAGAAAAATTAAACAAATTTTTGAAATCACAAAAAGGCGAAACTATATTGTCAGAATTCCGTCTTCCAACAGAAGCTGAATGGGAATGGGCAGCTCGCGGTGGCAACAGCCTCAACCCTTATCCTTGGGGTGGCCCTTATACTCGTACTGCTCAAGGTTGCTTCTTGGCTAACTTCAAACCATTGCGCGGTAATTATATCGCTGACGGCGGACTTAGAACCTTAATCGTAGGTCACTATCCTCCAAATGACTGGGGATTATATGACATGGCTGGCAACGTGGCTGAATGGACTAATAGCGCATACGACCCTATTTCATATAACTATGCATGGGACTTGAACCCTAACTACACTTATAATGCTAATGAAGACGACCCTGCAATCATGAAGAGAAAAGTCATCCGTGGCGGTTCTTGGAAAGACATTGCGTATTACTTAGAAGTCTCAACACGCGCTTACGAATACCAAGATACTGCAAAGTGCTACATCGGTTTCCGTTGTATCCAACCTTATCTCGGACGTAACAAAGGTGATAATCCTGCAGAAGCTTCAAGAGTCTATTAATTAAAGCAAAAAATAAGTAAATCAAATTATTAACATTAAAAAATAAAATTATGGGAAATTTCGGTAAATTCTTATCAAGTAGAAAATTCAAAGTTGTAATGGGTTATGTATATGGTTTCGGTGCCGCTATCGTTCTTGTAGGTGCTTTGTTCAAACTTACACACTGGCCAGGTGCAACACTTATGCTTACAGTAGGTCTTTTGACAGAAGCTGTTATCTTCATATTATCATCATTTGAACCACCTCACATGGAACCAGACTGGAGCTTGGTATATCCAGAATTAGCATACGCATATCATGGTGACGAAGCGACAAAACCAGCTGCAAAAAAAGTTGAAAACAAAAAATCAACAACAGAACAACTCGATGATATGTTAGGCAAAGCTAACATCAACCAAGATGTCCTCAATAAATTAGGCGCTGGTATCAACAAACTCAGCGAAAACGCTTCAAAAATGGCTGAAATCAGCGACGCAGTTGCAGCAACAAAAGAATATGCAACAGTTATGCGTAAAGCTACTGAATCAGCTAACGCTCTCGAAGTTCAACTCCAAAGCACTTTACTCGTAGCTGATACAAACAAGAAATTAAATAAAACAATGTCAGAATATATTGAAAAAGTTAACGCATCTGCAACATCAACAGACGCTCTTAACCACCAAATCGCTGACTTGTCAAAACGTATGACAGCTCTCAACACTGTTTACGGCAATATGCTTTCTGCAATGAATGTTAAAGCCTAAGTGTTTTTATTAAGCTAAACTATTAACTAATAAAAATTAAAAACTATGGCAGGAGCAAAAGAAACCCCAAGGCAGAAGATGATCGGCATGATGTATCTTGTTTTGACTGCCTTATTAGCATTGAACGTGTCGGTAGGTGTTATAGATTCATTCTCTAACGTTAACAAAGGTATTGAATCATCTATAACAAGTATCGAAAAGAAAATCGACGATTACTACAAAACTTTTGAGCAACAATATCAAAAAGATAAAGTCAAGACTGCAAAGCCATGGCAAAAAGCTCAGGAGATTCGCGTAAAAACAGATGAGTTAATTAACTATGTTGAAAGTGTTAAACTTGAATTATTATTAGAAAATAATGGTATTACAAGAGAACAAGCTTTCAATCAAGAAGGTGATGAAATATACATCTTAAATCCAGAAAGAGCTGACGCTAATAAACATAGACGTATTTTCCATGAAATCAACTTTGCTGATGTAAATCCTAAAGATAAGGAAGATGCAGTAGTTCGTATGATGATTGAAAATGGAAAAGCTACAGAATTACGTGCTAAAATTGATGAATATCGTCAGTATATCATAAATACTGTTGAGGACTATACACATCAAGAATATGATAGTCATATCGGTCTTAAAACTGAAGACAACACAAATGTTTCAGGTGAATTAGTTACATGGGAAAGACAAAACTTTGACAAAGTTATCCCTCCAGCAGCTTTCACTATCATTAACAATATGGTTGCAGAAATTCAAACTGCTGAGTTTGACGCTATCGCAGAATTGTTCAAGAGCATCGGTGCAAGCGATTATAAATTTAACAAATTGGAAGCAAAAGTATTCCCTAAATCAACTTACATTATAAATGGTGGTGAATATGAGGCTCAAATCTACATCGCAGGTACAGATACTGAAAGAAAATTTGACGCTAAATTCGCAAGAGGCGTTAAAGATTTCAAAGATGCAAAAGCTAATGCTATTCAAACTGTATCAAGTAAAGATGGTGTTGTAACAATTAAAATACCTGCACAACAAGAAGGTATGCAAACATTCGCTGGTGTTGTTGAAATGGTTAACCCAGAAACAGGTAAAATTGAACCATATCCATTCGAATCATCTTTCACTGTAGCTCCTCCATCAGCAACAGTTTCTCCAACTAAGATGAACGTAATGTATAGAAACATTGAAAATCCTATTTCTGTTTCAGCTTCAGGTTTCAATACAAGTGATATTAAAGTTAGTGTAACAAACGGACAAATTAAATCAGGTCAAAAAGCTGGTGAATATTTTGTAATGCCAGGAAAAGAAAAAATCACAGTTGTTACTGCAAAAACTGTCGTTGATGGTAAAGAAATAACTTTAGGAACATATGATTTCCGTATCAAAGCTGTTCCAGACCCAACACCATCAATTGCTGGTTATTCAAGCGGTAAATTTACAAAAAATGAGCTTCTTGCAGCAAATTGTTTGATAGTAAATTTAAAAGATTTTGATTTCGAAGGTTATAAATATTCAGTAGTTTCTTATGATGTAACAACAGTTGTAGGTGGTGACGGACGTCGTGTTACTAATGTTGGTAGTAATTTTGGTCCAGAACTCGTTAAACTTGTTAACTCATCAAAACGTGGTCAAACATTTAATTTTAGAAGTATAAAAGTTAAAGAACCTAACGGTGAAGAACGACTTTTGGATGTAATCTTAGAAGCTGAAATTAAATAATAATTATAATTGCATAAAATGAAAAAAATATTAATATTATTTGGTCTCTTAGGATTCTTCTTTTTACCTGAATTATCCGCTCAATTCTTAGATGAAAAACCTACAACAGGAATTTATGCGGAAAATTCAACAGGTGTAAAAAAACCTATTCCATTGCCATCAATCAGAGAATCTGATGTAATGTGGAAGAAAACCGTTTGGAGAGAAATTGATTTTCGTCAAAAGATGAATCAAGGTTTTTATTTTCCGGTTACACAACAAGGCAATTGGAAAAACCTCATAACAATTTTGTTAGATGGTGTTAAATCTGGTGAAATTACAGCTTATGACGCTAAATATGATGGTAAAGGTGATTTGTCGGTTCCAGTAACTTATGATAAAATTTACGAACAACACACAAGAGAGTCTATAAAGAATATAACAACAGAAGATGGTGTTGTGCAAAAAGTTATTAGGGAGGACATTAATGTTGCTAATGTAACACGTTGTCGTATTAAGGAAACATGGTATTTTGACAAACAAAGATCTCAATTGATGGTTCGTATTCTTGCAATATGCCCTATTGAAATGAGAGAAGAAAGTGAAAATAGTGTAGCGCCTTATACTTTATTTTGGATTCCTTTTAATGATGAAACACGTCAATTGTTGGTTCAACAACCATTCCATAATCGTAGTAACACTGGTGCTCAATTAAATTATGATGAAGTATTCATGAAGAGAATGTTTGATAGCTATATCATCAGAGAAGAAAACGTTTATGACCGTGCAATAGCTGACTATGCACAAGGCATCGACGCTCTTAAAGAGTCAGAACGTATTAAAAGCTCTATAATAGATTTCGAACAAAATCTTTGGGAATATTAATTGGCTTAAGACTAAAGTCAAAAGGCTAAAGATAGAAAAAGTGCTGCTATGAAATATAGCGGCACTTTTTGTATAGTAAGAGTCAAAATTATTCCTAATTTATAACTCCTAATTCCTAATTATTTCCTATTTTTACATTTTAAATTAATCCATAAAAATGGTCAATATTCTTCAAACCAAAATAGAATTTCTGAAAGGCGTAGGTCCGAAACGAGCAGAGCTTCTTAACAAAGAACTCGGTGTTTATACGTTTCAAGACCTTCTCGAATATTTCCCATTCAGATATGTTGACCGCAGCAAAATACATAAAGTAAACCAAATTTTTGACGATACCGTCTATTATCAATTGGTCGGAACCATATCAAATATGAAATCGCATGGTGAACCAAGAACAACACGCATTAGCGCAACATTCACCGATGAAACTGGCTCTATTGAGTTGGTTTGGTTTAAAGGGCTGAAATGGATTAAAAATAAATTCACTCCTGGAAAAAAATATCTTCTCTTCGGGAAAGCTAACGTCTTTAATAACAGATTCTCGTTTACTCATCCCGACATAGAAGATTATGATCCCAATGACAGAGTGGTAGGAGAAAGCTTACAAGGAGTTTATAACACAACAGAAAAACTGCGTAACGCAGGACTCGGAACAAAGCAGATTGCTAAAATCATCAAAACTCTTGTTTTGCAGACATGGGAAATGATACCGGAAAATCTTCCGAAATCATTGATATTACAAGATAAATTACTCTCGAGAAAGGCAGCATTTTATAAAATACATCTACCAAATAATAGTATTGATATTCATCTTGCGACAACACGCCTTAAATACGAAGAACATTTCTTCTTCCAATTACGACTTCTGCTAAACAAAAAAGAAAGAAAGATAAACACAAGAAGTGTTGTTTTTAATAAGGTCGGTGATTATTTTAATACGTTCTATAAAGAACATCTTCCATTTCCTCTTACTAACGCACAAAAACGTGTCATTAAGGAGATACGCAGCGACTTGAAAACCGGATTTCAAATGAACCGACTTCTTCAAGGCGATGTGGGTAGCGGTAAGACAATAGTAGCTCTTATGGTTATGTTGCTCGCTCTCGATAATGGATTTCAGGCAGCGCTGATGGCTCCTACTGAAATTCTCGCCAATCAGCATTACGAGACAATTAAAAAAATGCTCGGCGATATGAGGGTCACTGTGGCCTTGCTCACTGGTTCTACGAAACAAAAAGAAAGAAAGAATATTTTGCCAGCTCTCGAAAATGGCGATATAAATATAATTATAGGCACTCATGCCTTGATAGAGGAAACAGTAAAATTCAAGAAATTAGGACTCTGTATCGTTGACGAACAACATAGATTTGGAGTGGCGCAGCGTGCTCGTTTTTGGGAAAAGACAGAATATCCTCCACACACACTTGTTATGACTGCGACGCCAATTCCGCGTACGCTCGCTATGACGCAATACGGCGACCTTGACGTATCAAAAATTGACGAGTTGCCTCCTGGAAGAAAACCTGTACAAACTTTGCATTTGTACCAAGAACAGCGTCTCACAGTACTTTCGTTTATGAAAAAACAAATTGCAGAAGGTCGTCAAATTTATGTCGTTTATCCGCTCATCAAAGAGTCGGAGAAGATGGATTTGATAAATCTTCAGGAAGGGTATGAGTCATTGCTTCGTGATTTTCCTGAGCCGCATTACAGAATTTGTGTGGTTCACGGGCAGATGAGTGCCGAAGATAAAGATTTTGAGATGCAGCGTTTCGTAAAGCATCAGGCTCATATAATGGTTGCTACAACAGTTATCGAAGTTGGAGTTAACGTGCCTAATGCTTCTGTTATGGTTATTGAAAACGCTAACAGATTTGGTCTGTCGCAGCTTCATCAGCTCAGAGGAAGAGTTGGACGCGGCGCAGAACAATCGTATTGTATTTTGGTTACCGACCATAAGATAACAGGTGAAGGCAAGAAGAGAATGGAGACAATGGTACGTACAAATGATGGCTTCGAAATTGCTGAAGCCGACCTTCAGCTTAGAGGTCCAGGCGAGACACAAGGAACAAGACAGTCGGGAATGATTGAAATGAAAATAGGAGATTTCGTCAAAGATGAACCTATAATCAGACATACGAGAAGGATGGTTAATCTATTATTGGATAGCGACCCGACATTATCAAAACCAGAGCATCAGATAACAAAAGACTTTTTCAATAAGAATTTTGCCAATGATTTCGATTGGGGACGGATTGGATAATCATAGTTCCTAATTTTGGAGTGTATTGGTAATTATGCTTTATGCATTGTGAATTTTTTCTTTAAAAAATCTCTGACATTTTGTCATAAAATGTTATCTTTGCATTTTAAATCATGATTTTACAATGAAAGTATCTTATAATTGGCTCAGACAGTATATCAACTGCGAATTATCGGCAGAAGAAATAGGTAAGAAATTAACAGGAACAGGTCTTGAAGTTGAAGACTTAACACCTTATGAATCAATAAAAGGCGCATTAAAAGGCGTTGTCGTAGGTAAAGTTATTTACTGCGTTGATCACCCTAACTCAGATCACCTTCATATTACAAAAGTAGATGTTGGCGCAGAAGAACCTCTCAACATCGTTTGCGGTGCTCCTAACGTGGCAGAAGGGCAAAAAGTTTTGGTTGCAACTATAGGCACAGAGCTTCATAAAGATGGTGAATCATTTACAATTAAGAAAGGCAAGATTCGTGGTGAAGTTTCAGAAGGCATGATTTGCGCTGAAGACGAACTCGGTATAGGAGAATCACACGACGGTATCATGGTGCTTCCTGAGGATTACGAAATAGGAAAGCCTGCTTCTTTCTATTTCCCTGTCGAACAAGATGTCACTTTGGAAATAGGTTTGACAGCAAACCGTTCAGACGCAACTTCTCATATAGGCGTCAATCGTGACTTGGTGGCAGCTCTCAATTATCAAGAAAAAACAGATAAATATCATCTCAATATTCCTTCAGTGGATGATTTCAAAGTTGAAAACACAGACAATGATATTGAAATTATCGTTGAAGATACAAAAGCATGTCCTCGTTACTCAGGCGTGACAGTCAGTGGCGTTAAAGTTGGACCTTCTCCAAAATGGTTGAAACACAGATTGGAAGCTATAGGCCTTCGTTCTATCAACAATATCGTTGACATCTCTAACTACGTTTTGATGGAAACAGGTCAGCCTCTTCATACATTCGATGCTGATAAAATTAAAGGTAAGAAAGTTGTTGTAAAATGCTTGGCAGAAGGAACACCATTTGTTACCTTAGATGGCGTTGAACGTAAACTTAGCAGCACTAACTTAATGATTTGTAACGCTGAAGAACCAATGTGTATTGCAGGTGTTTTTGGTGGCGCAGAATCAGGTGTTACAGAAGATACAACTAATGTATTCATCGAAAGTGCTTACTTCAACCCAACATCTGTACGTAAGACTTCTAAATATCATGCTTTGCAGACTGATGCCAGCTTCCGTTTTGAACGTGGTTGCGACCCAAATATGACAATCTATGCTTTGAAACGTGCAGCATTGTTAATTAAAGAATTGGCAGGCGGAACAATCTCTTCTGAAATTAAAGATATTGTAAATGGCGACTTTACACCAGTTCGCGTAGAACTTAAATTTGCTTATCTCAACAAAATCGCTGGTCAAGAGATTGAAAAAGAAACTGCTGTCAACATCTTGAAGAACTTAGATTGTAAAGTCGTTGAACTTAACGATGAAGCTGTTGTTGTTGACGTCCCTACTTGCAAGGTCGATGTTTATCGTCCAGCCGACTTGGTAGAAGAAATTCTTCGTATATATGGCTACGACAACATCGCAATTCCTGAAAAAATCAACGCTACTCTTAACGTAGTGGCAAAGCCAGACCCTGAAAAATTAAAGAGAAACATTTCTATCATGTTGGCGTCTAATGGTTTCTATGAAATCATGAATAACTCTTTAACAAAAGAGTCATACACCAAAGATATGGACAGCTTCGATGAAAATAGAAATGTCAAAATATTAAATCCATTAAGTTCTGACTTGAACGTTCTTCGTCAATCGCTTCTTTTCGGTGGATTGAAGAGCATAGAAAACAATCATAATCATAAGATTTTCGACATTAAATTCTTCGAATTCGGCAACACATATTTCTATGATGCTGATAAAAAACAAGAAGGCGTTTCATTGTCACCATATTCAGAAATATACAACCTCGACTTGTTCATCACAGGTAAAGATAAAGAAGAATTATGGAGCAATAAACCACAAAATGTTGATTTCTATGAACTTAAAAAGTATGTTTTGGGAGTCTTGAACAAACTCAATATTGATGTAAATAAGATTGAGATGAGTGAGGGACAAGCTAAACATTATGAATATTCGATAGTTTATACTCTCAACGGAATGGAATTATGCACTCTCGGCAAGATAAATCAAAAGACATTGAAACTCTTTGATTTGAAGAGAGAAGTGTATCATGCTACGATGAATTGGGATAATTTATTGAAAGCCAATAAAGAAGCTAAGGCTGTTCGTTATGAACCATTGCCAAAATTCCCAGCAGTTCGTCGTGACTTGGCATTAATTTTCGACAAGAATGTGAACTTTGAACAAGTTAAAAACGTTGCTTTTGCTGCAGAAAACAAAATCTTGACATCTGTCAGTCTGTTCGACATCTATACCGGCGATAAGATTCCGGAAGGCAAGAAACAATATGCTTTGAGTTTTATTTTGCTTGACACTCAGAAGACATTGACAGACAAAGTTATTGAAAAGACAATGGCCAAGATTCAGACTGCCATTGAACAACAATTAAAAGCAACTTTAAGATAAAAAAATGGACATTCAGGACATCCAATCAATAAAACAACGATTTAAAATAATAGGTAACGACCCGCATCTCAATCGTGCGATTGAGATTGCGGTCCAAGTTGCCGGAACCGATCTTACTGTCCTCATCAATGGTGAAAGCGGTACAGGTAAAGACGTTTTCCCGCAAATCATACATCAGAATAGTTCCAGAAAACACAAGAAGTATTTTGCTATCAACTGCGGCGCTATCCCAGAAGGAACTATAGATTCAGAATTGTTTGGTCATGAGAAAGGCTCTTTTACAGGAGCTCATGAAACAAGAAAAGGTTATTTTGAGGAAGCCGACGGAGGTACGATATTTCTCGATGAAGTCGGTGAAATGCCTTTGGCAACACAGGCACGTCTTTTAAGAGTTTTAGAAAATGGTGAATTTATCAAAGTGGGCTCATCAAAAGTACAAAAGACTGATGTGCGAGTTGTTGCCGCAACAAATCTTAATATTCCTTTGGCAATAGAAAAAGGAAAATTCAGAGAAGACCTTTATTATCGTCTTAATACTGTGCCAATCCACATTCCGTCTTTGCGTGAACGTAAAGATGACATCAGATTGTTGTTCAGAAAATTCGCCGCCGACTGCGCTGAAAAATACAGAATGCCTGCGCTTCAGTTAACTCAAGAAGCTCTCATCATGATGGAAAATTATCGCTGGGACGGTAATATACGACAACTGAAAAATATTACGGAACAAATCTCAATTATTGAAAATGAGAGAATTATAACTCCTGATATTTTGAAGAATTATCTTCCTAACAATAATATGACTTCGCTGCCAACATTATATAAAGGTACTCGAGATGAGGAAACTATCTCAGAACGTGACCTGTTATATAAAGTGTTGTTCGATATGAAAAATGACATCATAGAACTTCGTAAGACAGTGAAAGAATTGTCTGAAAACAGAATAAATGTTCAGCATATCAGCGATAATCAGAATTTGACACCGATAAATGCAACTGTTATTTCTCCAATTGAAGAGGAAGAAGAAACATTTGTTTACGTTCATGATAATGAAGAAACAGAGAAGGTTGAACCAATAAAAGAAACGACAAGCCTTTCATTAGAACAAACAGAAAAAGACTTGATTTGCAAGGCATTAGAAAAACATAAAGGAAAAAGAAAAGATGCTGCAAAAGAGTTAGGAATCAGTGAAAGAACATTGTATAGAAAAATTAACGAATATCAAATCAATCTTTAATGAGAAGTTTTAAGGATATTAAGACACAGAGACGCAGAGTATTGCTTTGCGACTTCGCTGTTTTGCGACTTTTGAAAAAGACTTGTTGTCTTGTCGTCGTATTGTCTTGTTGTCTTCTAACAAGCTGTGGAATATATTCTTTTTCAGGAGCTTCCATTCCTGCCGAGGCAAAAACGGTTTCTGTACAATATTTCCCTAATAACGCCCAAATCGTAAATCCTTTGCTAAGCAATATTCTTACTAATGCGCTTAACGATATATTTGTAAATCAAACCACTTTGCAATCTGTTGCACAAAATGGCGACCTTGCTTTGGAAGGTGAAATAACAGCTTATACAACATCACCAATAGCGATTACAGGTAATCAGACAGCAGCTTTGAATAGATTGACTGTCACGGTAAACGTGAGATTTACAAATAAATACGATGAATCAAAAAACTTTGAACAAAAATTTTCACAATATCAAGATTATCCGAGTGGACAAGATTTGAATTCTGTTCAAGGTGTTTTGGTGGAGACTATTGTAGAAGACCTATGTCAAGATATTTTTAATAAAGCAGTAGTGAATTGGTAAGATGGATAAGGGAAGATTTAATCATATAATTTCTAATGCTCAGAATATCAATGATAATGATATAGAATCATTGAATGGTGTTGTTGAGTCTTATCCATATTTCACAATAGCACAGGCTCTTCTTGCAATTGGAATGGAACTGAAAGAAGACGGCAAGTCGAATAAACAATTAAGACTTGCGGCTGCGATGGTTCCCGACAGAAATGCATTGCGTCATCTTTTGGCAGAGTCGAAGGCGAGACTTGAATCGTGTGATTTGCCAGATGAACTTGGCAATGAAGGACAACGGACAACAGACAGCGGGCAACAGACATTGGAGACTATTGTCATTCCTGAGATTGATTTAAATAAATCGCAGGAGGAATTGTCGAAGGAGATGGCGTTGCTGGAGGAAAAACGTAAGTCGTTAGATGAATTGAAAGCTCTTATAGAGCAAAGAATTGTCGAGTTGGAACAAGAGAAAGAAGAAAGTAAAAAAGAAGATAAAAGTTTATCAAAAAATGAAATTATTGATAAATTCATCGCAGAAAATCCTCAAATTTCTCGACCCAAACAAGAGTTTTATGATCCGTTTGTAGTTGCACAAGCGAGTGTTGTTGACCAAGAAAATATTATAAGTGAAACATTAGCAACTATTTATCTTAATCAAGGGTATGTTGAAAAAGCAATTTCAATATATCAAAAATTAAGTTTGAAAAATCCAAAAAAAAGTGTTTACTTTGCAGAATTAATTGAGAAAGCAAAAAATAAGTTTAACAATTAAATAATTAATAAGATGTACGTAGCAATTTCAGTATTCATCCTGATCGTCAGTGCTTTGATGATGTTGGTTGTTTTAGTTCAGAATTCAAAAGGTGGTGGATTAGTATCTGACTTATCATCATCAAATCAAATTTTAGGTGTTCGTAAAACTACTGATTTCTTGGAAAAAGCTACATGGACATTGGCAATAGTTTTAGTAGTTCTTTGCCTTGCTTCAAGTTTATCAATTCCAAAGAATGGTGTAGGTACAGGCACTCAAGTTGATACAGAAATGCGTCAACAAATTGAAAAGACAATGGCACCTTCAGATTATCAGATGCCTGCTGCAGAAGCTGAATAAAAAACAGTCTTTATAGAATTAAAAAATGTCAGAATGTCACTATTTCTGACATTTTTTTTATTTTATATATACCTTTTGTTTTTGGCAAACATTTTGACAAAGTTAAAGCACATTAAAAGAAATAATAACATAAAAATTATAGAATATGTCACAATTATCAATTAAACCATTGGCAGACAGAGTAGTTATCGAACCAGCTCTCGCAGAACAAAAGACAGCAAGCGGAATTATTATTCCTGACACAGCAAAAGAAAAACCACAAAGAGGTATCGTTGTGGCAGTTGGTCCAGGTACAAAAGACAATCCTATGACATTGAAAGTTGGCGACCAAGTCATTTATGGCAAATACGCAGGCACAGAATTCCATTTAGATGGAAAAGATTATATGATAATGAGAGAAAATGACGTTATTGCAGTCATCTGATTCCTCATTATTTTTTTCAATTTGTTAACAATTAAATAAGTATATAAAATGGCAAAAGACATATTATTCAACCTCGACGCACGTGACGGTTTAAAAAAAGGCGTTGACGCTCTTTCAAATGCAGTGAAAGTTACACTCGGACCAAAAGGTCGTAACGTTATAATCGAAAAATCATACGGCGCTCCTCACATCACAAAGGACGGCGTTTCTGTTGCAAAAGAAATAGAATTACAAGACCCTGTTGAAAATATGGGCGCTCAATTAGTTAAAGAAGTAGCTTCTAAAACTAATGACCTCGCTGGTGACGGTACAACAACAGCTACAGTTTTGGCTCAAGCTATCGTAGCAGCTGGTTTGAAAAACGTTATCGCTGGCGCTAATCCAATGGATCTTAAAAGAGGTATCGACAAAGCAGTCGCTACAGTCGTTGAATCATTGAAAGCACAATCACAACAAGTTGGCGACAGCATCGAAAAAATCCAACAAGTTGCAAGTATCTCAGCTAACAACGATAATACAATCGGTACTTTGATTGCTGAAGCAATGGCTAAAGTTAAGAAAGAAGGCGTTATCACAGTAGAAGACGCTAAAGGTATCGAAACACACGTTGACGTTGTTGAAGGTATGCAATTCGACCGCGGTTACATCTCTCCTTACTTCGTAACCAACACAGAAAAAATGGAAGCTGTTTACGAAAATCCTTTCATCTTGATTTATGACAAGAAAATTTCTGTGATGAAAGACTTGCTTCCAATCCTTGAAAAATCATTACAAACAGGTCGTCCTCTCTTAATAATAGCAGAAGACATCGACAGTGAAGCATTAGCAACATTAGTTGTTAACCGTTTACGCGGTTCTTTGAAAGTGGTTGCTGTTAAAGCTCCTGGCTTCGGCGACAGAAGAAAAGAAATGTTGGAAGACATCGCTATCTTGACAGGTGGTACAGTCATCACAGAAGAAAAAGGCTACCGTTTGGAAGACGCAACATTGGCAGAACTCGGTACAGCTGACAAAATCACTGTTACAAAAGACAACACAACAATTGTTAACGG
This sequence comes from Bacteroidales bacterium, assembly GCA_045631805.1. Classification (GTDB taxonomy): domain Bacteria; phylum Bacteroidota; class Bacteroidia; order Bacteroidales; family F082; genus Limimorpha. The sequence goes on along the minus strand of JAZQVL010000036.1, from coordinate 18,843 downwards.
ACAAGGCGCTAAAGAAAACATCGATGCACGCGCAGCTCAAATCAAAGCTCAAATCGCATCAACAACATCAGATTACGACCGCGAAAAATTACAAGAACGTTTGGCAAAAATCGCTGGTGGCGTAGCTGTTATCTATGTTGGCGCTGCAAGCGAAGTTGAAATGAAAGAAAAGAAAGACCGTGTTGAAGACGCTTTGAATGCTACAAGAGCAGCTATTGAAGAAGGTATCATCCCTGGCGGCGGCGTTGGTTTTATCCGCGCTATCAGCTCAATAGAAAACCTTAAAGGCGAAAACGATGACCAAACAACAGGTATCTCTATCATCAAACGCGCTTTGGAAGAACCATTACGTCAAATCGTTGAAAACGCTGGCTTAGAAGGTTCTGTAGTCGTTAATAAAGTAAGAGAAGGCGAAGGCGACTTCGGTTTCAACGCTCGCACAGAGACATACGAAAATCTTTTGAAGACAGGCGTCATCGACCCAGTTAAAGTTTCAAGAGTAGCTTTGGAAAACGCAGCTTCAATCGCAAGTATGCTTCTTACAACAGAATGCGTTATATCAAATCATAAAGAAGAAAATCCAATGCCAGCAATGAATCCAAATATGGGTGGCATGCCAGGCATGATGTAATAATAAGACTGTCAGTCGTTCGGCTGTCAGCTAAGATAAAACCGTCACTTCAAAAAGGTGACGGTTTTTTTGTAACTATTTTTAGTTAGCGTCATCAAAACTTTTCACTAAAAAATGTGAATTAGCAATTTTTTAACAAGTGATATTTTTGCATCATAAATTTTAAATACTAATTTTATGAAAAAAACATTATCACTTTTATCCTTTATCACTTTTATTTTTTTAGGAATTAATAACATTTATTCACAAGAAAAATCCTTAAACTTCAATGCGGAATATACTGGCGATTTCTTGTATAATGTTGGTGGCTTGAAAAATGGCGGTGGCTATCTCGGCTACGGCAAGATAGGAATGGGCGCTGATTTATGGAAGGGTGCATCATTGTATATTGGCGGCGGAACAACGCACGGCATCGTTCCAACAGAATTGCTTATAGGCGATTATCAAGTCGCTAACAATATAGAAGCCGGCGACTACGCTTTCATGGAGTATCTCTCACTTCAACAATCTTTTGGAAAATTCAGTTTTAAAATAGGTCTTCAAGATATGAACGAGAACTTCGCTTCTCTCGACGCTGCAGGCGAATATATCAATAGCTCTTTCGGTATTCATCCAGCTTTTTCTACTAATATGAGCGTAGCGATATTTCCTATTACTGGTCTCGGCGCTGAGATACATTACGATATAAATGATAGTTGGCATATACAAGCTGCGGTTTATGATGGAGAGATGCCATCTTTTGAAGATAACCCATATAATCTTAATTGGAGCCTTAATAAAAATGAAGGAGCTTTATTTGTAGGAGAAGGTCAATATTTTACAGAAAAAGGCACTTACGAACTCGGAGCTTTTTATCATACATCAGAAAAAAAATACGGCTTTTATGCTAACGCTGAACAAGAAGTCTGGAACAATGGAGTCCGTAGCCTCAAACCTTTCGCACAAGTAAGTTTTGCAGATAACATCCCTGCAACTCATAATCACAGTATCTCGACAGTTCAAAACCACTTTCACCTCGCAGCTGGCCTCAACTTGGAAGGTGTATTCTCAGAAGAAGGCAACGACATGATGGGACTCGCTTTTACTTCAGTATTTCTTGCAGATAAAAAAGCAGAGACTGCAATAGAATTCTTCTATCAATATCAGATTACTGACAACTTTTTGATAAAACCAGACATTCAATATATTGTTAATCCAGCAGGAATGGAATTCCCTGTTGATAATTCGCTTGTCGGTATGTTGAGATTCGCTATATCTCTTTAACTAATAATGGGTATTGTTTTTTAATATTATTACCTAAAAATAATTACACCGTTTTATATATATAATGTATATTTTTGTTATCGTCATTAACGAGACTCTATGGAAAACAACAATATAAATAATACAAGCTTAGCCGAAGTGGCAACAGGCACAAAGTGTGTCATCGTGAAAGTGAATGGTCATGGTGGATTGCGTCATCGTCTCATGGAATTAGGTTTTGTGAAAGGAGAGACTGTAACAGTCATCAAGAATGCGCCTCTTTTGGATCCTGTTGAATATCAGGTGATGCAGGCTCACATCTCTCTCAGAAGAAGTGAGGCTGATAAGATTGAAGTGGTTCCTATTGATGATGTTAGCACCAATTCGTCTGAATATAATGGAACTATTAGCGAAGATGTAATTGCTAATGTTATAAAAGAAAAGACAAATAATATCTCTGTTGCTTTGGTTGGTAATCCTAATGCAGGAAAGACATCTTTTTTCAATCATGCAACAGGTCTTCATGAAAAAGTAGGTAACTATGGCGGTGTCACCGTCGATTTTAAAGTCGGCACTTTTTATCATAATGGTTATACGATAAATCTTGTTGATTTGCCAGGAACTTATTCTATAACAGAGTTCTCTCCTGAAGAACGTTATGTTCGCGATTATCTCACCAAAAACAATCCTGACGTAGTACTTAATATTGTTGACGCTTCTAATCTCGAACGTAATCTTTTCCTTACTACACAGCTCGTCGATATGAATGTGCGTATTGTCATGGCTCTTAATATGTATGATGAGATGAGAGCCAAAGGTGATTCGTTCAACTATAAGGCTCTTGGCAATATGATGGGTTTTCCTATTGTGCCGACGACTGCCGTGAAAGGAATTGGCATCACTGAAGTGCTTGAGACTATTATTGATGTTTATGAAGAAAAGAAAAATCTCAGCAAGCACATTCATATCAATTATGGACGTGACATCGAAGACGCTATAGTCCCGATAAAGAAACTCATAGAAGTCAATAAAGACATTATTAATATATATCCTTCTCGTTATATCGCCATCAATGTTTTGGAAAATTCCCAATCTACCATTGAAGAGATTAAGAATTTACCTAATGGCGATGAAATTATCTCTTCTGCTACAGCAAAACGTATTGAATTGGAGAAGGATTATGACGAAGATGTATATACTCTTTTAACAAATGCTCGTTACGCTTTTATTAGAGGAGCTTTGACAGAGACATATAAGAAAAACGAAGGCAAGATTAAAAATCAGGCATATAAAGCAGATAATATTCTTACTAACAAATGGTTAGGATTTCCAATACTTATCTTTTTCTTATGGGTGATGTTCCAGACTACATTCACCATTGGCGCATATCCGCAAGAATGGATAGAAAATGCTGTGGCTTGGTTTGGCGAACATGTTGCTTCATGGATGAACGAAGGTATTTTACGTGACCTTATCGTCGATGGTATCATCGCTGGTGTTGGTGGAGTTCTTGTATTTCTTCCTAACATATTGATTTTATTCTTCTTCATTTCAATATTAGAAGACACTGGTTATATGGCTCGAGCTGCATTTATCATGGACAGACTGATGCATAAAATCGGGCTTCACGGCAAATCTTTCATTCCTTTCTTGATAGGATTCGGATGTTCGGTGCCTGCCATCATGGCAACGAGGACATTGGAAAATCGTAAGGATAGAATTGTGACAGCATTGGTATTGCCATTTATGTCATGTTCGGCTCGTCTGCCTGTCTATCTCCTTTTTGTGGCAGCGTTCTTCGATAAGAATCAAGGACTTATATTGTTAAGTGTTTATCTTATCGGTGCGATAATAGCAATATTGACAGCTCTTCTTTTAAACAAGACAGCTTTCAAAGGATTATCGGAACAATTCGTTATGGAGCTTCCTCCTTATCGTATCCCGACAATGCGTAACACCATGATGCATATTTGGGATAAGAGCGTTCAATATTTACAGAAAATGGCAACTGTCATCTTAGTGGCTTCTGTCATAATCTGGGCATTGGAATATTTCCCAAGAGATTGTGAAAAGGCAGACATGATAGCTCAAGAAATAGAATTGGTTGAAAATAACAATGATATTTCAGAAGAAGAGAAAACTGCAACTATCAAGTCTCTTGAATTGCAACAAAATGCGGTTTTAAGTGAAAATTCATATATGGGTCGTCTCGGCCATATCATAGAACCTGTGGTTCGTCCTTGCGGTTTCGATTGGAGAATGGGCGTCAGCTTGACAACTGGTATCGCTGCCAAAGAAGTTGTAGTTTCGACATTAGGTGTGTTGTTGCAAGCATCTGACGAAGATGAAGGCACTGCTTCATTGGTACAGAAGGTAAGAACGCAAAGATGGACATCAGGACCAAAAGAAGGAGAATTGCTATTCACCCCATTGGTGGCGTTCGGATTTATGGTCTTCGTTTTAATATCAACGCCATGTTTCGCTACGATAGCTGCAGTAAGACGTGAAGCCGGATGGAAAGCAGTTTTATTTACTCTGTTCTACAACACTGGCATAGCTTGGATTGTTTCTTTCTTGATATATCAAATAGGTTCACTCTTTTAAACTCATGACTTTATAATATATATGTCACTACTATAGATTCAAAAACTTAAAATGGTACAAGAAATAATCACATATATAATAATATGTATTGCAGTAATATATACGGTTTATTCTGTAGTGAAGAAATTGAGAAAAGGCAACGATAACAAATCATGTTGTGATTGCAGTTGTTGTTCAAAAAACTCTCAATGTAAATTGAAAAAATACTAATTTTGTGAGACGTATCGATGACATTTTGTTGTAGATGCGTCTCTATCTTTAATTAGGAGTTGTGCATTATGAATTATGAATTAACAGACGGTTTGTTAACATTTTTTAATATGTTATGTCAGATGGCGCCATACCTTTTGTTAGGTTTTTTAATGGCGGGCGTTCTTCATGTCTTTATGCCATCTACTTTTTTTGAAAAGCATTTGGCCAAAGAGAATTTCAAGTCGGTGTTGTTGGCAGCTTTAATCGGAATACCGCTTCCATTATGTTCGTGTGGTGTTATTCCAACTGCCATTTCATTAAGAAAAGACGGAGCATCACGAGGAGCTACGGTTGCTTTCATGATTTCAACGCCACAGATAGGTGTTGATTCTATTATTGCGACATATTCGATGATGGGACTTCCTTTTGCCATTGTACGTCCTTTGGCTGCATTGCTGACTTCAATAGCGGGAGGTGCTGTAACAACTTGGTTTTCAAAAGATGAAATAATAGTGAGACAAAATTGTTCTTGCGAGAATAATGGCAGTGGTGGAAATAGATTTATTGAGTTTCTTAGATACAGCTTCATCGATTTGGTACAAAATATCGGAAAATGGTTAGTCGTTGGATTGATTGTAGGAGCTTTGATTACAATATTAGTTCCAGATTCATTCTTCACAAATTTAAATCTCCCTTCTATTGTCACTATGTTGATTGTCTTGTTGATAGCCATACCTATGTATGTCTGTTCAACAGGGAGCATTCCTATTGCGGCGGCTTTGATGCTTAAAGGATTGTCGCCGGGAGCTGCATTGGTTTTGCTGATAGCAGGTCCAGGAGTCAGCGTCGCTTCTTTGTTAGTGGTGGGAAAATCATTGGGTAAAAAACAGTTGTTGTTCTATCTGGCCTCTATTATTTTCGGTTCGATAATAAGTGGTTTGTTGGTGGATTATTTTTTGCCAAGGGAATGGTTTGCATTAACTTCATTAAGCGAATCATACGGACATTGTTCTTCTCACTGTGGACTTGGCTTGTCATGGTTGGAGATAGTATCAGGAATACTTTTGGTTTTACTTTTAATAAATGCGTTTATGTTAAAAATTTTTAAGAAAGAAGAAGCGATAAACGAGAATCAGGTGGTTTATCGTATTGAAGGAATGTCATGCAATCATTGTAAGAATTCTGTCGAGAAAGCTTTAAAGGCATTAGACAATATTGAAGATGTCGAAGTCATTTTAGGAAAGAAAGAAGCTGTTGTGACAGGAGCTCCAAATGATGAAATCGTCAAGAAAACAGTGGAGGAGTTGGGATTCGAGTTTAAAGGAAGACGATAAACTGATGAGATATTAAGATGTTGTTTAGTTACATTATTAACACTCAATCTGTTATTGCTATTGTTGCTACTTTGCTCTTTTGCCTCATGTCGCTCTAAAAAAATAAAAAGAAAACGTTTAAAAAATGAAATAATTTTGTTATCTTTGCATCCCGATTTTAGGGTTATTATGAAGATGGGAAACGATTACATATTGCCAATAGCTGGATTATCAGTTGGTTATCACGATTTTGAGTTCGAAGTTGATGATAAATTCTTTGAAAATTATGAGTTTTCAGAGGTGCAAAAAGGCTGTGTAAAAGTGAATTTGAATGTTGAAAAACACGAAAGAGAGTCAATTTTGACATTTAATTTCAATGGCAGTGTGTTTATCCCATGTGACAGATGCAATGATGAATATGAACAACCGATAGAAAATGAGGTCGTCATATATTTGAAATACGGACATGGATATGAAGAGGAATCAGATGATGTTATCGTCATCCCGTCAGAAGAAGGAGAGTTCGATGTTTCATCTTTGATTTATGAATATATAATCTTGTCATTGCCAATTCATAGAGTTCATGAAGATGTCAGCGAATGCAATCAAGAGATTATTAACTATCTTGAAAACGCAGCAAACCAAGTAGCGGAAAACGATGACATCGACCCACGCTGGAAATGTTTGGAAGAATTAAAAGAGAAAAAAGATAATTAATTAACAACAAAAAATAGTGTAAAATGGCACATCCTAAGAGAAGACAGTCTCACACAAGAGGCGCAAAAAGAAGAACACATTACAAGGCAGAAGCTCCAACATTAGCAGTATGTAAAGAAACTGGTACAATCCACGTTTACCACAGAGCTTACTACGTTGATGGTGACTTATATTACAAAGGTAAATTAGTCATGGAAGGTGCTAACAAATAATTTGATTTAGCATTTTACTAAAAAACGAGTTTCAAATCTTGTTTATTAAGAATAAATTTGTTTTGTCAGTTTCGTCTGACGAGACAAATTTTTCTTTTTTAGTCGATGAGAAACTGTGATGCCGAGTCGCCAAGAAATAAAAAATAAAATGATAAATGACAATAGATGATATTGCTATCTGATAGCCGTCGGTTTTGGCGCTTTCAATTAATACATAAAAATATTATCTAAACATCGTTTATATCATAACGAAAAAAATTGGGTCTTTACAATATTGCAAAAAAATCAGCGTTTAGTATATGTTCTTAAACGCTGAAATTTTTTTCATAATCTTTATATTGTTTTTCCCCGCCTTTCGTGTAAAGGTGGGGTTTTTATTTTTAAATCACGGAATTTCTTATAAACCTATACCGCTAAAGGTTCCATTCTTAAAACACATCGTTTCTCTGTAGCCCGCAGCCTTCAATGCTTTCTCTGCTTCCTCAAAACATAATGTCAGTTCGTTTGGAAGATGAGCGTCGGAACTTATCACAACAGGAATGTTCATTTCTCGCATTATTGGCAAAGTCCATGTTGATGGATAGAAATCGCTGCTACGTTTTTTATATATACCTCTGGTGTTGACTTCCACAATCAGAGATTTTTCTTTAATCAATGTCAATGTTTCCATTAACAAATCACGATACCATTTGTCGTCTTCAAGGAAATATCTGTTGCGGTTATGCATCTTGATTTTGTCAAAATGACCTACTATGTCAAATTCCTCTGTCTCTATCATTTCATTATATTGATAGAAGAATGTTTTTACACCTTTTTTAATATCACCGTCAAAATAATTGTTAAGGCCTTCGTCGTATGTCTCGACTTTTGAACCGTCTATAAACCACAATCTCTCTATGTCGTTTCCGACAAGATGTACGGAACCGATCATATAATCGAGACCGAGTTCTTCTTTTGTTTTCTTAAAATCTTTAACGATACCAGGGATGAAGTCCATTTCCATTGAACAATATATGTCAATCTTGTCCTGATATTTCTCTTTTAATGATTTTATTGTAGAGATATAATTATGGACCTCATCTTTTTTTATGGCGAAATTGTTTTCAAAAGGGACGGGGGAATGGTCGGAGAAACCGAGGACTTTCAATCCTTGATTGATAGCCTCGATTACCACATCTTCCGCACCGGCTTTACCATCGGAGAAATTGCTGTGAGTGTGTAGGTTGAATAATTGCATTTTATTTATATTTCGGCGTCAATCACTTTGTAAACCTTATCACCGCGTCTGACAATGCCTTTCGCTGGTATTGAGCACAACTCTCCCTTTTCGGTGGAATCTACAGATTTGAGGTCAACACGTATTTCAGAGATTTTGTCTTCATAAACGCCAGTTGTCGGACCTATAATCATGATGTCGTCGCCGACTTTAAGGTCTTGTGTTTCCATTTTAATTTCAGCCACATTGATTTTTCCGAAGAAGTTGGTAACGGTTCCGACGAATACTTTAGTCTTAGTTGCTTGAGAACCGTAGCGTTGTGTCCATTCGCCTGTTTTTCTTCCGAGATAATATCCGTCCCAGAAGTCACGGTTATATACGCTGCGCAGACGTTCTGTCCATGCTGCTATCTTTTCCTCGGTGAATTCACCTTTTTTAATTGCCTCGACGGCTTCGCTATAAACGCCAACAGTCACTTTTGTATATTCTGGAGAACGGCCACGACCTTCGATCTTCAATATTTTCACGCCAGCATCAAGGAGTTTGTCTAAGAAAGGCAATGTGCATAAATCTTTCGGAGACATGATGTATTCGTTTTCTATAGCGAGGGTGATTTCTTTGTCACGGTCTTGAACCTCGTAGCCACGTCGGCATGGCTGTACGCATGCGCCTCTGTTAGCTGAAGTGTTGAAGTTGTCGAGGCTGAGGTAACATTTTCCTGAAACCGCCATGCATAAAGCTCCGTGGCAGAATACTTCGATGCGTATGAGCTCGCCTTTAGGACCTCTGATATTTTGTTCTTCTATTTTTCTTGTGATGGCTTTGACTTGATTTACAGAAACCTCACGAGCAGTCACCATTACGTCGGCAAATTGTGAATAATATTTGATGGCCTCGATATTGGTGATGTTGCATTGAGTTGACATGTGAACCTCAACGCCAATTTGACGGGCGTATTGAATTACGCTTTGGTCAGAAGCTATGATAGCTGAAATGCCGTTAGACTTCACTGCATCGACGAGTTGTCGCATTTCGTCAAGTTCTTCGTCGAAGACAACGGTATTGATGGTTACATAACTTTTTACATTATGTTCGTTACATATTGTAGCAATGTTATGAAGGTCGTCCAAAGTAAAATTCTTTGTTGACTTAGAGCGCATGTTAAGTTTGCCGATGCCAAAATAAATTGAGCCTGCGCCAGCTTGAATGGCAGCCGATAAAGCTTCGTATGAGCCAACCGGAGCCATTATTTCGATGTCGTTATAATTGTCTTTCAATTTTGTTGTATGTTTAATTATTATAATTATTTTATTCTTTCTTTAAGAGCAGCTGCTCTGTCTTCGAATCCTTGTTTGCCGAGGAGAGCGAACATATTTTTCTTATAAGCCTCAACGCCAGGTTGGTCGAAAGGATTTACTTCTAACATATATCCGCTCAATGCGCAGCCCATCTCGAAGAAGTATATCAATTCGCCTATAGCGGATGCTGATATTTCAGGGATTTGAATGACGATGTTAGGAACGCCGCCATCGACATGAGCGAGAATGGTAGCTGTCTCTGCTGTGCGGTTTACTTCCGACAATCGTTTTCCTGCGATATAATTTAGTTGGTCGAGGTCGTTGTCGGCGAGAGGTATTCTCATTTCTTTGGTAGGTTTTTCAACGGAAATGATTGTTTCGAATAAATTGCGCAAACCGTCTTGGATATATTGACCCATTGAATGTAAGTCGGTGGTGAAGATGTCTGAAGCAGGGAAGATGCCTTTTCCGTCTTTGCCTTCGCTTTCGCCGTAGAGTTGTTTCCACCATTCAGCTATATATTGAAGACGAGGTTCATAGCTTACCAATATTTCGTTTGTCTTGCCATTGTGATATAAAGCTTGGCGAGCGACGGCATATTGAGCTACGACATTGTCGCTGTTTTGGTTTTCTTTGCAGTAATTTTCCATTGCAAGAGCGCCTTCAACGAGTTGTTCGATATCGATGCCAGCCACTGCGATAGGAAGAAGACCTACAGGAGTAAGGACAGAATAACGGCCGCCTACATTGTCGGGAACGATGTATGTTTTGTAGCCTTCGTTGTTGGCGAGAGTTTTAAGAGCGCCTCTTTCTTTGTCGGTGATGGCAACGATACGGGTTTTAGCTTCTTCTTTGCCATATTTGCTTTCAAGATGATTTTTCAAGATACGGAAAGCGACGGCAGGTTCGGTTGTCGTTCCAGATTTGGAAATGACAGCCATAGAATATTCTTTCTGGTCGAGGAGTTCGAGAAGCTCCACCATATATTCTTCACTCATATTATGTCCAGCATAAACTATCTGAGTGTTACCTTCTTTATTAATTAATGCACTAAACTGATGTGACAAGGCTTCGATGACAGCTCTTGCACCTAAATAAGAACCTCCAATTCCGACGACGACAAAAATATCGGATTTTTTGCGAAGCATTTCTGCTTGAGCTTTAATATCCTGGATGAACTCTTTTGTCATTTCGGAAGGAAGAGTTGTCCAGCCTAAAAAATCGTTGCCTGCACCAGATTTGTTGTATATTGTATTAAAGGTGTTTTCTATTTTGTTGTTAAAATGAAGAAGTTGTTCATCATTGATAAAACCTTTAATGTGCTTTAAGTTTGTGCTAATTTGTACCATGTTACATATGTGTTTATATTATGTTGCGAAGTTACAACATATTTTTATAAAAAGGTATTGAAAAGATAAAATAATAAAAAAAAGAGACCATCCTTGAGCAAGGATGGTCTCGAGAACCAAAAACCAAAATTTATGAAACCTTACGAATGATAATCATCATTCGCACTGCAAAGATAAACATTTTTTTCAAATCTTAATAAAAATTAACTAAAAACTTAATTTTTTTGTGAAAATGTGTTAAAAATTGTTAAAAGCTAATAAATAATCCTTCTTTTATTTGGAAAAAAGTAAGTATGCGTCTTATATTTGTACAGATATTTGATCAAATATTGTATGTATTATTAACTAAAACTTTAATGTATGTAGATATAGAGAGAAAATAAAAGCGATTAAGTGGTAAAAAATAAAAAAATAACGAATCAAATATTTTAAGTTGTAGATATAGAAGTTATGGGAAAGGTAGTTAAAATTTTATTAGCGGAGAACGATAAGAATTTAGGTTATATTCTTAAATCGTATCTGACCGTAAAGGGTTATCCTACAGTATTATGTCTTGATGGAAACGAGGCTTTTGAACGTTTTGAAAATGAAGCTTTTGATTTTGTGATATCAAGCGTTGTTTTGCGTAACATGGATGGATTTTCTTTGGCAGAGAAGATAAAGAAATGCGACAAGGAGATACCATTCGTTTTTCTGACCTCAAAATCGTCGAGAAATGATGTGTCGCGCGGTTTTGAAATTGGGGCGGATGATTATATCATCAAACCGTTCAGTATGGATGAATTGTTGGATAGAATAAAAGCCATTAGTCGCAGAACTGTATTGCGAACAAAGAATGAACATGTTTTCCAGTTGGCTTCATATACATTCGATAGTATCAGGCATGTTTTGATACGAAACGGAGTTGAGAAAAAACTCACCGCAAGAGAATTGGACCTGCTGTTTATGTTCTGCGAATATAAGAACAGGGTGGTGGAACGTTCTTTTGCCTTGCAAAGAATCTGGCATAAGGAAAATTATTTCAATGCTCGTAATATGGACGTTTATATAACGAAGATTAGGAAACTTCTAAAAGATGATCCTAATGTGGAGTTGCAAAACATCCATGGAATAGGTTACAAGTTAGTTGTTAAGGAATAATATTTTATTCGTTAACATTACGTTCTCGGTAAGAAGAGTAAGGAAAACGTGAGCCTATTTTGGTTTCCCAATAATTGATGTTAACGGAAGCTGGAGGAATAGGATTGTTCTTGTCGTTTATAATCTTCCAGAAGTGGTCAGAATTAGGTCCTTTATTAGTATTTGTTAAAATAATAATGGTTTTGTCGTTTATGTCATCTCTGATGAAGAAAGAACGATATGCTTTCCACCATCCGTAATGATAGTAGCATCCTGGATATTTGCTGGGTATTCTCCAGCCAAAGCCATAATTGTCTTTACGTTTCTTACTCTTCGGACTTCCGGGTTTGAATGCTTCATCTTGTATTGAATCAGGAATAAGCAAGCCGTAATCAACAGCGGTCCAGAATTTAAACATGTCTTCAGTGTTTGAAATCATGATTTTATCGCCTTTAACGCCATTGAGATATTCGTTAGGTGCTTGCATAGGACGACGACGGTCCATATAATACCCTTGAACTACGTTTTCTATGTATGCTGATACTAATGTGTCGGGACGCATCTCATAAATGTATGAGTCGTCCATTCCAAGAGGCTCGAAAATTCTTGTTCTCATGAAATCGGCGAACGGCATTCCAGAAACACGTTCTACTATTGAAGCTAATAATGCGTAATTGACATTGCTGTAATTAAAACCGTTGTTAGGCTTGAAATATGGCGTTGGTTTATGCTTGGCATAAAAAGCAATCATGTCTTCGTTTAAAAAAGGCTTTTTTCTGTCGGGCCATTTGTCATCGGCCAGACTTTCGTATCTTGGCAAACCAGAACGATGGTTAAGAAGAAGACGAGTGGTGATGCCATCGTAAGGGAATTCTGGAATATATTCCCTAATGTCAATATCGTAATCTATTTTGCCTTCGTTTTTCAAAATCATAATGGCTTCGGCTGTAAACATTTTTGAAACAGAACTAAGTTGAAATTTGTCTTCAACTTGAAGGCTGTCGCATCTCTTTCTTAAATTACGGAATCCCCATGCTTTGTTATAAATTATGCGGCCTTGTTCGGCATATAAAACGGTTCCGTTAAAACCTACTTTTCTTCTTAAATTGCTGAAAACTTTGTCGATGCTCTCTGCCTTTTTCTTTATTATATCTTCGTCAAGGCTGATGAAAATACTATCTACATTTATGACGGGCAACGCTTTAACAACTTCTGGCTCAATGAAGCTTTCTTCTTTATCAGAACATGACATGAATCCTAAAGTTAGGATGCAAGTTAAAAATAAATAATATAATTTTTTTGACATTTAACCGATTTTAAAATAAGTGGCAAAGATAACGAAATTCTTCCTTTTTTACTAAAAAAAACTTGTGGACTTGTTGTCTTGTGGACTTGTTGTCTTTTTTATTATCTTTGCAACTAATTCATTAAATAATAAATTAATCGACAAAATTTTATGTCTCAATTTCAAGATTACAATTTGAACCCGGCTATACTGAGGGCTATTGATGAGCTGGGATTCAAAGAACCTATGCCAATCCAACAAGAAACATTACCTGTTTTATTGTCGCAAAGAACTGATATGGTTGGCCTCGCTCAGACTGGTACCGGTAAGACAGCAGCATTCGGACTCCCATTGCTTAACAATATAGACGCTTCTCAACGTTGCGTCCAGGCTTTGGTGCTTTGCCCGACTCGCGAACTCTGTGTTCAGATTACAAAAGACCTCAAAAATTTCTCTAAATATATCCCTGAAATTTTAGTAGTGCCGGTTTATGGAGGCGCAAGTATCGAAAATCAGTTTAAAGATTTAGCCAAGAAACCTCAAATCATTGTCGCTACTCCAGGTCGTCTTGAAGATATGATTCGTCGTAACAAAGTGGATTTCAGTAATGTAAAGACAATTGTCCTCGACGAAGCTGACGAAATGCTCGATATGGGCTTCCAAGAAGATGTTGATGCAATCCTCGAATATATGCCAGCAGAAAAAAATATTCATCTTTTCTCTGCAACAATGCCTGTAGAAGTCGAGAAAATTCTTAACCATTACATGACCGACCCAGTCAGAATTTCTATAGGTCAAAAAAATTCTGGTACTGCTAACGTTCGTCATATCCATTATTTGATTAGAGCTAACGACCGTTATCTCGCTTTGAAACGTTTTATAGATTACACACCTTCTATTTATGGTATAGTATTCTGTAGAACAAAGCTTGAAACACAAGAAGTTGCTGACAACCTAATCCATGATGGATATAACGCAGCTTCATTGCACGGCGACCTTTCACAAGCTCAACGCGACTTGGTTATGAATCACTTCCGTCAACGTTACCTCCAAATTCTGGTAGCAACCGACGTGGCAGCTCGTGGTATCGACGTCAGCGACCTTACTCATATTATTAATTATAACCTCCCTGACGAAACAGCGGTTTATATCCACCGTAGCGGTCGTACAGGTCGCGCCGACAAAACCGGTGTTTGCTTGAGCCTTATCCACTCACGCGAAAAACACAAAATAAAAGCTATCGAGAAACAACTCGGACAGTCGATAGAAAGAGCTATGGTGCCTTCTGCAAAACAAGTGTGTGAAAAGCAGCTCTTCAATCATATCGACAGACTTGAAAAAGTTGATATTATGCGTGATGATATAGCCGATTATCTCCCAATAGTTTTCAGAAAGTTGGGCTGGCTCTCACCAGAGGAACTTATCACAAGAGTGGTGGCTCTTAACTTCAACCGTTTCCTCGATTATTATAAAGATGCTAAAGACCTTAACTTCGACGATTCTAAACCTGAGAAAAAAGAGAAAAAATCGAAAGGTGAAAAGAAAGATTACGACGATAGCGGTCTGCAACGTCTGTTCTTCAGTAAGGGTAAGAAAGATAAAATAAAACCTAATAATATCATCGGAAAGATTAACGATGTAACTGGAACAAAAGATATCCGTATTGGCAGAATCGATATGATGGAGAACTTCTCTTTTGTGGATGTTGACGAACGTCAAGCTCAGTTCATCGTTGACTGTTTTGCAGATGACAGAAAAAATACAGAAGGAATACGTGTCGAGATAACAACTTCTGATCCTAAGCCTAAGAAGAAAAAAGAAAAAGAAGAAGGTTCTAAAAAACGTCGTGAACGTAATTTCGACGACGACAGACCAGAACGCAAGAACCGTGATAAATTCGGCGACAGAAGCTACAAAGCTGAAGGCAAGAAAGAGTCGAGAAGAGATTCTAAAAAAGACTCTAAAAAAGAATCAAGAAGAGATTCTAAGAAAGATTCAGGCCGCAGAGGAAGAAATAGAAGCAGATAAGATTAATTTATATTAACAATATACAATTGGGGATAAGGGCAAGGTAGAGGACAAAATTTGGTCCAGAACTTGTCATTATTCCCATTTTTAATTTTCTACTTTCCATTTTCAATCACTACCCCTTCCGCGTTAGGGATTGGAGCGGCATCCTTTTGGAGTGGAGGCGGATTTTGGAAGCGAGAAGGAGCCGGAACGGAAAAAGATATAGCGGAAAGCCCGACGGCAGAGCCGGAACGCCCAGAGAAAGACTACAAGACTGCAAGTCGAAAGGCAAAAGTTTAAGGCTCTTAGTTAAAAGTTCAATGGTCTTTTGAAAGTTCAATGTCAAAGTCAAAGTTCAAAACAATTTTTCATTATTTTTGTATTTATAAAAATGGACAAGGCATATGGTCTTATCCTTTAAAAATAAATCATAAATACAATGGAATTAGCAACCTCAGCATCTCAGCAACTTAGTAACTTAGTAACTCAAATCGTCTCAAAACAAAGAGAATTTTTTCTGACAAATGAAACAAAATCAATTGATTTCCGTCTGAAACAGTTGAAAAGACTAAAGCATGCAGTTGAGAAATATTCCGACGATATTTATGATGCTTTGTGGAAAGATTTGCATAAATGCAAAGAAGAAGCTTTCTTGACAGAAATTAGCATTGTCTTAAATGAAATTAACGACCATATAAAAAATATTAAGAAATGGGCGAAGCCTAAGAAAGTTAAGACTCCATTGTATTTGTTTCCGTCGAAGAGTCATGTGATGTATGAGCCGTTTGGTGTTGCTTTGATTATCGCACCATGGAACTATCCTTTCCATCTGATGTTCGCTCCTTTGGTCGGTGCTATTTCTTCTGGTTGCTGCGCCGTGATGAAGCCGTCGCCTTATTCTCAAAATACATCGGCGGTGATGCAGAAAATTGTCGATGAGACTTTCTATGCGGAATATATCACGATGATTCAAGGACACAGAGACGTGAACCAGGCGTTGCTGGCACAGAAATTCGATATTATTTTCTATACAGGAAGTCCTGATATGGGTAGAGTTGTGATGGAAGCAGCATCGAAAAACCTTACGCCTGTAGTCTTAGAACTCGGCGGAAAAAGTCCTTGTATCGTCGATAAAGATTGTAATATCGACTTCGCCGCAAGAAGAATTGTCTGGGGCAAGACGATAAATGCTGGTCAGACCTGCGTCGCACCAGATCATCTGTTTGTGCATGAATCAGTGAAAAAAGAACTGATAGAAAAGATGATTTGTTATGTCGAGAAATTTTATGGAAAAGATTCGCAACAGAGCAATCATTATTGCAGGATTATAAACGACAAAGCATATCAAAGATTGGTGTCATACCTTAATGAAGGAAAAATCATATATGGTGGAAAATGTGATGCTGAAGAAAGATTCATTCAGTTTACGCTTCTTGATTTAGGTCAACAGACAACGGACAACGGACAACAGACGTTGGATGTGATGAGTCATGAAATATTCGGTCCGATACTGCCAGTCATAACTTTTGACAATATTAATAAGGTGTCGGAATATATAATGCAGCGTCCTAAGCCTTTGGCGTTATATTATTTCGGCAATGATAAAAATGCGTATGATCTTTTGAATAAAACGACATCTGGTGGAGTTTGTGTCAACGACACTATATTGCATGTCGGCAACGACCAGTTGCCGTTCGGTGGAGTGGGAGAGAGCGGTATGGGAAAATACCACTCCCAGGAAAGTTTTATGGCGTTCAGCAACAAAAGAGCGGTCTTGAAGTCGTCAAACAAAATCGACTTTGCGATGAAATATCCGCCATACGACAAAATAGAACTGATAAAGAAACTGATGTGATTAGTTTACATTCACGACTTTTACCACAATTCATTTTTGTTTTGCTTTCTTGATTGTGTCTAACGTGCCTTTGGAAGAAGGCGTTACGAAGGAGCGGAGTCTATGGCGCACGTGTCTATCCAAACATGAAAAAGGAAAATGTGATTTTGAAAGTATCATCACGACAGTCACAGTATTTCCGTTCATTGCCATTGCATAAAAGTCAGAAAGAACTCGAGACGCACGACGATTATAGCATCTTCAGTTATCGTGTGGCATCCGACTATGACTTACGACAGGACATACTTTCATTCGGAACGGAAGTCGAAGTTCTATAACCGAAAAGCTTGAGAGAAGAAATGAAGGAAATGATAAGGGAAATGATTATCAATTATAAATAAAAATAAAATTATGGCACAAATTGGACGTGGTTATGGTAGCGAGTACCATTTAATGAGATTTCTTGGTCATCATAGACATTTACTTGAAGATATTATTAGAAAAGTTTTAAATGAATATGATGGTCAGTTTGATTGGTTGGATTTTGAATTTGGTGATCCTATGAAGAGTATATCTGGAGACAAAGAATTGAAAGGAATTTCTTTTTTAGAAAAAATTGTTCCAGAATCATCATATAAAAAAATCAATGATGAATACCATAAATATAAAATTGGAAATATTGATAATTGGCAAAATTGGGATGCTGTTTTTACACTAAATAATACTATTTATTTGGTGGAAGCAAAGGCTCATGTGGGGGAATTGGAATCTAAATATAGTGGTAGTTCTGCTAGTAGAGAAGAAATACTTAGGTTTATTAATGACCAATTAGGGGAATATTGTCGTATTGAAACAGCTGAAAAAAATTGTTGGAGAAATATTATCAATTAGTGAATCGTTTGTCCACGGCAGCATTCCTTAATAAAAATGGCGTAAAAACTAAATGTTTGTATATTTATTTTACTAATGGTTATAATAAAAGAATTATTGTAAACCGTAACCGTATAGAAACTTGTGAAAATAAGAATGCGTCTAAGGAAGATTTTTTAGAAAAAATAAATGAAGAATATGATGTGTTAGTAGGTGCTCCTAAAGAAGTTTTAGGTAATTTATTAGTTGAACCTGTATTTATTAATGCTGAAAATGGCAACAATGATTAACATCAACTCTCACACCATCTTCGCCTTTTCCGACACTCACGGCAATCATCGTAAAATCTCACTGCCGGAAGAGGCGGATATATTAATATGTGCCGGCGATGCCGTGGAAGATAATCTTAACGGCGATGAATATGACGACTTCATCGAATGGTTTGCCGCGCATACTGCCAAATGGAAGCTTTTTGTTCCTGGCAACCACGAATTGTCGTTTGAAATAGACTATGCCGATGCCATAAAGGAGAAGATGAAGGTAAACGGAATCATTGTTATGCAAGACACCGTTTATGATTGCGACGGAATAATCATAGGCCCTCATATCACTTGTTCGGACATATCCACTCAACGCAAGGACAAGAATTTCTCTGCGGAAAGACATTGTGCTTAAATGTCGCTTTTCTATTTAATTAATAGGGTGTAGTCATTTCCGCGCCGATCCGTGCGATCCGAGGAGACTCCTTCGTGCTATTTCGTGCAGATTGGCGGATGAAAAATGTCCGTGCGATCCTTCATTGAGCATGTCGTCATTCTTGTAGTCCTGTAGTCTTTTAGTCCTGTAGTCTTTTATTTGGGCGTTCCGTCTCCGCTTCCGTCTCCGCCTCCAGCGTTGCCGTCGGGCTTTCCGCTATATCTTTTTCCGTTCCGGCTTCTTCTCGCATCCAAA
>JAZQVL010000035.1:0-60035 GCA_045631805.1 Bacteroidales bacterium | reverse complement strand
ATACCATACTTTGTATGGATGTAATTGATGGAATAACCATTTTCTAACATACTCATATATTTGAGTAATGCTTCATAATCATGTTTTTTGCGCATAAAAAACCCCAAAGTTTTTTGTCCAAACTTTGGGGTTCACTTCATTTAATTATAGTCAGCTTATTTTTTTAGATTGTTTGTCGTGTTGATTATCTGAGATATCTTGCAACAAATAATTTCAAATATTCACCGTTCAAGTTTTTGGCTACAATCACGCCGTCTTCGTTAATAAGGAAGTTTTGAGGAATGAATGCTACGCCATATTCTTTTGCGGCAGGGCAATTCCAACCTTTCAATTCTGAAAGATGGTTTTCCCAATTCAAATTATCTTCTTCAATTCCTTTAAGCCATGCTTCTCTATCTGTATCTAAAGAAACACTAACAATTTCTAATCCTTTATCTTTAAAAAGTTCATAAGTTTCAACAACATAAGGATTTTCAACGCGGCAGTCAGGACACCATGAAGCCCAGAAATCTATTAACAAAAGTTTAGATTTTCCAACGAGTGAAGAAAGTGTAACATCTTCTCCATCAATGTTATTTAATGTAAAATCAATATATGGCTGACCAGTTTCTGTGCGTTCTAAAAAACTTATATATTCTTTTAATTTATTCAAATAACCACTGTTGACACCTCGTGAAATACTGCTGACTTTTTCTTTTAATTCCTTTAAATCGAAAGCCCATTTGTAACGATAAAGAATATAAGGAGCCAATTCGTTACCAGTGTTTATTTTGAAAAATTCGTTGATTATGAATTTTTGATTAGATTCGTCAGATTTGTCAATCTTTCTTACAATTTCATTCAATTTATTTTGAGTATCTGATGCTGTAATATTTATTTTATGGTAAGCGTTAAAATCACCGTTTATTACAACATTTTGATTATCAGCGAAAAATGGTAAAGCGCGTCTCCAACCTTTTATATAAAGATGATAAGCGTCGTTGTTGTCATTCATCTTTACATTAAATACTGCTTTATTATTTTCTATTAAAGCAGAATCGATGTTAAGCAATTCATTATCAATCATTTTTTGAAGATAAGCAGTTTTACCGTTAGCGTTTTGCATTTCTACGTCAACAGTAAAAGTATTCTTGCTGCATGAAAAGAATGAAAGAATTGCAAGTGAACAAATTATTAATTTTTTCATATAAGTATTTTTTCTATATAACAATTTTAATTAAGAATTTCTTCAACTTTATTTCTTAAATCTTCGCCTCTTAAATCTTTAGCGATAATTATTCCGTTTTGGTCTAATAAAACGTTACTTGGAATAGAAGAAATGCCGTATAATTTTGCGCCTTCGTTGCTCCAATATTTCAAATCGGAGATATTGTGCCAGATAAGTCCGTCAGTTTCAATAGCTTTAATCCAATTTTGTTTTTCCATATCTAAAGAAACGCCGATAATGTCGAATCCTTTTTCATGATATTCTTTATAAATTTCAACTACGTTAGGATTTTCAGCACGGCAAGGACCGCACCATGAAGCCCAGAAATCTATTAATAAAAGTTTAGATTTTCCAACTAGTTCAGAGATTGACATCATATATCCTTCTGGAGTTTCTTGAGTAAAATCAACGAAAGTTTGTCCAATGTCAACACGTTGAAGTACAGCAATATAATCATTAAGAAGTTTTGAATATTCGTTTTCTTCCTTGATATTAAAATTGTTAACAAAGTCTTCTAATTCATTAAGTTCGTAGTTATAACGATTCATATAAAGAATGTAAGGAGCTACGAAATTGTTAGAATTTTTTGTTAAGAACAATTTTTGATAATTGTTAATATTTTTTTCAATTTGGTCAAATTCAGATTCTAATTTTTTCATTGTTGCTTCATCATTATTTTGATGAGCTGTTCTGAATTTTTCACTTAATTCTTTTCTTTGTTGTGAGTATTTTTTGTATTCAACATTATATTCATTTACAAGTTGTTGAGCGTAAGATGCAGTTATGTTTAAGCTATCTCTGTTTTTCACGTCACCCACAATTTTTACGTCATTGTTTTCGCTGAAGAATCTCAACGGATTAGTATCTTTTATTACCAATTGATATTGAGTTGTAGGATTATTAACTTCCACAACAAAATTTACCGTATTGTTTTGCATGATGGCTGAGTCTAATGAGATAAATTCATTATTGAACATTTTTTGGAGATAAATCATTTTTCCATCTGCATTTTGTAATTCAACATTAACATTAAATGTTGATTTGTTACATGAAACGAGAGCGCAAATTGCGATAATTAATGTTAAAAGTTTAGTTTTCATGATTATATTATTTTTTTGTTTGATTTCTTGAAAAGTAAAAGTATAATGAATATTAACATTAAGGAACTGAATACGCTCATTAATGTTTGTAACAATACTGTACCTAATAGTTTCAAGCTGAAAGCTTCGAGTAGGAAAAGCATTAGGTTATGAGCTGTTAATAGAATTAATGAATAAACAATAAACCAACTGATACTCATATTGTTAAGAGAAGGTTCATCATTTATGTTAAAATCTTTTCTTCTAGTCATACTGTTGATGACGAAAGGTCTTATAAAAGCCAAGAACACTGTTGCTGCAGCGTTTAGTCCAGGGGTGCCGTTAAATAAATCGACTGTCAATCCTGTGAAGAAACCAAGGAAAAGCAGTTGCCATTCTTTAATGTTAAAAGGCAATAGGAAAATAAACAGAACATAGACGTAAGGGTGAATATAATATCCTAATCTTATGTTGTCAATCACCAGAACCTGAAGAAGCAACAAACCAATAAATCTTAATATATTTATAATCAGTCTATTATTCATTTTTTATTTGTTTGACAAGAGCGAATCAATTTCGGTTTGGTGTAAATTTTCAATGATAAAAACGTGTTGTAAAGTGCTGAAGTTTGTTGAGAAACGAATTTTGGCAGTATTAAAATCCTTAGAGTTTGAATTCAGCATTTCTTCTATGGTTCCAATCATAATATTAGCGGGATAAATATTAGAGAATCCGCTTGTTACGAGAGTGTCACCGTTTTTAGGGTTAAGATGAAGAGGAATATCTTTCACTGTTCCGAAGCGGTAATCTTTATTTTCCCAGCAAACATTTGCGAGATGCTGATTATCTGTAAATCTTGCACTTACGATAGAATAAGGATGGAGCATACTTATTACAGAAGCGTAATTATCGCTTACGTTAGCTATTTTTCCAACAATACCATTTTCGCATATTACGCCCATATCTTTTTTGATTCCATCTTTTCTACCTTTGTCAATAAGCAAAAAGTTATTAACATGATGAATGCTATTGTTAATAACGTTAGCTGGGATAAATCTGTAGTCGAGGTATATTGAATCTTCAAGTAATGAAGAATCGTTATTATGATATAATTTACTCATAAGCATGGCGTTATGTTCCATCATCAATTGATTTTCCTCTTTAAGAGAGAAATAATTGGTGAAGTTAGATTTTGTTGCGAACAATTTACCTGAGATAGCGTTACCAGCGCTTACGAGTTTACGCTTCTGATATGGAAGATTGTTTAACAATAATATGATAGACAATACTTCCAATATCAAAAACAGCAATATAAAATTATATTTTTTTAAAAATTTTATTAGGTTATACATGACCTTAGCAATCCAGATTATTTAATCAGGAATGGGAATTTGTCGAAGTTTTTAAGAGCGATACCGGTTCCGCGTGCAACAGCTCTCAATGGGTCGTCGGCGACATGTATTGGGAGTTGTGTTTTAGCGTGTAAACGTTTGTCGAGGCCTCGAAGGAGAGCTCCGCCGCCAGTGAGATAAATACCAGTGCGGTAAATATCTGCCGACAATTCTGGAGGAGTTTGTTCCAATGCGTTCAACACAGCTGTTTCGATTTTGCTAATACTCTTGTCCAAGCAATAAGCTATTTCAGAGTAGTTAACTTTTATTTCTTTAGGGATACCGGTGAGCAAGTCGCGTCCGTGTACAGCGCACTCATCAGGCGGATTGTCGAGTTGAGTCAATGCTGAACCGACTTCAATTTTAATCATTTCAGCGGTTCTTTCACCAACATACATATTATGTTGTTTACGCATATATTCCACGATGTCGCTGATAAAGTCGTCGCCGCCAACGCGGATAGATTTATTATTGACGATACCACCGAGAGCAATGACAGCGATTTCACTTGTACCGCCGCCTATGTCAACGATCATATTACCTATAGGTTCGAGAACGTCGATGCCGATACCTATTGCTGCTGCCATTGGTTCATGAATAAGTCTAACTTCTTTAGCGCCAGCTTGTTCAGCAGAATCTTTAACGGCTCTTTCTTCAACTTCTGTAATACCTGAAGGGATACAGATAACCATTTTCAAAGCAGGAGGGAAAATGCTGTTATGGAAATTAATCATTTTGATCATTTCTCTCAGCATATATTCAGCTGCTTGGAAGTCAGCGATAACACCGTCGCGTAATGGTCTGATAGTCTTGATATTTTCGTGTGTTTTTCCTTGCATCATCATAGCTCTCTTACCGACAGCCATGATTTTTTGGGTGTCTCTTTCTATAGCGACGATGGAAGGTTCGTCAACGACCACCTTATCATTATAAATAATAATGGTGTTGGCTGTTCCAAGGTCGATGGCTAATTCTTTATTGAAGAACGAAAATAATCCCATTTTTAATATTTTTAATTAGTGTTTAAAATGACGGTAGCCTGTGAATACCATTGCCATATCGTGTGCGTTGCAATAATCGATAGAGTCTTGGTCTTTTATTGAGCCACCAGGTTGTATAACGGTAGTGATGCCAGCATTGTTAGCTATTTCAACGCAGTCGGCGAATGGGAAGAATGCGTCAGAAGCCATAACAGCGCCGTTGAGGTCGAATTCGAAAGAACGTGCTTTTTCGATAGCTTGTTTCAAAGCGTCAACGCGTGAAGTTTGACCGATACCTGAAGCGTATAATTGTTTGTTTTTAGCTAAAACGATAGCGTTTGAACGGCTATGTTTAACAATTTTATTTGCGAAAATCAAATCTTCAATTTCTTGAGCTTCAATGTTTTTATTAGTAACAGCTTTGAAGTCTTCAATTGTTTCTGTATGATTGTCGCGTTCTTGCATCAAGATGCCGTTGAGTGCTGATTTGTATGTTTTTGTTGGGAAATCGTTAGATTTGAGTTTCAAAACGATTCTGTTTTTCTTAGAGAAGAGAATATCCAAAACACCTTCATTGTAATCAGGAGCTACAATAACTTCGAAGAATATTTTGTTTATTTCGTTAGCTGTCTCCACGTCAATAGGTTTGTTGCTTACGAAAACGCCGCCGAATGCAGAAACAGGGTCGCCTGCCAACGCTGCTTGATAAGCTTTTGCTATTGTTGGGCGTGAAGCAATACCGCAAGGATTGTTATGTTTCAAGATTGCGAATGTTGGTTCTTCAAACTCGCGGATGAGGTTAAGTCCAGCTTCAAGGTCTAATAAATTATTATATGATAAATCTTTTCCGTGGAGTTTTTCGAATACTTCATCGAGCTTGCCGTAGAACATAGCTTTTTGATGAGGATTTTCTCCATAACGTAATTCGCTGTGGTCGCTGACATGAATGTTCAAGTCTGATGTTTCTGAATCTTTTGCGAACCAGTCGTAAATCATTCCGTCGTAGTGTGAACTTGTAGCGAAAGCATATTTAGCGAAACGTTTGCGGTCTTCTATGCTTGTGCAGCCTTCTTGTTTTTTATAAAGTTCCATGAATTCTGTATAGTATTTTGAATCAGGAACGATAACAACTTCGTTGAAGTTCTTAGCGCCGGCACGGATCAATGAAATTCCGCCTATGTCGATCTTTTCTATAATCTTGGCAGGGTCGTCGGTTGACTTGACAGTTTCCTCAAAAGGATAAAGGTCAACAATAACGAGGTCGAAAGCTGGGATTTCGTATTGTTTCATTTCCTCAACATCTTTCTCGTTTTGCAAACGTCCCAAGATGCCGCCAAACACTTTTGGGTGTAATGTCTTGACGCGACCGCCGAGAATTGAAGGATAACTTGTGAGTGATTCTATGGTTTTGACTGTGTCGTCAAGTTCTTTTATAAAATCATAAGTTCCGCCTGTAGCGTAAATTTGAACATTTTGCTCTTTCAATAAAGCAACAATTTTATCTAAATTAGTCTTGTAAAAGACTGATATTAAGCAACTTTTAATCTTTTTCAAGGGACATTTATTTTTAAGTTAAACATATTGCAATAATAATAAATATATCTTATTTAAGAAAGTATTTCGGTAACTTTTTTTAAAAGATTTATGAACAAATCAATGTGGATTACTCTTCTCCTTCATAGATTATTTGTCGCTCCCTCTGTTCTAAATCTTTGAATATTAAATAAATATTTTTTTATTCAAAATGATGAAAAAAAACTTGGAAAAAGTAATTATTTGTTGTAATTTTACAAGTTCAAAAAAAATATTGTGAAAACACGTTGGATATTAAATAAAGAAGTTGACAGACAAATTGTTGGAGATTTATCGAATGTTTTAGGAATCGATGAAAATCTGGCTACTTTATTGGTACAACGTGGAATTGAGAGCTATGATCAGGCTAAAGATTTTTTCAGACCGTCATTAACGCATCTTCACGATCCTTTCTTGATGAAAGATATGGATAAGGCTGTGGCTCGTATAAAGGAAGCTTGCGACAAAGGCGAGAAAATCTTGATCTATGGCGATTATGATGTTGATGGTACAACAGCAGTTGCGCTGATTTATATATACCTCAAAAATATCATCAACAAGAAAAAAATAGAATTTTATATTCCTGACCGATACGACGAAGGTTATGGTATATCATATAAAGGTATAGACTATGCTGCCGATAACGGATTTAATCTTGTCATAGTTTTGGACTGTGGAATCAAGGCCGTCGATAAGATAGAATATGCCAAAAGCCGTAATGTGGATTTTATTATCTGCGACCATCATCGTCCTGGTGATGAAATACCTAATGCAGTAGCAGTGTTGGATTCTAAACGCTCAGATTGTCAATATCCTTATAAAGAATTGTCGGGCTGTGGCGTTGGTTTCAAACTTATAACAGCATTGTCAATGGAAATGGGAACACCAATAGATAAAGTCTATGAACTCCTTGATTTGGTTGCTGTTAGTATAGCCGCTGATATTGTTCCTATAACTGGTGAAAATAGAGTTTTGGCTTATTATGGATTACAATTAATTAATAAAAATCCTCGCCCAGGATTGGAAGCCGTTTTAAGTCATGCCAATGTTTTCCGTCTTGAAGAAGAAACACCAAACGATTCGGAACATCCACAGAATGTATTAAATAAAGAAGTGACAATCAGTGACTTGGTTTTTATGATTGGCCCAAGAATCAATGCTGCTGGTCGTCTTGAAAAAGCAAGCGATTCGGTCAGACTTCTTATAGCTGAAAGAAAAGAACATGCCGATAAATTGGCGGCTTCTATCAACGATTTGAATGTGAAACGTCGCGAATTCGATAACAAAATAACAGAAGAGGCTCTTGCAATGATAGCTGAAAATGAGAAAATATTCAATGCTAAGAGTACGGTTATATTCAACGAAAATTGGCATAAAGGCGTTATCGGAATCGTAGCATCCAGACTTACAGATACTTACTACCGACCAACAATAGTTTTGACAAGATCAAATAATCTTATCACAGGTTCGGCTCGTTCAATAAAGAATTTCGATATTTACGACGCTATTGATAATTGTTCCGACTTGTTGGAACATTTCGGTGGTCATAAATATGCCGCAGGTCTTTCTTTAAAACCTGAGAATCTTGAAGAATTCTCTCGTCGTTTTGAGGAATATGTCGCTAATAATATTGATAAAGAAGAACTTATCCCAGAATTAAATGTCGATTTGGAAATAGACTTCTCCGACATAACTCCAAAATTTGTCAGAGTCTTGAAACAATTCGCTCCATTCGGACCTGGAAATATGGCTCCAGTGTTCTTATCTAAAAATGTTGTTGATAACGGTTTGTCACGTTCTGTCGGAAATAAAAAACATCTCAAATTGACAATTTGTCAACAACAAGACCCAAGTTTGATTTTTGCCGGAATAGCATTCCAAAAAGGCGACGATTATATGAGAGTTCACTCAAAAGAGCCATTCTCAATATGTTACTGTATTGAGAAAAATTTCTGGCAAGGAAGAACAAATCTTCAACTTAATGTTAAGGACATCAAGTTTTCTGAAGAATAATTCTTATAAAGGGAGAAACAAAACTCTTACCAATAAAAATAATCCGAAAATAATAAGCGCAACACCCGTAGCTTGGTTTAATCTTTTTAACATTTTTTCCGTAAAGAATCGTTGTAGCGACGATGCGCCAAGTGCTTTTAAAATGTCAAAAAATAATACAGTAGTAAAAACTCCAGTAAAAAATATTATCAAAGAATATTTGTCGCCACCAAAATTACTCGAAGCCGTAGCAACACATGTAACCCAAAAAATCCATACAAAAGGATTAAAAATATTGATTAAGAAGCCTTTGCTGATATAAAATAAACAAGATGGCTCATCGTCGAATTTTTCATTCATTTTATCTATAGTAAGATTGTTGTTTTCACTCTTTTTGATAATTTTCTTCGGTGATAAATTGAAAGTATATATACCGTAGATTATCAATATGATGCAGGCACTTATTCCTGCATAAATAAGATTTTTTTTATCTTCAATATTAAATTGAAGGTTGGTCATTATTATTAAACAGACAATCATTATGTCGTTGAGAATAATGCCAATATCTAAAAACATCGCCGACTTGAAACCTCGGTTTATGCTTGTTTGAATCAATGTGAAAAAAGACGGACCGAAACCCATTACCAAAGCGAGGGAGAGTCCAATTATAATGCCTTCTAAAAAAATCATTTGGTAATATTTAAAGATGAAATAAATTCTTGCCAATCATCATATCTCTTGCCTTTTAAAACACGAGGGAATTTTGTTGCTCCGCCAATCTTGGAGGTTTTTTCCATGAAGTCGTAAAAAACATGTGTTGGCAAAACGTCGATATACAAATTTTTAAGAGCTTCCTCACGTTCAACACGATAGTCATCATTCAAGACTTTCAGATGATCGTCGATTCTTTTTAAGGCGGCATCTTTATCGAGAGGCTCGTCGCATCCTAAATACCAATGATGCGCAAAAGTCTTGTCTTGACGGAAACCTGCTACAGTAAATTCATTGATATCGACTTTAAATTCGTTGGATATATTTTCAATTGCTTGATTCATATTGTCTTGCGACAAATGCTCGCCAACGAGACTCAAGAATTGCTTCGTTCTTCCTGTGATTGTTATTTCGCACTTTTCTTTGTTAACGAATTTTATGACATCGCCGATAAGATAACGCCAAGTTCCGGCATTTGTTGAAAGCAATATCGCATAATCGACGTTTTCTTTAATTTCTTTTATTGTAAGTGTCTGACAATCTTGTTTTATGTTACCGTCATCAGTGAAATTGTTTTCATTGAAAGGAACAAATTCGTAGTAAATACCGTTGTCAACGATAAGTTGCATTATACGTTTGTTCAAATCTACTTGATAAGCTATGTAACCTTCTGATGCCAAATAACTTTCGCTATAAACGACAGGTTTTCCGAACAGTTTTTCGAAGCTTTTCTCGTAAGGTGCGAAAACCACTCCGCTATGTACGTAAGCCGACAAAGAAGGCCATAAATCGTGTATTGTGTTCAAGTTATATTCTTTGATGATGCGTTCGAGGAGTATTTGTACCCAAGAAGGCACGCCAACGAGAACACCGATGTCCCATGATGGAGCCTTTTTAACCATCTCATCAAGTTTGGTGTTCCAGTCGGTTGTCTTTGATATTTTTCTTCCAGGTTTATAAAAATATTCAAACCAGAAAGGAAGTTTGGCTGCTGAAATTCCAGACAAGTCGCCTGAATAATAAGTTCCATTATATTGAAGATGAGTGCTTCCGCCAATCATCAAGAAACCTTTGTCGTAGAAATCTAAAGGAAAATCGTATTTAGTTGCAGCTAAAATTTGTCTAAGACTTGCTTTCTTGATGGAGTTCAACATATTGTTGGTGATGGGAATAAATTTGCTTGATGCTTCTGATGTTCCAGAACTCAAAGCGAAATATTTTACTTTTCCAGGCCATGTGACGAATGTCTCACCATTTAAAGCGCGGAACCACCATGTTTTGTACATTGAATTGTAGTCAAAGACAGGAACATTTTTTCTGTAAGAATCAAAGATATTATCAGATTTTAGTATCTCATCAAAATTGTAATATTCACCAAATGCAGTGTTTGAAGCTCTTCTCAGTAGTTTTCTTAGTTCTTTAGTTTGTGCTTTTATAGGATCTAATCTCTTCTGTTTCATATCTATAGGGATATTTCCAACAGAATAGACAGTTTTCATTAATGAGCTAAAAATCTTTGACATAATAAAATTAATTTTACTCTACAAAAATAATAAAAAAATATTGTTTTTAAAAAAATGTTATTTTTGTATTAAATAAATTTGAAGTTTTAAATTATGAAAAAACTGTTGTTTTTAGTTGTTACATTATTCTTTTTAAACACAGCATCTCAGGCACAAGAAATGGAATCAGGAGTATTAATGTACAGTGCTCGTGTTGGTTATAGCGGAGCTGCATTTCCAGTTTCTATCTCTGCTGATCTTGGTGTTATTGACTGGCTTATTGATAGAGATGATGCTATTTCTATTGGAGCTCAACTTAATTTTTTCACATGGAATAATGGAGTAGAAAATAATCTTAGTTATAACTTGGCTTCAAGATGTAATTATCACTATGAATTTATTGATTATTTGGATACGTACGCTGGTTTTCAAATTGGTATTATCAGCGGTGGTTTTGCTTTTGGTTTAAACATAGGTGCACGTTATTATTTCAGTGATTATTTGGCTGCAACTATTGAGTATGGTGGATGTAGTTACAATGGAATTTCTGTCGGTGTCTCGTATAAAGTGTGGCAATAAATTTGAATTAAAAATTTATAAGTTGATGTTTTTTTATTAAAAATAAAATTGCATAAAAGAATTGTTTTTAAAAAAATGTTATTTTTGTACTTCTAAATATTAACAATTTAAAATTTTAAAATCATGAAAAAACTTTTACTTTTAGTTGTAGCATTCGTATTCTTAGGAATTGGTGCTCAAGCACAAGAAATGAGCAAAGGTCAATTAGTTGGTAGTGCACGCTTAGGTTTGGGTGGCGGTGGTTTCCCAATTACAGTTTCAGCAGATTATGGTGTTGTTGACAATCTCATTAATGGCAAAGATGCTATTTCTGTTGGTGGTCAAGTTGGTCTTTTTATGTGGAATGATGGAAATGAAGGTCACATCAGCTTTAACTTAGCAGGAAGAGCTAATTTCCACTATCAATTCATTGACAATTTAGACACATACGCTGGTCTTCAAGTAGGACTTCACACAACAGGTCTTAGCTTCGGTTTCGATTTAGGTGGTCGTTACTATTTCAACGAAAAATTTGCTGTAGTTCTTGAATTCGGTGGCTGTGGCTTCACAGGTGTTTCAGCAGGTGTATCAATGAAACTTTAAGAAATTTCTTAATCGAAATATAAAAGTCCGTGAGTTCGCTTACGGACTTTTTTTGTAGCCACAACGACAACTTTCCTAATTCTTTTTATAAAACCTTTTAAGTCAAATATTTCTGTTTGAATAATATAAATTCCTGGTTCGAGAAGATGATTATTATCGTCGCAGCCATTCCAACTGACAAAACCTTCCTTGTTTACTAAACTATTGTTCAACAAATTCTTTACTAATCTTCCATTGGAATCAAAAATCTTGATGTTTATAGTGTAGCCGTTTTCATTCAGATTATAATGGATATTGCAAATATCATCAAAGCCGTCACTATCGGGAGAGAAGATTTCCGGAATAATGTTTATCTCGTTATCATCATAGGTTTCAGTTACATCAGCAGCCATCGAATTTTTATATCCTGGCGTTCCGTAATTTACATTATATGCTGCAGAATGCCAGTTTTTTTTATCGTAAGAAGGATTTTCCGATGATATTCTTTCCAAAGAAACTCCTTGTGTTTCAACTAATAAATCATAATGCATCTTTTCTGAATATAATACTTCATCTATAATTTCTCTCGCTTTATTACATATTAAAATATGTCCTTCTTCATTAGGCAATGATGGGAGCGCTCCTATGTCTAAAAAATCTTCTGATGTGCTATTGTATTGATATTTAACAATTTCACTATCTATAGATAACAAACAATAGGATTTTGGAAGTAATATTCTTCCTGTAGAACTTATTTCTTTTACAACGGTATCTGCTGGATTCGGGAAGCTTTCTTTTATTGTTCCAATCATGATTTTACTTAAATCAATAACATTTTCGGAGCGGTTATAAAGCTCTACGTATTCAACTCCCGGAGAAATAGGATTGTAAAGAATCTCGTTTATAATAATATCATTACGTTTTATTTGGGAAGGTATTCCGAAAGCTGCGTTAATTTCATTTTCAAGAGCTATGTCTTTGCAATTTCTTACATTATTGATATTAAGTGTGTATAATTTGTTTTCTTCAAAATCATGATTGAAAATCAATTCGATACAGTTTTTATTATCTGAGAAAATATAAATTTCATCAGGATGAATCTGCATTTCTTTTATGAAGTAGTTTTCAATGTTTTTCAAAGTCTCAATATTCATATTCTGATTGAAATATATTTCAAGAATATTTTTAGAAATCGGATAGATATAATCAAGTTTTGGAATTATAATATTTTCATTCTCAATGGAATTGTTTTTTCCTGGAGTCCCTCCCCTATTGCATATAGAGCTGCTCCAATTTGATTTGCCTGCACATGGATTATGAGCGTCGATTTGTTCGAGCGACCAACCGCCGTCTTTTTTGTAATCAGATGAATGCCATGAAATGTTAAAGTCTATAGAAGAAATGTAATTTTCGTTCTTATCAATCAATGTCAGATTTGTTCCAGAATTGCTTATTTGAAAAGAAGAAAAACCATAACATTTTCCATATTGCGACAAATCATCAACAGCGTCAATGTTACATAAAATTAGATAATCATCAGCTTGAATTTCAATGTTTTCATTAATCACATATTCGGAATTTCCAATAGTAAGTTTCCATTTTTTTATGTTTATAGGAAAATCTGTAGTGTTATGTAGTTCTATAAATTCCCAGTCGGGAAGTTCAATTTGAGGCGATGGGTCAGCCATAATTTCATTTATGACAATGTCGTATTCTTTTGCGTTGTAATACAAAAACTTATAAATTATCTCATCTGAAATATTGCCTTCCAAGTCTTCAATGTTTTTTATTTTTAATGTGTGATAAATTTCCTCTTCAATTTCATTTTCAAATTCAATAATGAGAGTTGAAACCTTGTCGCCATAAATCACATTTTTGATTTTAATATTTTGATTTTCAATAGTGTAGTTTTCTTTTGTTAAAGAATTTTCATTTATAGCTTCATTGAAATCAAGTCTAAGATTAAAGTTGTTGATAATTTCACAATACAATAATTCAGGAGCTAAAGTGTCGATAATTTTTTCACCTATATATATATTGTCGAAATAAAATTGTTTGATGTTGCTGTTGGTAAATGTGCATTTAAAACCGAAGGTTGCATTTTGACTTAATTCAGCTAATTTTTCATCAAATACCGACATTTCCAATTTATATATTCCGCAACCATCTTTGTCGATAAATATATTCCAACAGTTTGATTTATCGTAAGTTACTTTAACAAAAGTGGAGAATGAAGAAGCAATAAACGTATCGGTTCCTCGACTTAGACTCGTTAGTTCTCCATTGTTAAGTTGCAGCAATTCAATAACATCATCACTTCCAGATTCTCCGAAACGTAATATATAAGCCTGATTGGTAGTTTTTAAATTCGTATTGTCGCAATATAAATAAACGTCGCAGAAATTTTTTGAAGAAGGGGAGAAATTTTCTCTAATCCAAAAACGCCATTCCATTTCTTCATTTTTTTTATAATGAGTTGAAATCCAAGCATTGCCAGCAGTATCTGCATTAAGTTGCAATTGATTTTCGTCGTTAACAATAAACATATTATCGATGTTGTTCCAAGTTGGATTTTCGATAAAATTGCCATCGGAGAAATCATCCCAAATTTGAGCCTTACATGTGAAGGAGATGGCAATTAATAATGATAAAAATAAAATAGGTTTCATAGTTTTTAGCTTTTTAAATTTTATACGTTTAAGATTTCTAATAAATTCGTATTTTTGCAGATAAAAGTACGGCTTTTTTCTTTAAGTTCTTGATTTTTAACTATTTTTAACTTTTGTGTTAATAATTGTTAAAAATGAATCAAAAAGAGTGTAAAAAAAGCCATTTTTAATTAATATTTTTTAAGGAATGAAAGTAGCTGTTATAGGAGCAACAGGTTTGGTAGGGCAAAAAATGTTACAGGTTTTGGCTGAACAGAATCTGCCTATTGATGAAATTATTGTAGCAGCCTCGGAGAAATCTGTTGGGAAAAAGATTGTATATAAAGAAAAAGAATATACATTAATATCTGTAGATCAAGCTGTTGAGGAAAAACCTAATATTGCTATTTTCTCAGCAGGTGCGGAAGTATCTCTTCAATATGCCAAGAAATTTGCAGAAAAAGGAACATACGTCATCGACAACAGTTCGGCATGGCGTAAAGATAAAGAGATTCCTTTGGTGGTTCCAGAAATCAATGCTTCAGATATTTCTATTGATAATCATATAATTGCAAATCCAAACTGTACAACAATATGTATGTTGATGGCATTGGCGCCATTACATAAAAAATACAAAGCGAAACGTTTGGTTATCTCAACCTATCAATCTGTAAGCGGAAGCGGACAAAAAGGGCTTAATCAATTGGCGTGTGAACAAAAGGGAGAAGTTTCTGATAATCCGGCATATCCACATCCTATACATGAGAATGTGATTCCTCATGGCGGTAATTTTTCAGAGACTGGTTATACTGCTGAAGAGGATAAATTGGTTTTTGAAACAAATAAAATTTTACATTCCGATATTGCTGTTACAGCTACCGTTGTTCGAGTTCCAGTTTATGGAGGTCATTCTGAGAGCGTGAATGTTGAATTTGAACAACAATTTGATTTAGATGAAGTTAGAAATATTTTATCTAACACAGATGGCGTTACACTTTATGATAATCCAAGCGAGAATATCTATCCGACACCGATTATGGCTTTCGATAAAGACGATGTTTTTGTGGGTCGCGTCCGTCGTGATTTCAGCATAGAAAAAGGATTGAATTTCTGGGTTGTTTCTGACAACATTAGAAAAGGTGCTGCCACAAACGCAGTTCAAATCGCTAAATATATAATCGAGAATTTTGCAATATGAAGATTTACAATAACTTCTCCGATTTTGTAAAAGTACCTAACGCAATTGTCACTATCGGTACTTTCGACGGTGTTCATCTTGGTCATCAGGCTATACTGAAGGATATGGTGAAGACAGCGAAAGAGATTGGTGGCGAGACGGTTGTGATAACATTTTATCCTCATCCACGTCAGGTTCTTAATATAAATGCGGCAAATCTCAGATTTATTACGACGCAAGATGAGAAACTTGAACTTCTTGAAAAATCTGGAGTCGATAATGTTATAGTTGTGAATTTTACAAAAGAATTCTCTCGTGTTTCTTCTGAAGATTTCATCTGTAATTATATTTTAAGACATATAAGTCCTGTGAAACTCGTTATAGGTTATGATCATCATTTTGGAAATAACAGAATGGGCGATTTTAATCTTCTTAATGAGATGCAGAATAAATATGATTTTGAAGTTCAACGTATTGAGGCACATGATGTTGAAAATATTGCTGTCAGTTCTACGAAGATACGTCATTCGTTGCAGCAAGGCGATATTGAACGAGCCAATGCTCTTCTTGGATATCAATTTTCATATATCGGAAAAGTCGTTTCTGGTAATAAGATAGGAAGAGAAATTGGTTATAGAACAGCCAATATCAATGTTGAAAGAGAATTTCGTCTTATTGAGACATCCGGTGTTTATGCAACTTATGTTGAATATGAAGGAAGTTTGTATAAATCAATGACTTATATAGGGAAGAAACCTACTGTCAATAATGATGAAACTGAAAATATTGAGGTTCATCTTTTTGATTTTGATGGTGATTTATACGATAAAGAGATAAAAGTACGTTTTGTTAAAAGAGTTAGAGGCGAACAGAAATTTGAGAGTCTCGAGGCTTTGAAAAAACAACTTGAACTTGACGAAAAAAACATTAGAGAAATATTATAAATTATTGATTAACAACATTTAAATTTATTTGATATGAAAAAACTATTAACACTCTTAGTTATGATGTGCGTAGTTTCTTTTATGAAACCAGCACAGGCGTGT
The DNA here is from genome assembly GCA_045631805.1 of Bacteroidales bacterium. GTDB lineage: Bacteria > Bacteroidota > Bacteroidia > Bacteroidales > F082 > Limimorpha. The sequence continues at coordinate 43,590 of JAZQVL010000035.1, read as the reverse complement.
ACCAATTTCTTAATCACTCCAGGCGCATCTGCTGATGGTTCTTCAATCATTTCATACGCAGCTGACTCACATGTACTTTACGGAGAATTGTATCATTATCCTGCATTCGACTATCCAGAAGGTGCAATGAGACAAATTTACGATTGGGACTCAGGAAGATACGTCGGAGAAATTCCAGAAGTAGCACATACTTATAATGTTGTCGGTAACATGAACGAATGGCAGCTCGCTATAGCTGAGACAACATACGGCGGACTTGAAGGTTTGGAAAATCCAGATGGTTTAATTGATTACGGTAGCTTGATTTACATCACATTACAACGTGCTAAGACAGCTCGTGAAGCTATCAAGACAATGGCTGAATTGGTTGCAACTTACGGTTATATGAGCGGTGGTGAATCATTCTCAATCGCTGACCCAACAGAAGTTTGGATGATGGAACTTATTGGTAAAGGTCAAGAAAAAGGCGCTGTTTGGGTAGCACGTCGTGTTCCAGACGGATATGTAGCAGCTCACGCTAACCAAGCTCGTATCACAACATTCCCATTAGCAAACAAACAAAACAAAAATAGTATCACTTCAAAAAACATCGACAAACTTTTGAAGAATCCTAACATCGACTGTGTTTATGCAGAAGACGTTATCTCATTTGCAAAGAAGAACAATTTATATGCTGGTCCTGACGGACAATTTTCATTCTCAGACGTTTATGCTCCAGTAGATTTCAGCGGCGCAAGAGCTTGCGAAATTCGTGTATGGGCTATGTTCAACCAAATTGTTGACGGCATGGATCAATATTGGGATTATGCAACAGGTAGAAATATCAATCGTGCAAAACCATACGTAAGCGGTGAATGCCAAACTCCAGAAAATTTCCCAACAAACAGAATGCCTCTCTGGGTTAAGCCTAATGAAAAAGTTAGCGTTTTAGATGTTATGTCATTTATGCGTGACCACCTCGAAGGTACAGAACTCGATATGTCGCAAGACGTTGGCGCTGGTCCATTCCACTGTCCATACAGATCACGTCCAATGGGCTGGGAAGTTGACGGCGTTTCATACGTCCACGAACGCGCAACAGCAACACAACAAACAGGATTCTCATTCGTAGCACAATGTCGTCCTAACACAATCAAAGAAATCGGCGGTATCATTTGGTTCGGCGTTGATGATGCAGCAAGCACTGTATATTGTCCAATGTACACATGTATGACAGAAATTCCACTCTGTTACAGAGAAGGCAACGGCAACATTATGGAGTTTTCAGAAACAGCAGCATTCTGGGTATTTAACCAAGTGACAAACTGGGCTTACACAAAATATGAATATATCCACCCAGAAATCGCTGAAAGACAAGCTATGTATGAACAAGGATGGGTTGAAACAGTAGCTCAAATAGACGCAAAAGCAGCTGACATCTACAAATTAGCTCCTGCTGCAGCAGTTGATTTCTTGACATCATACTCATGCAGAGAAGCAGAAAAATTGACAGCAGACTGGAGAGAATTCTACAAATATTTATTTGTAAAATACATGGACTTCAACATCAAGACAGCTCAGCCAACTCCAGAAAATCATAAATATATCGCTCCAAAAGTTCAGCAACCAAAATACAGCGAAGATTATTACAGAGCAATTATTGAGCAAACAGGCGATAAGCTTAAGGTTTATTAAGACTACAAGACAACGAGACAACAAGACTACAAGTGGGGACGTGATTTCACGTCCTTACTTTTTTTGGAACGAGGAAATGAGAACGAGGACAAGGTTAAATAAAAAATTGACAAACACCTTACTCCATCACTTCATTACTTCATTACATCATTACTAAAAAATAACTTGTAGTCCTGTAGTCTTGTAGTCTTGTTGACTTTTTTTATATCTTTGCACCCTTAATTAAATCAACAAAATTATTTATGAAGAAATTTTTATTAGTGCTTTGCGCAATGTTGTCAATCAATGTTTTGACAGCGCAAAAGAATGTGCTTCTTGAAGAAGCAACAGGTACATGGTGTCAGTATTGTCCATCAGGTATTTACTACATCGATTCTTTAGTGACAATGTATGATAATGTTATCGCGGTTGCGATTCACACTAATGACGTGATGGCTGTTGAAGACTATTTCAATGCTGGTAATTTCACACAAGCTCCAGAGGCAAACATCGGTCGTCGTTATCAAAACAAATCAACAGACCAATGGTTCAATTTTGTTCAGCAAGAAATGGCTGTAGAACCAAAATCTAACATTACTGTTGAAAATCAATTTAATGAAACAACACGTGTGCTTACAACAACAATAACAATTACAGCACTTCAAAATATTGAAGGCAACTATCGTATCGGCGCTATCTTGACAGAAGACGCTGTTACGGGTCCAGCACCTCAATATAACCAAGCAAACCAATATTCAAACTACTATTTCCCAATGGGTGGTTTTGAAAATCTTCCAAACCCAGTTCCTGCACATAGAATGGCTTTCGACCATGTCGCTCGTCATCTCCTCGGTGGTTACAATGGTGAAACAGGCATGCCTTCTACTCTTGCAGCAGGTCAGACATACACACATACATTCAACTATGTTGTTCCAGAAGAATACAATCACGAATATATAAGAGTTATCGGTGTTTTGATTTCTCCTGACGGAACAATCGACAATGCTGGTAAGAGCGCATATCTTAACGGCGCACAAAATGCTGCACCTAAATTCACTTCAACTCCAGTAACAGATGGTTTCGCTTTTGTTAACTATATTTATAACATCTACGTTTATGATACCGACAACAAAGAACTTGGTATCACTGTTGAAGAAAAACCAGAATGGTTGACTTTTGAACAATATGACAATAGATCTGCTGCTATTTACGGCACAACAGAAACTCCAGGTGAATATGAAGTAGTTATCAGACTTACTGACGGTAATTATGAAACATATCAATCATATACAATCGTTGTTGAAGATGCTTTAGATTCAACATGGGAAGTTATAGGTGACCGTGCATTCACAGCTGGTACAACATACACTTTCAGCACAGCAACATACAACGACTGTGTTTATATGTTCGGCCGTGAATTAGGTTTCCCTGCTGTTTACAAATATGATCCTCAAATTGACCAATGGCAAAAATTAACTATGCCAGCTGACGAAATGAGCTACGAAGGCAATATGGTTATAGACAACAACGGCGTTATCTATATTACTTACGCTTATATGAGCAACGACTTCCTTCAAGTAAAGAAATATGAAAACGGTCAATGGAGCGATGTCGGTACATTTGGTAAATTCGGTAGTGTGCCAAAACTCGCTGTTAACTCAGAAAATGTTCTTTACATCAGTTATATCGACTTCGATGAAAACAACTACTACTTCGTAGAAAGATTCATCAACGGTGAATGGGAACGCGTTGGCACAGGTCACGTTACTGCTGGTGGCGGTTCATGGGCAAGAATAACTATTGATGAAAATGATGTCCCTTATGTTTCTTGGGTTGACTTCTACGCAGGCGGTTTGATGTATGTTTCTAAACTCGTTGGCGACTTATGGGTTAAATTAGGCGGTCAGGCTGTATCAGATGAAATAGCAGTTTATTACTACCAAGATGTTGCAGTTGATAGTGATGGTAACGTTTATCTCGCATATTGCGCACATCAAACTCAATATTTGACAGTGTTCCGTTACAACGGCACACAATGGGAATTATTAGGTGATAACATCGCTGACGGTCCTATCAAAGGTTTGGACGTAGCTTTGGATAGCCAACAAAACTTCTATGTCTCTTATTCTGACTCTAATATGGAATCAAAGATTTCTGTCATGAAATATGATGGCGAAGAATGGGATTATGTTGGTCAAAGAGCTTTCTCAGAAGCAGGTTCTGACTCATATCAATCACTCACAATGTTATACGATTCTCCATGTGTTGTATTCACAGACTTAGGATTCGGATATAAAACATCAGCTATGTACTACAAGGCATCAGTTATGTTATATCCACCAACCAACCTCACAGCAGAAATCGTTAATGAAGACGACGCTGTTATCAGCTGGAACGCTCCACAACAAGGAACACCAACAAGCTATAAAGTTTATAGAAACGACGTTGTTGTTAAGACAACATCAGAATTGACATTTACAGATGAAGATTTAACATCAGGTACACATCGTTACACTGTTACAGCTGTTTACGAAGAAGGCGAATCATCACCAGTTGGTCCTGTTTCTGTTGAAGTTACTGTTTCTATCAATGAAAATAATGAAGTAGCGTTTGTTGTTTATCCAAATCCTGCTAAAAATTATGTCATGATAGAAAGCATCAAAGAAGCTGAAGTTAGAATTTATTCTATCAACGGTCAAATGGTTTCAGAACAAACAATCAGCGAAGGTGTTAACACAATTGATATTTCAAACCTCAATGCAGGTATGTATTTCATGAATGTTAATAATTCAATGATAAAAATCGTTAAGAAATAAGACTTGAAATTGATAAACAAAATGAGGCTGTCAAGAATTTTCCTGGCAGCCTCATTTGTTTTTAGGATATTTTACTATTTAACAACGAATATATTGGTTATTGTGTTGCCGTCATTAGTCTGACATCTGATTAAATAAATTCCAGGATTGTAATGTGTGACATCAATTTGTTCCTGTTCATTGTTGAAGTTATTCTTTTGGGATATGCATTTGCCATTCATGTCGAAAATTTCATACGAACAAACATCACCTTTTATATTAACAAAACAAGTAGCAGGATTAGGGAATAGCAAGAACTTTTCTTCATTATCGTATAATGTGTTAATATCAAGAATAGCTTTTATGCCAGTAAAAATAGGAAAACCATCATTTGTATTTTCGCTATCATATATCCAGGTGTTAGTGTCTTTGTTCAATATAGAGACAAATTCATGAGAGCGCATTGTATTGATGTCTAAAGCTTCGCCATATTGGTTAGGCTGTTCTATACATGTGTTAAGATAATAGTTGTTGTCAACCACATACGAGCTGCCATCACATCTTGCTACGATAGCGCCGGAATAACCAGAATTATCTGAGAGATAAATATTACCGACATTATAGCAGTTTTTAATTGCGCTTTTGACATTGACAGATGTTATGCCACCAGCATATTCTTTTCCGTAAATGTCACCCATATTATAGCAATTTATAATTTCGCAAGAAGAGTAAGAAGTGATTCCGCCAGAAAAACTATCAGCTTTTATGTTGCCATAATTAGCGCATTCTTCAACATGTTTTGGTTTTTGTGATACCAATCCGCCTCCTTTTTCGTTGGTTTCAATATCAACATTAGAGACGCATCTTATTAAATTTCCGGAGCAACCGACAATGCCAGCGCAATCCTTGTTGTTGACATTCACATAACCTTCAACATAAAGATTTTTAATCACAGCGTCTTGGTCTAATTGGTTAAACAGCGCTGCATAAGTATTAAGGTACCATATAGATTCATTATCGGCAATAGTGGAATTGTTGTCGATGTAAAGGCCTGTTATTTTATGACCGCCGCCATCGAAGACACCTTTCATAGATTTATCGTAAATGCCGCAGCCGGCGCCTATTGGCAGCCATTGATTATCTTCGCTTCCATTGAGGTCGATGTCTGTTGTCAGCAAGAAATATTTATCATCAGTCCATTGCGAGTAGTCGTAACTGATAAGATAAGCGAGCCATCCAAATTGCTGAGCGTTTTCGATGAGATAAGGGTCGTTTTCAGTTCCGGAGCCTTTATTGATAGCTTCGCGTTTGCCGTTCCATACGCTTTGTGCGCTGAGACTCATTCCTAACAAGAGGAATACTATAGTGTATATTAATCTTTTCATAAGGCTTATTTATTTAAGTTGTTGATAAAATAATTTTTTATATAATCTGCCCACTCATTCATCTCATCTCTATCGAAGGTGATAGAAGGCCAATAAGTCACAAATGCCTTATCGATGACATGAAGTTCACCGCTGCTGAAGTTGAAAGGTCCTGATGAAGCGAGAGCTCTTCTGTCGCCGTAATCGTTAGGGCTTCCATTGGCAGCAGTATCTTCGCACCAGTCATCTATGCCAGGATTTATTCCGTTTGTTCCCCAATTGTATGGGTCTGAATTGTGTGGATACATAAATCTGCAAGGGATGTCTGTTACGCCTTCGCTTCCAGGAAAACCATTGCCTCCGTAATATATTTTATCTCCATTTCTCCATTCTGCTTTAAGCAATCTGTAGTATTCTTCAGCATTTTCCGGGTCGCCATGATATGACATATCATTGGAGTGATAGACAAAACTGCACATGCCTAAACGTTCATTATCTGTTATTCCATCTCCGAATCCAGTTCCGTTGATACTTTCATCAACTAACTGCTCGCCGTTTTCGTCGAATTTAGGATTATCGATACCGTCGGCAGTCATATTAGGTCCTCCGAGAATCATAACCATTTGAGTGGGTGGATTGCTGCCGTATGCGCCAGTTTCTCCGTCACCATCATCAATAACACGAGCATTGTAGCCATAATAATATCCGCGTTCAACGTTGCAGCCTATATAATCGTCTAATGGATAACCGATGTCGAAATCGGTCCAGTTGCCGACATATACGTTATTGTAATTGTTTTGAGAACGGTTATAGATCCAAGTGCGCATGAAAAGAGTGTTGTTTAAAATTTCATCGTCAGGAGCGTTGAAGCCATACAACATACAATGTAGTTCTATTCCCAGTGCTTCTCCTCCCGATTCAGAATGGATGTCGTAATTGTCATTATAGATGCAATATAAAGCCATGTCGCCGAGTATGTCGGGGTAGTCACCTTTGAGAGGGTCGTAAATACCGTCGTTATCAGTATCGACGAATGGAGCGAGATTGGCTGCATAGCCTTTTTCTACATTGCCATGTGCAGGCCATGTTAAAATATCTTCTGGAATTTCAGTTGCGGTATTATTGATTATAGCATCAATATCGCTGCGTTTAATTTTCCAAACATGATGATAATCCATCACGGCGAAGATGTCTGTTGAGCCATCATTAACGCGTAGAGGACCTGACCAATAGTCCTCGCCTACTTGGTTGAAACGAACAGCAGAACAATGGATATTATCATTGTCGTCAAGGCCGGCAATCCATAAAGTGTTACTATAAATAGTACCAGCCTCTCCGTCAGCAGGAACGGTAAAGCTTTCAACAAAACCAAGACCAACAGAGCCGTTGCCTCCTCGCATAATGCCGAAGTTGCCTGTTCCATATAAATTAGTCTTGATGTTGTTAACATCGATTTGTGCCTCAGGATGCCATTGAGCGCACAGACTGCAAGCTGTAGATAGCATTACAATCAGAATAATAATTTTGTGTTTCATAGCAATTATATTTAATGGGTTACGACAGCAAATATATAATTGTGAATACAGGTTTTGCAAGGAAAAAAAATATGCATTTTTATGCGTTTTTATGCATTTTTATGCATAAAATAGCTTATGATTTTGATTATCAGTAGGTATAAAAAAAGGTAGAAGCGATTAATTATCACTTCTACCTTATAAATTTATATGATTATCAGATTATTTGATGATAATCTTTTCAGTTTTCATTGTTCCGCCTAATATTTTAACGAAATAAACACCGCTTGAAAGGTCTGAAACATCAATTGTTCTGCTGCCGCTGAAAGCGAATTTCTTTACTTCTTGGCCTTGAGCATTTAAAATCAAGACGCTCAACTTACCGTTTTGATAGTCTGATGAGAAGTTAAGATTTGATGATGCAGGATTTGGATAGATATTAATGTTGAATTCGTTAATATTTTCCATGACAGAGACGTCGCCACCATCGAGAACATTTACATTATTGCTATAAGTAACTACTTTGCCTGAAACGCGGAGAACAGGGTTGTCAGGAGCGTCGCATTTTATACAGCTGTTTTGGCCGTTAACGCAATCAGGGTAGTTAGGGTGACATTCGTCGATGTAAGTTGGGTCTAATTCGTAGAAGATGTTAGCGCAACCGTTGCTTACATAATCAGAGAGGTCATAATCCCAAACCATTGCGATGCTACCAGGACACCAGCCAGAACGGTTGTAAGTCCAAGTACCATTTTGAGGTTGACAGCTTGCTGGGTTAGGGTTGCAAGTTCTCCATAAGTGTTGTTCGAATTTAGCTTGGTCGTTGATTTTTACGCCGTGAGTTGCTTCGTAGAATTCAGCGGCATTGCCTGTGTTATATGTGCTGTTTGCGCCGCTGCTCCAGTTGTGACCTGTTGTAGTGAGTTTTAATCTTGCAGCTTCACCGTATTCAGGGAAAGAATAATCAACGTCAGGAATTGGTTGTTGGTTAGCGTAGTCGCCGAATGAGAAAATATCGTACCATATTTCTTCGATATTAGCGTAAGCGTAGGCTGGGTTTCCTTTTGTCATTTCGAAAGAAAGAGTTGGTTTGTAGCCGTTGCCGTTCCATGATTCGAAGTATAATTCAAATTCAACCAAACCTTGAAGAACAGAAGTGAAGTCTGTTACGTCTAAATTATCTTCACATTCGACGCCGAATGGAGTTATATAACGGAAGAGTTCCATCCATTCGCCGCGATAGTTTCTGACTTTAACGCCACCAACGCGGTCGTATGTGTCGCAGAGACCGTCAACGCAATTGTGGTCGTATTGAGCTGTGATGTTGTTGAAAGCGCCTACGTGAGTTGGCATTACGTAGTTGCCAACAGCAGAGTGAATTGAAGGAGTACAGATGAGGTCGCCGTTCATTGTTGTGACGTTAACGTTATCAAAATCTTTTGTTACATTGAATGTAGATGATTTTTCTGTTATGTTGCCGCCAGCAGTTCTAACGCTAACTGTCATGTTGTGTTCGCCATAACGAGATGGAGTCCAATAGTTATAGAAATAACCGTTTTCAGGATTGTTAGGTTCGTCTGTATTTAAGATGATATCTTCACCGTCGATAGTACATTTGACTTCTTCGAAAAGGAGAGCGTCGGCATGTTCAACTTGTAAGCTAACATTCAAGATGATAGGTTTCAATTCTGGGAGATATACATTAGTTGCGTCGTAAGGACGACGAATTGTAATATCTGTTGAGTAAGCCATTGGGTCGATAACTTCGAATGTTTTTACAACGTCTGGAGCTGGGAGCCAATTGTCGTTACCTGCTTGAGTAGCTTTTAAAGATACAGTACCTACTTCGCCTGTGAGAGTTAAGATATTACCTTCGATAGTAGCAGGGCCGCTAATCATTTCAAAAGAAACTGGGAGGCCTGAAGTAGAAGTAGCTTCTAAAGTATAAGGAGGATTGATTGTCAATTGTTTTGGGATGTCAGGCAAGTTGATGTATTGCATATTGCCTTCAGGCATTTGACGAACTAAGAAATTGTCGAAGCCTCCTGTTCCACCTTGGCAGTGGAAGAAGATACCGTCCCATACTTTATAGTCGCGCATATTGCCTGAGCCTGGTGTCATTCCCATGTTAAGTTCGGTAGCTTCTGAGAGCTGCATCCATTCTGTCCAGTTTGTTCCGTCGAAGTCTTTAACGAAAACAGTCAAAGAACCAGCGCCGTCGTAAGCTGAGAAGTCGAATGACATTTTATATCTTGCCCAGTTTTCTTGTCTGTAGTTTGTGATGAGGAGGTCTGTTCCGTCAGGGAGAACAATGTTAGGATGACGGTCGTTGCCGCTACCAGCGATACGGAGATAAACGCCACCGTCACCTTCTGTCATATCAGGGAGGATATTGCCGTCGCCGTCAGCGTCGTAGCCAACGCCAGCGAAAACGCCCCACCATGCAGGAGTGATGTCAAATTCAAAATCGATGATACCGCCTTCTTTGAAGTTGAAGTTGAAGTTGCTTGAAGCTTTGCGTGTTGCTGTTCTACCAACGCCAGGACCGCCGTAAGGATAATAAATAGCAACGCTTTCATTTGGTGATAACAAACCGTCGCAACTGTAATCAACATCGAAATCTTGTGAGGTTGATGCTGTTTGATAGTGTGTTGACCAATTGTCTTGTCCGTTGAGACATTGAGTACCTATTGTATAATTGTCGAAATTAATTACGTACTCAACTTGTGCGTTAACGACTGTTAAGCACAACATCATTGATAAAAATAAGAATACTTTTTTCATTTTTTTAAAAATTTGATTATTAATCTTCCATCCACCATACTTTGGTTTCTCTTGTATCGCCATGACTCATCTTCTTGACTTGTTCATTATAGTTGTCATAGTTATATGTGACTTCTGATTGTGGATAAGGCAATCTGTATGTAACAAGTTTTTGATGATCGATTGTTGTAGGAGTTGTAGCGCCGCTATCTTTAGTACGACGAGAGAGGCTCCATGCTTCATTAGCTTGACGGAATAAGTCCAACCAACGTTGCTGATATACAAATTCGAGATAAGATGTTTCATCATACATGAAGTTGTAGTTAAGGTAAACCATTTCGTTCATGATTTGTGAAGCGTAAGAATCTGCTATAGACCAGAGGTCGCCTTCGTCTAAAATCTTTTGAAGTTCTGGATATATATATTTATATGTAGCTTCTGTTCCGTAGATTGGAAGTTGCATCCACATATAGAATGAATTCTTGATACCGTTTCTGATAGCTTCTTCAACAGCCATGCCGAGGCCGCCAGGAACGATGCCTTTAATAATCATTTCAGCTTTGATGAAATAAATTTCAGCTGGGCTTATCATGATTTGAGGCACGAAGACGTGGTCGCGGATGAGGTAGAAGTTGAAAGGAGAATACAAGCAAGCAGGGCCTTTAAATCCGTAGTTCTTGTCTCTCGCTGATGAATAAGGAGTTCCGCCTTCTGTAGGAGTGTTGGCGTCTTTCAACTGTGGATATGCTCTCCATGCGCCTTCTGGATAGTCGGCTGTCTTGTTGTTTGTATCGAAGAATACATAAACTCTTGGATCGAAGATTTCATTGTCGATGGTGTCTGTTGGTTTTGACATCTGAGCGAATACTGTCTCACCCATTCTCAAGTTCTTATGTTCTCTGAAAGACCAGCCTTCATCGCCTAATGTGTTACCGAGATATTGTGGCCATAATGCGAAACCGCCATTGCCGCTGTAATAATAATCTTCGATGACAGGTTTATTGTAAGCTGTTTGTAATAATGTATCAGCAAAAGCTGGGTCTTTATGACGCATTCTCATACCGTGACGTAAAATCAAGGAGTTAGCGATTCTGCCCCATTTGTTATAGTCGTTGTGATACATAACGTCGTAGGCTCCGAGAGAATAGTATTGGTTGCCGAGTGATGTTGTCGCAGCATTGTTGTTTAATATTTCTCTTGCCCAAACCAATTCAGACAACACTGTCTTATAGATAGATTCTTGAGAATCGTATTTAGGTTTTCTGTTGGCTTCTGTTTCGTACCAGATATAACCGGCTTCTGAATAAGGAATGTCGCCGAACATATCAGTGACTTTAAGGGTTTTATAAGCTTCTAAAACTATAAGTTGAGCTCTTACTTTGTCGTCTATTTCATTGTCGCCTGAGTTAGTACACATCTCATCGAGGCGTTTGTCGATGTCGTGAATGTTAGCTAAAGCGAGGTAATAGTTGCTCCATACAGCGTCAACGCCGATGCTGTAGTTGCCCCATGCTTCTGAAGTGAGGGCGCCGAGTTCTGTCTCAGGATAGAAAATCTCGTTCCAGAGATAGAATTGTTCGTTGCTGTTCCAGCAGAGAGAACTGACAACGCCATTGAACATAGGACCGATGTCGGTGCCTGTTGGACTCATAGGGTTTTTGTTCATTTCCTCAAAGCCTTTAGTGCATGAACCTAAGGCGAGAGCACCAATGACTGTTGATGCCAATAATATTTTTTTAAGATTTAAAATGTTCTTTTTCATAATTTTTCTCCTTCCTATTAATTAAAGACCAAATCTGAGTGAGAAGATAAATGAACGTGTCATTGGGAATGAACCGTATTCGAGACCTTGAGCATTACCTGTTCCTAAAGTGCCTTCAGGATTGATGTTGTCTGGTAATGTTTTGAAGATATAGAATAAGTCACGACCTGTCACTGAGATTGAAGCGTTTTGGAATACTTTGAGTTTCTCGAGTATTCTGTTAGGGAAGTTATAGCTGAGCGTTACTTCACGCAATTTAACCCATGTGTTGTTTACGATACCAGGAGTTGTGAGGTAGTTGCCCCATCCGCCGAAGTTAGGCATATAGTTATAATAATAATGGACTACTTCAGTGTTTTCTGTTGCTTCTCCTGTTTCTGGATTAACGTAAACGCCAGGGAGAACAACGCCGTAGTTGCCTAAGAAGTTGCCTTCTGCGTCGTAGAGAGGAAGACCGTTACCTTCACGTTCGTATAATGTTTCGTTGCTTTGACCTGTTTGCATTGCGATGACGTAAGAACCGCAGTAGATTTCGCCGCCGAGTTTAGCGTCAATCAAAGCGTAGATAGATAAGTTCTTGTAATTATATTTCATGTTGATACCGCCTGTTACCAAAGGAGCGCAGTTGCCAACAGGAACGCGTTGGTTTGTCTTGAGATATTCTGTTCCTTCAGCATTGATGAGAGGAAGTGGATTGCCGTTGTTATCATAGAAAGGACCTACGACAGTACCATCGGCTGTTTCCATTGTATAAACATAATCCCATCCGTAGATTGTACCGTATTGTTCGCCTTCTTGAACAGCGATAGCAGGACCGTTAGAGCCCCATACTTCTGACAAGATGTACATATCAGCACCGCCTAAGTCAACGATGCGGTTAGTGTTTCTTGCGAGGTTGAGACCTAATTGGAGATAGCTGTTAGGTTTTTGGAATACATTGTAGTTGACAATCGCTTCGATACCTTTGTTAGTAACGACACCTGTGTTGATACGAGCGCTGCTTGAACCAGATGATACTGCCATTGGAGAAGCGAGGATTTGATCCCATGAATAAATGTCGTAATATGTGAAGTCCATATTGACTTTATCCCAAAGACCGAAATCGACACCAACTTCGTATGAACGTTGACGTTGTGGCTTCAACTGGATTGGAGGCACTTGTGTTGGAAGTGTTGATGACAACTGACCGCCGAATGAACCTGTGTTATATGTGAAGTCCAATTGATAAGGACTGTCGTCGCTTGCAGTCATAGCTGCTGATCCTCTGAATTTCAAGAAACTGATAGGACCCCAGTTGATTTTGAAAGCTTCTGTAGCGATGAAGCTCAATGTTGCGGATGGATAGAAGTAGCTGTTGTTGTTTAATGGCAATGTTGATGACCAGTCGTTTCTTCCTGTAAGGTCTAAGAAGAGATAGTTTCTATATGAAATGTTCAAGAAACCATACAATGAGTTTACTTGTTTTTCGTAGCGTGATTCGCCAGGAAGCATGCTTGTGGTAAGAGGATTTGCGCCACCGCTGATGTAGTTGTAGAATGTGAACAAATCTTCGTAAGCCCATGTACCAGTGCCAGCCCAGATGCCGTAAGTGTTTCTGTAATAACGTTCGCCACCGAATGAAAGTCTTGCGTTAAATAAAGAACCGAAGATGTAGTCTTTATGAGCAGTCAAGAGGAAGTCGGCGTCGAGAGTGTAGTCTCTTGACAAGTTTTGCTTGTAATAACCGCCTGTCATTCCGTCTATTGCTGTAGGTTTATGTTTTGTTTCATATTGGTCTAAGCTGAAGTCGAGAGCAGCCTTACCTGCCAATGTCAACCAATCGGTGATGTCGTAAGTGAGACGTATAGAACCGTAAGCTTTGTCGCGGTCGAGTGTTGTGTTATTGTTGTAGAATGTCCAGAATGTATTTGAGTGGATGTATTGGAAAGGATAGTTGCCCCATTCTGTCATTGTACCATCAGCTTGTTCGTATGTAGTAGATTCGATACCTTGCCAGCTTCTTGGCCAACTGTAGAGAAGACCTTTGTTGAAGTTGCTGTATGATTCACCGAGGACAGGAGAGTTGAGACGATGGAAGTCGAAATAAGTGAAAGAGATGTCAGCCTTGATTTTTTCAGATATGTTCAACAAGGAACCTACGTTGAAAGTTGTTTGTCTGAGGTTGCAGTTGTCGATGATAGCGTCGGAGCGGTCGTCTGTGACAGAAACTCTTATTGAACCAAAGTCACCAGCATTTTGGAATGAGATGTTGTTTGTGAAAGAATGAGAGTTCTTATACAACATGCTGAGGTTGTCTGGTTGAGGAGAATAGCTTCTTGTTACGCTGTCCCACCATATCATTTCTGTTCCGTCCATGACAGGACCCCAAGAAACGGCGCCGCCGTAATAACCGAAAGTGGTATTTGTTGGTTCTCCTTCTGGACCTTGGTCGGAGTTATAGTTGCCGTTATAAACATAATTGCCGTTAGCGTCTTGTGTTAATGTTGGAGTCATGAAAGAAACAGGGCCGCCAGCGCCATATTTATTTTGGACGTCACGATAGCCGTAAGGATTGGTAATCTTATAAGTTGATGAGAAGTTGATACCAAGACCTTGTTGTTTCTTACCTTTCTTTGTTGTGATGAGCACAACGCCGTTACCGCCTCGAGCGCCATAAAGAGCTGCAGCGGTAGGTCCTTTCAAAATGTTGAGGTCTTCAATATCTTCTTGGTTGATGTTGTTGAGAGCTGTACCCCAGTCTTGACCGCCGTCCCAGCCGGTAACGCCGCCTTCGTTGGTCATAGGCACACCGTCAACAACGATGAGTGGCTGGTTGTCGCCAAAGATACTGTTATTACCACGAATGACGATACGAGATGAACCGCCGGCAACACCGTCACCTGTGATAATCTGAACACCGGCAGCACGTCCACTCAATGAGTTGATGACATTGTCGCTGCCAGAACGTGTCAAATCAGCGCCGCTGATGTCTTCTGTGGCATAACCTAATTCTCTCTTCTGACGTTTGATACCTAAAGCTGTAACCACAACATTGTCTAACATCATGGCGTCGGTACTCATAACGACATCGATTTTGTTTCTTCCATTAACAGCGATATTCTGCGTCTGATAACCTACATAGGAGAATACCAATGTGTCTCTGGAGTTCGCACTAATGGTGTAGTCACCGTCAATTTCTGTGATTGTACCATTGCTTGTGCCTTTGACTTGAATCGTAACACCCGGCAAACCGTAACCGTCTTCAGATGAAGTTACATAACCGGAAACTGTAATATCCTGAGCTTTGATGGATAAACCCATACAAAGGAAAAGGATTAAGAAAAAGTAAACTTTCCTCATATCATTAAAATTTAATTTTCGAAAATTATGTTCCTACAAAAATAATAAATATATATATAAGTCAACCAACAATTTTTTAATTTTGTAAAAATTTAAAATCATAAAAAATGGCTAAGACTAAAACAGTATTTTTTTGTAAAAATTGTGGCAATGAATCGCCAAAATGGATAGGTCATTGCCCGGGTTGTGGCGCATGGAATAGCTATGTGGAAGAGAGTGTTGTGCTTGGAAAAGACAGTAAGTCGGTGAAGGGTTCTATATTGCCTGCAACCAAGTCGAAGCCTACTCGTGTGGCGGATATTAGCAGCGTAAAAGAGGCTCGCATCGACCTCGGTTATGAAGAACTGAATCGTGTTTTAGGTGGAGGTCTTGTCTTGGGTTCTCTGATTTTGCTCGGAGGTGAACCTGGTATAGGAAAATCGACGCTCTTGTTGCAAGTGGCTCTTAACATAAAAGATAAGAATGTGCTTTATGTCTCTGGTGAAGAAAGCGCTC
The DNA here is from genome assembly GCA_045631805.1 of Bacteroidales bacterium. GTDB lineage: Bacteria > Bacteroidota > Bacteroidia > Bacteroidales > F082 > Limimorpha. Next base: position 27,905 of record JAZQVL010000035.1, on the reverse strand, counting down.
AGCAAATAAAAATGCGTGCCGAGAGAATAGGTGTTGAAAACGAAAACTGTTTTATACTGACGGAGACATCCACCACGGAAATAATAAAACATTTTGAGGAAATAAAACCCGACATCGTCATTATCGACTCGATACAGACTTTAGAGTCGCCGGCAATTGATGCGACTGCTGGAAGCATAAGCCAGATTCGTGAGACAGCTGCTGAGATGAATAAGGTTGCCAAGGCTCATCATGTTCCGATTTTCCTTATCGGTCATATCACTAAAGACGGAACCATAGCAGGTCCGAAAATACTCGAACATATAGTCGATACTGTAATTCAATTTGAAGGTGACCGCCATTATGGATTTAGGATTTTACGCACTGTGAAAAATCGTTTTGGTTCATCATCAGAACTTGGTATATTTGAAATGAATGCCGCTGGATTGCGTGAAGTAAGTAATCCAAGCGAGATTTTGCTTTCTCAGAGAGAGGAAAATGTGAGCGGTATCGCTGTCGCTGCTATGGTTGAAGGACTGCGTCCAATGATGATTGAGACACAGGCTCTTGTGAGTACTGCGGCATACGGCACGCCACAACGTAGCTGCACTGGTTTCGATACTCGTCGCCTTAATATGTTGCTCGCCGTATTGGAAAAAAGGGCTGGTTTTAGATTATCGGCGAAAGATGTTTTTCTTAATATCGCTGGTGGATTGCGCGTCGATGACCCAGCTATCGACCTCGCTGTGATGGCGGCCATACTGTCATCGAACGAAGACATCGCCATCAGCAATAGATATGCCTTTGCCGCTGAAGTTGGCCTCTCCGGAGAAGTACGCTCCGTCAACAGAGTGGAAGCTCGAATAGCTGAAGCCGACAAACTCGGAATGGAAAAGATTTTCGTTTCCAAATACAACTGCAGAGGCTTAGATACATCTAAATACAATGTTGAAGTAGTGCCTCTCGCTACGATAGGGGATCTTATAAAAAGTCTATAAGTCAATGAGTCAATGAGTCAATAAGTCAATGAGTTTATGAGTGTTGAGAGAATTTATTAACCAATAAAAAATTAAATTTATGGAACGTATTATTGAAAATTTATACATTTGGCAAGAGTCAAGATGTGTTGTAAGAGAAGTTTATAAACTAATGGAGAATTGTAAAGATTTTGGATTTAAAGATCAAATTCAAAGAGCATCTGTGAGCATTATGAACAACATTGCTGAAGGAGTCGAATCAGGAACGGATGCAAGGTTTATATCATTTTTGAAAATATCAAAAGGAAGTTGCTCCGAAGTTAATTCAATGCTATACCTATGCGAGGATTTCAAATATTGTACATCAGAAAAGAGAATAGAAATTCAAAAAAAACTAAAAGCTATCGCTACCGGACTATCTAATATGATAAAAAAACTATCAATAAAATAATACCCACCCTCATAGACTCATAGACTTATAAACCCTCTTCAACCAAACCCATACAAACGACATCGCCCATCGTGAAAAAAGCATCCAGAGATAGGCACCACCAGCAGCTGAGAATAAAAGCAAATCTTCTAAATTGCTGTGCGATATTCCGATGTGACGATTCAAGAGGTCGTTTTCCTCTTTCGTGGTTTCTCCTTTCTCCGCCTCCTCTATCATAATACCGGCTCCGTAGGCTAAACCTAATGTGTTGGAAACTAACCATAAAAATGCTGACTTTGGTGAAAGTCCAAAAAATATCATTACGGGTTTTAAAAATCTTGAAATGTATTGTATTATGCCATATTCAGTTAAAATCTTCTGTAATAATGTCAAAAGATAAACCAATAAAGCCATGGTGATGATGTTTTTTGTGGTTCTAAAAGCCCATTGTTTCAACAAAACAATAAAACTCATTTTTTCCTGAACCGAATCTCCAATTATGGAATTTTCAAAGCTTCCTGGCATTATTTTATTTAATATCCATGCCAAAATAAAGGCGGATAATGTTCTTGTCAAAACTATGCTTAGAACGGATGAACCAGTCTTGTGTTGAACGGCGGTCTCCACAATCATATTGTGCGAGCAAAGAACCATGACTGATAAAATTGTTGCAGCTCTGGTGCTTAAATCTAAGGTCGTCATTACAGCGATGGCTGAATAACAATTTACGAAATAGCCCGAAACATAAGCAAGAGCCGCCTCACCGGGCAGTCCGAAGTGTGAAAATAAAGGAGTGAGCCAATATGAAATCCATTCTATTATGCCAAAATATTGAAGCAGCATTATGACAAACGATAACAAAGCCATTATCTTTGTCAGCCACCAGATGGTCTTGAATGCGCTTGGCCCTGCATGTTTTATGCAATTGACAAAACGTGACACCTTACAATTTTTAAATTACAGACGATTGACTAACTTGATACTGAAAATACCCATTGGTGAGTTGGTCGATAATTCATTTCTTTCTATCAAAGCATTGTTGCCAAAATAATGTTCTGAAATAACTTTGTAAAAACTATTTATGCCGAATGTGTATTCCAAGCCGAGGTGGATTTTGTTGAAAGATATACCAATCTCTGGGGCGAAAAACAAACCGTCGTTGATCATATTGATGTCGTAAACAGTATAATTATTACTACTTGTTCCGTTATATGCAAAAACGGTTGATGCAGATTTGAGGCTGATAAGGTATCCGACATTAACGCTATAATAAGGAACAAATTTTGACTCTTTTATAGCTAAATATCCTCTGAAGTTAACAAATACAGGAATTTCTAATGAGATGTCTTTGGTTATTTCGTCTGGTAAATCGGCGATTATTTGATGGTCAATCAATGAGTTGTTCGTTACCATAAACCCAGCTCCTATACCTAAAGAAAAATATTCGTTATAAGGCTGGCTATAAATGCCTTTCACGGAAAAATTAATGTCCTGCTGCTGTGTCTTACCTAAGGAAAGGTCTAAATAGCCGACTTTTTTATTCTGTGCGTTGGAAATATTGGATAATAAGAACAAAGAAAGAAGTAATGTAAGTAATTGTTTCATAACTGTTATTTTTTAAATTTTTGCAAATTAAATGTTTTTTTTTCAATATTGCAAGCGTTATTTGTCATGTTTTTTAGATGTAAATGTTAAAATAATTATGAGGTTTTTTCTTAATTTTTATTTGCAATTCATTGATTTTTAAAGAATAAAAATTTTTTTTTGAAAAAGTGTGAAATTTACAATTTTTATTGTAGTAATTTTGCACGTGCGAAACGACATGCTTTTTTGTTTCGATTTGTACGAACTTAACACATTTATATATATGGTAAAGAATTTAGTTATTGTTGAGTCTCCTGCTAAGGCAAAAACCATAGAAGGTTTCTTGGGAAAAGACTTCGTAGTTAAATCAAGCTACGGTCATGTGAGAGACTTGAACAAGTCAAACTTGAGTTTGGATATGGAAAACGGTTTCCAGCCTTTGTACGACATTCCGTCAGACAAGAAGGCATTGGTAGCCGAATTAAAGAAATTAGCTGAGAGCGCCGAAATGGTGTGGCTCGCATCCGATGAGGACCGTGAAGGAGAATCTATTTCATGGCATCTTTTCGAAACATTAGGATTGCAAGATGATAAATATCGTCGTATTGTTTTCCACGAAATTACAAAAACCGCTATAAACCATGCTATCGACAATCCTCGTAAGATTGACATGGACCTTGTTTCTGCACAACAGGCTCGTCGTGTCCTCGACCGTCTCGTTGGTTATGAGTTGTCGCCTCTTCTTTGGAAGAAAGTGAAACCAGCTCTCTCTGCAGGTCGTGTGCAATCTGTTGTCGTTCGTCTTATAGTTGAATGTGAAGAAGAAATCAAAAACTTCAAACAACAAAGCGCATTCCGCGTAACATCGGTATTCACATTCACCATCGACAATCATGAATATTCACTTTCAGCAGAATTGCCACATCGTTTTGAAAAAGAAGAAGACGCTCACGCTTTCTTACAAAACTGCAAAGACGCTGCGTATAAAATAAAGTCAGTCGATAAAAAACCTCTTTCAAAATTACCAGCTCCTCCATTCACAACTTCTACATTACAACAAGAAGCTGGCCGTAAATTGGGTTTCTCCGTCAGCAACACAATGAGAATTGCTCAGCAACTCTATGAGTCAGGTAAGATTACTTACATGCGTACCGACTCCGTGAACTTGTCGCAATTTGCTCTTATGTCTGCAAAAAAAGAGATAGAAAATCTTTATGGACCTCAATACGTTAAGAATCGTCAGTTTACAACAAAGAGCAAAGGCGCTCAAGAAGCTCACGAAGCTATTCGTCCAACATACCTCGACCAACAAACTATAAAAGGTACAGCAGATGAACGTAAATTGTACGAACTTATATGGAAACGTACTATCGCTTCTCAAATGGCTGAAGCTCAAATAGAAAAGACAAACGTAAGTATTGAAGTCTCTAATTCTGACAAAGAATTTACAGCAAGCGGTGAAGTCGTGTTATTTGATGGTTTCTTGAAAGTTTATACTGAAAGTACTAACGACGAACAAGGTGAAACTGTTAATACAATGTTGCCTCCTCTCATCGTAGGTCAAGCCCTCGATTTGGAAAAAATGGAAGCTCAACAAAGATTCACACGCCGTCCTCCTCGTTATACCGAATCAAGTTTGGTTAAGAAAATGGAAGAACTCGGCATCGGACGTCCTTCAACTTACGCACCAACAATATCTACAATTCAAAAGAGAGGCTATGTCGAAAAGAAAGATATTCAAGGTGAAGTGCGTAACTACAAAGTTCTTACATTAAAGAAAAATAAGATTACAGAAAAGACAGGCAAAGAAACAATTGGTAACGAAAAAGCTAAACTCGTTCCAACTGATATAGGTATTCTCGTCAACAGATTCTTGATTCAATTCTTTGAAACAATTGTCGATTATAACTTTACAGCTAATGTTGAAAAGGAATTCGATAAAATAGCCGAAGGCGAATGTAAATGGAATGCCATGATTAACGATTTCTATAAGGATTTCCATAAACAAATCGAAGAAACATCAGACAATTCAGGTAAATTCAGCGGTGAGAAATTCCTCGGCGTCGATCCTGTTTCTGGCAAGAATGTTTTCGTGAAAATAGGTCGTTTCGGCCCTGTAGCTCAAATTGGTGATACCGATTCTGAAGAAAAACCTAAATTCGCAGGATTGCATAAAGACCAAAGTATTGAAACAATAACATTGGAAGAAGTCCTCGATTTATTCGCTTTCCCACGTACACTCGGCGAATATGAAGATGCTGAAATTCAAGTCGCTATTGGTCGTTTCGGACCTTATATCAAACATAATAATGCTTTCTATAGTCTTTCAAAACTTGATGACCCTTCAATGGTGACATATCTGAGAGCTGTCGAAATTATTGAATCAAAACGTAAGACTGACTTGGATAATATCGTTTCAACATATCCTGAAAACGAAGATTTGAAAGTCCTTAAAGGTCGTTTCGGTATCTATATCACATTGAATAAACAAAATTATAAGATACCAAAGACTTACGATCCAACTAACTTGTCATATCAAGATTGCATGGATATTATCAACGATCCTAATAATGCCTCAAAGAAAAGAGGAAAGTCTAAATAAAGACTACAAGACAACAAGACCACAAGACTACAAGCGCTTGTTGACTTGTTGACTTAATTAATGCGCTTCTAACCAATTAGTTCCAGTATTGAGATTGACTTCAATAGGAACATTGAGTGGAAGCGCATTTATCATTTTATCTTTAACGATATTGCTCAATAAATCCAATTCTTCTTTATAGACATCAAAAACCAATTCGTCGTGAACCTGTAATATCATCTTGGATTTTAAATCGTTATTTATCATTTCCTTATGTATGTTTGACATGGCTATTTTAATCATGTCGGCAGAAGTTCCCTGAATAGGAGCGTTGATGGCATTGCGTTCTGCAAAATTACGGACTACACTATTTCCGGCGTTAATGTCTTTCAAATAACGACGTCGTCCGAGCATTGTCTCTACATAGCCATTTTGTTTTGCAAAATCAACTTGTTTGTCTATATATTCTTGAATTCCAATATATTCCTTGAAGTAATTTTTGATTATTTCTGATGCTTCACTTCTCGAAATTCCTAAACGTTCAGCAAGTCCGAAAGCCGACATTCCGTAAATGATTCCAAAGTTGACAGCTTTTGCATTACGACGCATTTCTTTTGTAACATCTTCCATTGCAACATTATACACGCGAGAAGCAGTGTCGGTATGAATGTCTTTGCCGCTTCGGAAGGCCTCTTGCATAACAGTGTCGCCGCTGAGATGTGCTATTATTCGTAATTCAATCTGAGAATAGTCCGCCGCAAGTAAGATGTGATTTTCATCTCGCGGAACAAAAGCTTTTCTAATTTCACGGCCTTTGTCGGTTCTCACAGGAATATTTTGCAAGTTAGGATTATTGGAACTTAATCGTCCTGTGGCAGTAATAGCTTGATTATAAGATGTGTGAATCAATCCGTCGTTAAGATTTACCAGTGAAGGCAAAGCGTCAACGTAAGTCGATTTCAGTTTCGTCAATGAACGATAGTCTAAGATATTTTGGACAATAGGATTTTCATTTACAATCTTTTGAAGTATATCTTCTCCTGTAGGATATTGTCCTGTCTTGGTCTTCTTGGTTGGTGCTTTGATGTTTAGTTTCTCAAAAAGAATTTCACCAAGTTGTTTAGGAGAACCAATGTTGAATGATGTTCCTGCAATTTCATATATGCTATTTTCTATTTCACGAATTTCCTTTGCTTGCTCATCGCTGATTTGTCGCAGTCCGTCAATGTCTATTTTAACACCGTTTGCTTCCATTTTTGCCAAAACCTTAACTAATGGCATTTCGATTTCATGGAATAACTTTTCAAGTTGATTTTCAATTATTAAAGCTTTGAATTTATTGTAAAGCTGTAAGGTTATGTCGGCATCTTCAGCTGCATATTCCTTCACTTTTTCAACAGGCACATCGCGCATACTGATTTGGCTTCTGCCCTTGCCTATCAATTCTTCGATGGCAATTGGCGTGTAGTCAAGATATACATCTGAAAGATAATCCATGCTGTGATTCTGTTCAGGTTCAATGAGATAGTGAGCAATCATCGTGTCCCAGAGATTGTTTTTTATCTCGATGTCGTATCTTGCGAGAATAGAAAGATCAAATTTTATGTTATGACCTACGATAGTCTTTTCTTTATTTGAAAATATTGGTATAAACTTGTTTAACAACAACTTGCATTGTTCTTTATCGGCAGGGAGCGGAATGTAATATGCTTCGTGAGCCTTAATGGCAAATGACATTCCAATCAACGAAGAAGAATAAATATTTAGTCCTGTTGTTTCTGTGTCAAAAGCGAAAATGTCATTATTGTTCAATAGATTGACAAGTTCATTTATCTTATCTTCGTCGTTTGTCAAATGATACACGTGATTTTGTGTCTGATAATTTTTCTTTGAAGAAAAAAGAGAAAGAGAATCATTGTTATCATCAGGACTGCCAAAAAGATCAAGCTGACCGTTTTGATTTTGAGAAATTTTTCCACCATCAATTCCTAATTCCTCATTCCTAATTTCTCACTATCAACTTGTGGTCTTGTAGTCTTGTAGTCTTGTTGACTTAATTTAAATCTTGACATGAAAGTCCTGAACTCAAGTTCTTCGAATAATTCTGTAAGATATTGAAAATCTGGTTCTTTTACTTTAAGGCATTCTTCATCAAAATCAATTGGCACTTCGATATTGATAGTGGCGAGTTTTTTTGACATAAGGCCTTGTTGAGCGAAATTTATTACGTTTTCACGCATTTTGCCTTTTAGTTTATCCGCATTATTGATAAGATTTTCAACGGAATCGTATTCTGCTACAAGTTTGGAAGCAGTTTTCTCACCTATGCCAGGAATGCCAGGAATGTTGTCGGACGCATCACCCCAAAGTCCGAGTATGTCGATTACTTGTTCAGGGCGAGCGATTCCATATTTTTCGCACACTTCTTTAGGTCCGAGAACTTTGGCAGGTTCGCCACCTTTAGCAGGTTTGTAAATGAAGATGTTGTCGCTTACGAGTTGTCCGAAATCTTTGTCAGGAGTCATCATATAAGTTGTAAAGCCTTCTTTTTCAGCTTTTTTAGAAAGCGTTCCTATAATATCGTCGGCCTCATAGCCTTCACATTCGAAAATAGGTATGTTGAAACCTTTTATTATTTCCTTGATGTAAGGGACAGAGATTTTTATGTCGGGAGGTGTCTCTTCACGGTTAGCTTTATAAGCCGAGAAATCGTCGGTGCGTAATGTTGGAGCTCCAAGGTCAAAAGCGACACCTATGTGAGTTGGTTTCTCATTTTTTAGCACTTCGTACAATGTGTTGAGGAAACCCATTATAGCCGAAGTGTTTAGGCCTTTAGAATTGATTCTTGGATTTTTGTTTAAAGCGAAATAAGCTCTATATATCAATGCGTAAGCGTCAAGTAAGAATAATTTTTTCATCATTTTAATTTTATAGTAAAAATATGAAAAAAACACTTACGACAGTGAATAAAAAGTAAAATTAGTTGGTTTATTGTTTGGTTTAAAAAGCGAAACTATTTTTAAATCTAAAATGCTGATAATCAATATTAGCTTTTTTTATAAAGTCAAATAATCAAAAAAAAGTGTTATAATTTGAAAAAATGGTTTAACTTTGCAAAGATTTTTTTCTTGAGCAGAAAAGTATTATTAACTTAAATTTTAAAATCATGGCAGACGTAAAAGAAAAAGTTGTGTCAATCATCGTTGATAAATTAGGCGTTAATCCTGAAGACGTAGTAGAAACAGCAAGTTTTACAAATGATTTAGGTGCCGATTCACTTGACACAGTTGAGTTAATCATGGAATTTGAAAAAGAATTTAATGTATCAATTCCAGATGACCAAGCAGAGAAAATCTCTACAGTGGGTGATGCTTTGAAATATATTGAAGAAAATATTGGATAAAACAAGCAATAATATATGGAGTTGAAACGTGTAGTTATCACTGGATTAGGTGCTATTACGCCTATAGGCAATACGGTCTCCGAATTCTGGGATTCTTTATGTAAAGGTGTTAATGGCGCTGGTGATATAACTCGTTTTGACTGCACGAAGTTCAAGACTCGCATTGCATGCGAAGTCAAGGACTACGACCCACAAAATTTCTTTGATCGCAAGGAGTCCAGAAAATTGGATTTATATACACAGTTTGCAATCATTGCATCCGACGAAGCGATTAAGGATTCAGAAATCAATAAAGACAACACTGACTTCGATGAGGTCGGTGTTGTCTTTAGTTCTGGTATAGGCGGCATAAATAGTTTCTATGAAGAAGTAGCAGCATACGCCACCGGAGACGGAACTCCTCGTTACAACCCTTTCATCATTCCTAAATTATTACCTGATTTGGCTGGCGGTCATATCTCAATAAAGAATGGCTTCCACGGACCGAATTATTCAACAGTTTCGGCTTGTGCCTCATCAGCAAATGCTATTGCTGAAGGTTATAATTATATTCATTCAGGCATGCTTTCGGTCGTTGTAGTCGGCGGTTCAGAAGCGGCAGTCTCTCCTCCTGCAATGGGCGGATTTGAAGCAATGCGCGCAATGACAACACGTAACGACGACCCTATGACAGCATCACGTCCTTTTGACGCTGATCGCGACGGTTTCCTTATGGGAGAAGGTTGTGGTTGTCTTGTCTTGGAAGAATATGAACATGCTATGGCACGTGGCGCAAAAATATATGGTGAAATAGTAGGCTGCGGACTCTCAAGCGACGCTTATCATATAACAGCTCCTCATCCAGAAGGCCTCGGAGCAATGATGTGCATGCAGCGCGCTCTTAAATCGGCAGGTCTGCAAACTACCGACATCGACCATATCAATACTCACGGTACTTCAACACCAGCAGGTGATACATCTGAAGCAATGGCAATCAGCAAATTGTTCGGAGATCATGTTTCTAATATGCCAATCAACTCTATAAAATCAATGACAGGACATTTGCTCGGCGGCTCAAGCGCAATAGAGGCAATAGCGACAGTCTTGACATTGAAAAATGGCATTATCCCTCCAACAATAAATCACTTCAATGATGACCCTTCAATAGACCCTAACCTCGATATCGTCTATTGGAACGCTCGCCAAAAAGAAATGACATACGCTTTAAGTAATGCTTTCGGATTCGGCGGACATAACGCAAGTATAGTATTTAAAAAATATCAATAAGTTTTAGCCTTGTCTCTATTAACGATTTTTAGATATAAGAATAGTGAAGATAGAGCATTGGCAAGTTCTATCCATAACATCTTTGGATTCTATCCAAAGAATATTGAGTTGTATAAACTCGCTTTCACTCATAAATCATTGTCATCAAAGACAACATCGGGACATACTATCAGCAACGAACGCCTCGAATATCTTGGCGATGCTGTGTTGAGCAGTGTTGTCGCTGAATTCCTTTTCAAAAAGTTTCCTACGAAACAGGAAGGTTTTCTCACAGAAATGCGTTCAAGAATCGTAAGCCGTTCATCCTTAAATAAATTATCAGTGAAGTTTGGCCTTAGCGATTTGATTCATTACGCTAAATCTCATGAACAACATAAGTTCAAATCGATGGCTGGTAATGCTTTTGAGGCTTTTACCGGAGCTTTATTCCTCGATTTCGGATATAAGTTCACATATAAAATTATCGTCAATAGAGTGATAAAAATGCATATCGACCTTGTTGAACTTGAAAAGAATGAGAAAAACTATAAGAGCAAACTTCTCGAATGGGGACAAAAGGAAAAACATCATATCGTTTTTAAACAAATATCAGCCAAAGGCTCCAGTTATGAAAAACTTTATGTGATTCAAGTAGAAATAGATGATAAAGAATATGCCAAGGCATCAGACTATTCTATAAAAGGAGCTGAGCAACTTGCAGCAGAAAAAACTTGGCAGATGATGATGGAAACCCAAACTAACGAATCAAAATAAATCTTCATGGTAAAAAGAAAAAATAAGCTTGTAGTAGAGCCTTTTGATGACATTAAAATAATAGGTATCACTACTACAATGGTAGATTATCAGTTGGCTTGGCATCTTAATAAAACGCTAAAAATAGAACTTGCTAAATATAAAAGCATTACTAATAACGGCGAAGATTTCTTTTCTTTTTATCTTTATGACGCAGGTGAGAATTCAAACGCATATAATTTGGTGGCGTTGGCTTCCGAAGGAAAAGAATGGGTTTCGTTCAAGCCAAAAACTGATTACCTGTTTATTATAAGAAATTATATCAAAGAATCAGATTTTCAGTCGATTCTGACAAAAATTAACAGTATTCAGAATGTGTTTCATGCCTATAATGTTAACTTGGAACATAATAAAAAGATAGATGTAATTTTGGAAGATATAGAGTTTCACGAGATGGATATTATAGATGAAATAAACAAAAGCCTCAGAACTTGATTATAAATTCTGAGGCTTTTTTTGTTTGCTTAAAGTATTTTGTTGATTATGCTTTTTCAAATTGTTGTAAGAATCTTACGTCGTTTTCGAAGTATAATCTCAAATCATTGACTTGGTATTTGAGCATTGCGATACGTTCTACACCCATACCGAAGGCGAAGCCTGTATAAACTTCAGGGTCTATATTGCAAGCTTTCAAGATGTTAGGATCGCATATTCCGCAGCCTAATATTTCCAACCATCCTGTGTGTTTACAGATGTTACATCCTTTTCCGCCGCAGATGTTACATGAGATGTCCATTTCTGCTGATGTCTCTGTAAATGGGAAATAAGAAGGACGGAAACGAACCTTTGTATCTTCGCCGAAATATTCTTTCACGAAGTGGAACAATGTCTGTTTTAAGTCAGCGAAAGAAACGTCTTTGTCGATGTATAAACCTTCAATTTGATGGAAGATACAGTGAGCGCGTGCAGAAATAGCTTCGTTACGGAACACTCTGCCAGGAGCTATGATACGGATTGGAGGTTCGCCTTGTTCCATGGCGCGAACTTGTACGCTTGATGTGTGAGTGCGAAGCAATACGTCTGGATCTTTGCTGATGAAGAAAGTGTCTTGCATATCGCGTGCTGGATGGTCAGGAGGGAAATTCAATGCTGTGAAGCAATGGAAATCGTCTTCCACTTCAGGACCTTCGCTGATGACGAAACCCAAACGCTCAAATATATTGTTGATTTCTTCTCTAACTATTGACAATGGATGACGAGCGCCTTTCATTGCATCAACAGGCAAAGATAAATCGAGGTCGTTGGTGGTCACATTTTGTGTTTCAAACTGTTGCATTTGTTCGTCGAAAACCTCTTGTGCTCTGTTCTTTAACTCATTAAGTTTAATGCCGAGTTCCTTGCGCATCTCAGGTTCAACTTGTTTGAAATCAGCGAACAATGCTGGAATAACACCTTTTTTACTGATATAAGTGACTCTGAAGTTTTCTAAAGCTTCTTTGTTTTCCGCTTTAAAAGAGTTGATTTCTCCTAATATTTGAGCTATTTTTTCTTTCATCTTATATACTTTTTATGTCAACTGACAGCAATATTAAGAATGAGTTATCAGTTGCAAATTATTTCAAAATTTCTATTGTCATTGTTACTGGTTCAACAGGCACATCCATATAACCAGTTTTAACTTTTGCAATAGCGTCGATTACTTCGAGGCCTTCAACAACTTCGCCGAATACTGTATATTCTCCGTCTAAGTGTGGAGTGCCGCCTACTGTTGTGTAAGCTTCAACTTGTTCTGGAGTGAATGTCAAACCATAACGTTGTTTGTACATTTCGATATGAGCTTCGGTTAAAACTTGACCTTGAACGATATAGAACTGGCAACCGCTTGATGCTTTCTTAGGATTTACTTGGTCGCCTTGACGTGCTGCTGCCAATGCTCCTTTTTTGTGAATGTGGTTTGGACGAAATTCTGCTGGAATTGTATAACCTGGGTCAACACTGCCATCTTCATTGTGACCGCCTTGAATCATGAAGTTGTTGATTACACGGTGGAATGGTGAATTGTTGTACCAGCCTTCATTAATTAATTTTATAAAATTATCTCTGTGTAAAGGAGTGTCGTTGTATAATTTAACTGTGATGTTACCTTTTGTGGTCTTGATTAAGACCAATGTTTCTTTTTCTTGTGCTTGTGTTGTCATACCTAATAAGATACAAATTATTAAACAAATTTTTTTCATAACTAATCTTCTATTTGTGAGTAAATGAGTTCTAATTTAATTCTTTTTGTTGTGTCTGGACTGTCTGGACCATGGAAAATCCAGCGTTTTGCATTATATGAACCAGCGTATGTGTATAGGAATAATCCGTAATTTTCTTCTTCGTTTTTTGAAAGAATGAGGTCTTGAACATATTCAGAAATTCTAAACCATACTTGGTCTGTTTCGGGTTCGTAATAACCTCCAAAATAACTTGTTCCAACCAATTGGTCTGGCAAAATTCCGTAAGTTCCATTTTCATTAGCTTTAACTGCTATGATTTGAACAGGCTGTGTAAATGTAGAAGTGTCGTTGTTGACACCATTTATTATATCGTTAGCTCCTGTGAGTATGAGTTTCGCTTCGTTGACAAGGACATTTGTATTCATGTCTTTTGCCCATTGTTTGAGATTTGGAAATACTATTCTTGATCTTACGCCTGCTGTTGATTGAACGTACAAATACGGGTTGTATGTTGTATCGTTGAATGTTATAGGAGCTTGCGCTGTTGAATAGTCATGTTCAAAGTGATTGAAATATATGTATTTATCACTTACGTTGAGATCATAGAAAGTAGTATCGTAATTGTTGTGATAATAAATTCTAAGATAAGATTTTGTGTTGAGCAAGTTGAAATAACAAATAGAACCTGTTCCTGATGTTGGTTCGCATGAGAAATAAAGTCCTTTAAAATAATTCATGAAGACGCTGTTGGATGAGAAGGAACTTGCTGCATCTGACATGAGTTTTTCGCCTAAAGCATTGCTGACAGGTATCTGTAAAATACTTGCGCCTATTGTGTCGTTTCCGATAAAAACTTTTGTTTTTGGTTGAGGTGTGAATGTGTAGTTGGCCAATTCTTCACCTATTTCGAATGATGTATTTGAGTAATAATAAAGAGAGTCGCCGCTCATATCTTCTGTTACTTCATGAATACGAATTGTCATAGGTGTAAGTGTGTCGCCATAATATCCGGCGTATAATACTTGCATTACGATAGAGTCGGTTGTTGCGCCTTCTCCCCATTGCAGGCTGTTGCTGGTTAGGCCGATTTGAGTGTAGAAACTGAGGTTTGAATTGCCGAAGTGTGGGTCGTTGAGATTTCCTACTAACGATAAAGCTGCGGCTTTTGTGCTGAGAGAGTCAATGTGTTTTACTTCAGCTTTGATGTCTTGGTTTCCAGAAAAAGCAACATGTATATTGCTGCTGTTAGGTTGTAAAGAATCGCCTATATGTTGAGGTAATTTTTTACAAGATACAAACCCAATCAATAATAATAACGAGGCTATGATTAAATGTTTTGTTTTCAAAGTATTATTTTTTTTCTTTTAACAAATTATCGTAAAAATCGTTATAAGCATCAACGTAATTTTCTGGAGATTGGTATTCAAGAACAGGTTTTTTAGTAGAATTTACATATTCTACGAGTTCTGGATTTATCTTTTCGCTTCCATATATAATAGCGTCAGAGAAGTCGATAGCGTTTTTCATAATATTGACGTAATCGGCGTCTTTGAGAGTCTTGACGTCTTTTGGTGCTATTCCTGGAAGTTTCATTTTTTTATCGTAGCCGGCACGGAATGCTTCAGAGAAGTCTTCATCGTATAGAGAATATACGATTTTTGTTTCGCTGAACAAAGGATTGTCTTTGAACGCTCTCTTGATGTAAATAGGGATAAGAGACGACATCCAGCCGTGGCAGTGAATGATGTCAGGAGGCCAGTTTAGTTTGCGTATTGTTTCGATGACTCCGCGTGAGAAGAACACTGTGCGGTCGTCGTTGTCTTCGAAGAATACACCGTTTTTATCTGCAATTGTTGATTTGCGTTTTGTAAAGAAATCATCATTGTCGATAAAATATATCTGCATTCTGGCTTTCTGAATCGAAGCGACTTTAATGATAAGAGGGTGGTCTGTATCGTTGATGATCAGGTTCATGCCTGAGAGGCGAATGACTTCATGCAACTGGTTGCGGCGTTCGTTGACGTTACCGAAACGAGGCATGAATATTCTAATTTCTTTACCTTTCATTTGAATGCCTTCAGGAAGATTACGACCGATAAGAGAAATCGGATTTTCTTCCAAATAAGGCGTTATTTCCTGATGAACAAATAGTACCTTTGTCTTTTCCATATACGGTGATTTTATTGTCGTTAATGACAATACAAAATTAAGCAAAAATTTTTGATTTAAGGAAGAAAAAAATGAGTTTTTTGAAAAATAACAAAAAAGCGAAAAACAATCGTTCTTCGCTTTTCGTACTCCCTCAGGGACTCGAACCCTGGACCCATTGATTAAGAGTCAATTGCTCTACCAACTGAGCTAAGGAAGCATTCTTTCGTTTCGGTTTGCAAAAGTACAACTTTTTTTTGATAAACAAATATTTTTTTAATTTTTTTTTATTTTTTCACTTGTAGTCTTGTAGTCTTGTTGACTTGTAGTCTTTTTTCTCATCCAGAGACTTTGATTCAGAGTAAAAAAATCTTTTGCCTTTTGTCTTTTGTCTTTTGTCTTTTTTTATATCTTTGCCACATGATGGAACTACAAGAGCATTTTGAAAATCAGAAGCATGAGTGGGAGTCAGCACTTCAAGTGAACGCTCCTACCGAACAGCCTATTCAGGTGAATCCTAAGGCTTTGGAACGTATTATGGCTAAACGTCAGAAGTTAATGCCTCTTAATTATTACGTTGACGGTATTCTTCAAGGCGACATTGTTATCTTGAGTAAGGCTATTACTCTCGTTGAGAGCGCTTTGCCTGAACATCAGAAAATGGCTCAGGATATTATAACAGCATGTCTGCCGTATTCTGGCAACGCCATCCGCCTCGGCATTACTGGCGTACCTGGCGCAGGTAAAAGTACTTTTATCGAGGCTCTTGGCATGGAATTGAGCCGCAACGGTCATAAATTGGCTGTTCTCGCCATCGACCCGAGCAGCCAACGCTCTAAAGGTAGTATCCTCGGCGACAAAACTCGTATGGAGGAATTGTCGCAACAACGTAATGTTTATATACGTCCTTCTGCTTCTGCCGGAACTCTCGGCGGTGTCGCCCGTAAAACTCGTGAGGCGATAATACTATGTGAAGCAGCTGGTTTCGACACTATTTTCGTCGAGACTGTAGGCGTGGGACAATCTGAAATAGCCGTGTATTCTATGGTCGATTTCTTCCTCCTCGTGCTGATAGGCGGCGCAGGTGATGAACTCCAAGGTATAAAACGAGGCATCATGGAAATGGCTGACGGAATCATTGTAAATAAAGCTGATGGCGATAACGTTCAAAGGGCTAATCGTGCTATGGCTGAAGTTAGAAATGCTGTGCACCTCTTCCCTATCGCTGAATCAGGACAGCCTGTCAACGTGATGACTTGCTCCGCATTGACTCATCATAATGTACCTGAAGTATGGAATATGGTGACCGAACATGTGGAAAACATCCGCAAATCTGGTTATCTCCAAAAGAAAAGAGCTAAACAAGATGTGCAGACAATGTACGACAGCATCGAACAGGCTCTTAGAAACGACTTCTTCGAAAATTCTCTTATCAAAGATATGATTGCACTTACCGAAACTGACGTAAAAGACAAGAGGACTAGCGCTTACATGGCTGCCAATAAACTATTGGAGACTTACTTCAATATGCTGAAAAAGTAATTCGTATTTAAAATACAATACTTCAACCATATTATTATCTATTTCAAACTCATATTTTATCTTAATAGTGAAATATGAGTTTATTTTGTATTTCTATTTATTTCTAATTTTTATTTTAATTATGAAGAAAATTTTACTCGTACTTTTTGTACTATTTTGGGGCAAATTAAACGCCCAGTCGTATGAACTCGTCATACAAATGAACGACCAAAGTGAGACAGTCTGGACTCACGAGTCGTTGAGAAACATTCTTTTCGATGGAGAAACAACGCTCATCGTAGTGGAAAACGAAAGTCTTACTACACATCAGTACGACCTCGCTGAAATCAACAAGATTTATTTCAAAAACGGAGTGGCTATCACTGAATTAAACAAAGACGAAGCTTCATTCGTATTTCCTAATCCTGCAAAAGACTATGTCAAGGTTTTCGGCATTGAAAATCAAGAGATTGAAATTTTATCTGTTGATGGCAAGTCGGTTCTCAAAAAGGATTATGACGGTAAGAATATTGATGTTTCTGCCTTGCCTCAAGGCCTTTATTTAATCAAAACAAATGGTCAAACATTAAAATTCAATAAGATATGAAAAAGATATTTCTTGCTCTGACATTTAGTTTGATAATGTCTTTTGGATTGTTTGCGCAAAATGCAATGTGGATTTATAATTCCAACGGAACAGTAACAACATATAAAGTTTCAGAAATAGACTCTTTGAATTTCACCGAAAATATGGTGAATATGCTTTTGTTCCAAAATGGTATTAATGATAATTTATCTGTTGAAAATATAGATAGTATTGTTTTCAAACCTGTTCAAAATATTGAGCCTTCAATGGTTTATGTTGAATTCAATAGTAATGGAGCGACTGTTCTTCACGAAATTGAATCTGACGATTTTGTCGTTAATGTTGAAGGCGCCGATGTTAGTATTGTGACAAATGCTGGTATAGAAAATCTTCAATATTATCTTAGCGGACAAACTTCTAACGGTTCTTTCTCTTTGGAAAGCGACACCGACTTCGAATTGATTCTCAATGGCGTTGATATCACTTCTTCTTCAAAAGTTCCTTTGAATCTTACTAAAAATGTTGGAAGAGAAATTATAGTGGCGGACGGAACTGTTAATGTTCTTACCGACAATGAAGAAAGTGATGGAAAAGCCGTCATCAACACCAAAGGAACTACCAATATCAGCGGAGGCGGTTCTTTGACCGTTAACGCTAATAAAAAACATGGTATATCTTCAGATAACGACATCACTATCAGCGGTCCAACATTGACAATAAATCATAGTGCAGAGGCTTCCAAAGGTTTGAAGTCAGACACAAATATCACTCTCGTTGACGGTGATGTTACTATAGTTTCGTCGGGAACTTTAACATTGGAGCCTTTAGATAATGGTTATGACGCAACATATTGTACTTCAATTGGCGCTGATGGCAATTTTGAAATGATGGCTGGTAATTTGTCTATCACTCTTCCTGTAAGCAATGAGGCTGGTCGTGGTATTAAAGTGGATGGTAATATCTTTATCAATGACGGTGTTATTAATGTTATTTCACATTCTAATGGTGACACTTACACCAACTCAGAAGGCGAGCCTGATTCATACAAATCATGTTGTGTTAAGGCTGATGGCGACATACGTATCATCAACGGTGAAATAACTCTTGAGGCAACGGGTTCTGGCGGAAAATGTATAGACGCAGAAGGTGCTATATATATAGGTGTTGAAAATGGAGCGACAGATTTGTATATGGATCTGAAAACATCAGGCGAGAAATTCTATGAATCGGGTTATGGTGAAGACGCTGATTATGCTAACCCTAAAATACTCAAAGCCGAAGGCGACCTTTATATCTATGGCGGCAACATCAATATTTACACTAAAAATGATGGCGGTGAAGGCCTTGAAAGTAAAAGCAATGTTTATATCTTAGGCGGTTATATCATTATTGATACATACGACGACGCTATCAACGGTAAAGTCAGCGTTCAAATTGACGGCGGAACTGTTTATGCTAATTCAAGAGGCAACGACGCCATCGACTCTAACGGAACAATGACAATCAATGGCGGTTTGCTCGTCGCTGTTGGACAGACAGCTCCAGAAGGCGCATTCGACTGCGACCAGAATACTTTTAAAATCACTGGAGGTACTGTAATAGGTGTCGGCGGTCATCATTCAACACCGACATCTTCTGCTTGTACGCAGCGTGTTCTCGTGTATAATGGAATTACTAATGGAACAGCAGTACGCATTGTTAACGAAAATAATGATGATTTAATGACATTCCAAATGCCGACTTATTCCGGTGGTAATGGAGGCGGCGGAGGCGGCGGTTGGCCTCCAGGTGGCGGCGGTCCTAACGGCGGCGGAGGCATCGCATTATTGTTCTCTTCCCCAGATTTACAACAAGGAACGATAACAGTAAAACAAGGCGGAACAATATCAGGCGGTGATGAGTTCTACGGATATTTCACTGGTGCGGAATATACAGGCGGAACTACAAGCCAAAATGTTACCATCAATGGAATGGTAACCACATACGGCGGAGGCGGAGGTCCTTTCTAAGTCTATGGTTTATAATAAAACAAGAGGTCGTTCACATTTGGACGACCTCTTGTTTTTATATTTATATATGTAAAATATAATTTCGTAAGTAGTTGATTAATGCAACAAAATACATGAACATTGTTATTATAAACAACATAATAATTGTAAATATCAATGAACCCCATACTTGAGAATTATCGGTATCTCTCGTCGTTGAGCCATCGCTCCATTTGGTAATGGTGGTAACTGTTTTTGCTGTAGCAAGGGTTCCGAAAATTCCAGCTATTATTCCAGACATGAATCCGGCTGAACGATTGTTGCCGTTCAAAACTCTTCTGTTATTCATGTAAGTAGGTGTCATGCTTGCCATGAAATAAAACAGAATAGATACAGCTACGAACGCAAGCATAAAAAAATCATCTGCAATGATGGAAAATACAACGCCAATAATAGCTGATATGACGATGTAAGGTGTGCTTCCATTGTAGGTTCGTTTTGTAGAACTCATATAGTGTTCCCTTAATTCATTGTATTCTCTAATAACTTCAGAGTTGTCGGGCAGTGCCGCTGCTATTTCCTTCAATAGTAACCGTGTTTTTTTTGCTTGGCTGTGTTTTGTTATGATGCACATGTCTCTGCCGTCTTCATCTACATACTGAGTCCAGCTGTTATAGATGGCAGATATTTTATTTAATAGTGTGTCAGCCTCCATATATGACATAGAATATAAGCCAGCATTAGCTCTGGCTTGTCTTACCTCATTAATGTTAAGCTTTTTAGGCGCTCTTTTGAATAATAATTCATAAATCATGTGAATTATTATTGCGCATATCAGCACAATTGGTAGTGAGAGTTCTATAAGTTCGTCTATTGTGAACCCTTGTATTTTAAATCTGTTATCGATTTTTGTATCGAGTGTTTGACTGAAAGGAATACATTGGTCCTTGATGACGTTACCCTTTACTTTGACAGTCATATTGGTATAATTGCTTGTTACTTTTACCTTTTGAGTAAAGACGGCTTGTTTTGCAAAATAATGTTCATTGACTTTAAGGCTTTTGTTATACTTTACTATAGGTTCACCTTCAACCACATCACCGATGAGTTCAATGCCGTTGTTGTCGCTAAAATCGAAATGTAGAGGCAATGCACCACCATTGGGATTGTCTTGTGCAAAGAGATACCAGCCATCTTTGATGTCGGCTTTCAGGATAATGTTAAATTCTTTTTTGTTTAATTTCTCTGTTTCAACAGTCCATTTGATGGCTTTTATATCATAATTTGTTGCTACGACAGGACGTATGGTAAGACCGTCATAACGAAGTTCTTTATATGTATGATAATCATTGTTGCTAAAGAACATGGCGTATGAACTATTGTTATAATTTTCGTCAGGTGTAGATGTCCAGTAGCGGCCTTTAGCTTCTTTAATTTCGTAGAGTGATGCATTATTGCGATAGCCTGAGGCAGGAAGGAAAATGCTGTTGCCGTTAGGACCTGTAATCTTATAGCCTTTCTTGCCACCCTGGGTGGTCCATTGCCATGTACATCTCTCTTTTAATTCCTCAAATTCCTTTAGTGTTGGCAATCTCCACGAGCTGCCACAGTTGACGGTGGCAGCATCGTATAGAGGGTCGGCTTTAATGTCGCCAAACTTTTTGCCGATAGTTAAACTATTGTTATCGGAATATTTAGATTTCGTCTTTACCTCTCCCCATGAAAAGTAACTGCCGTACTGTTCAGGCGAACTTGCTCCGACGTTGCATGATGCCCATTTCACGCTCAACCCTAAATCAACGGCACTGCCCTGCGCCAATATTTCAGATGTTATAAGTGTAAATAAAATTAGACCGAGGATTATTTTCTTCATAATCAATAATGTTTAGTAATATAATTATTCTATTACAGGACGAATGGATGCTCCTTCTCCACGTCTATTTTCTCCCCACAGTCTAGGACGTAAATTATCAAATAATAGTTGGGTGCCCATATCAGTATATCTTGGTGGAGTGGATGTCCAATAGTGTCCGCTAAAACCTACACCATTATTTGATTTCGATGTCATTAAGCCAGCAGCTGGTAAAAAGATACTGTTACCGTTAGGACCTGTCACTTTATAACCATATTTTCCATTTACTTTTGTATTTTCCCATGTACATTTATCTAATAGTTCCCTAAATTCATCAGTAGTTGGGGTTCGCCAATTTCCACCCCATTTAGCTCTGGCTGCATCGTGTTTTTTGTCACCTGAAAAATCATTCATAAACTTGCCGTAGTTGCCTCCATTATAAGGATATGATAATTTTGAGATTGTCTCTCCCCAAGCAAAATAGTGTCCGGGTTTTTCTGGAGATTTCGCTCCAACATTACATGTTGCCCATTTCAGACCACTTGGCAGACCCAAGTCAACGTATTCGTGTCCGTTTGCTGTGCCATTGCTTGGTTTGGATACTTTTGTGGTATTTTGAGTACTTGTATTGCTTTTGTTTTGTTGTGATGTAGTACTTTGCACATTAGTGCTGTTTTGTTGTGATGTTGTATTATTAACATTAGCATCTTTGTCGCAGACTGGGCGGACAAACTTGCCAAAATAACGATCAGTTATGTAGTATATTTTTTTGCCACTAAAATAACCAGACTCTTTACTATCAATACTATTACTATCGTATAGATTAGAACTACTCCAATACTCCATACTAGGAAGGAAAATGCTGTTGCCATTAGGACCTGTAACCTTGTAACCTTGCTTGCCGTTTTGGGTGGTATAATTCCAGGTACATTTATTTATCAATTCTTTAAAATCTTCTCTTGTAGGCATTCTCCATTTGCCACCCCAGTTTGCTGTAGCAGCGTCATATTGGGCATTACCTGTAATATTCTTCATATATTTATCATAAGTTATGCTGTTGTTTTTTGTATATGAAGATTTTGTTTTAGTTTCTCCCCAAGCGTACTTGTTTCCGTAGTCTTCTGGCTTGCTTGCTCCAATATTGCAAGTTGCCCACATCACACTTAATCCTAAGTCAACGTATTCGTGTTGGACAGGTTTTTCTTGTTTTGGTTGAGATGTGTTATTAGAACATAAAGAGACACGTTTTTTGGAAAATTTATCTGAAGGGTTGTATTTTAAAATGGATTGATATAATTTTTTAGCTTCAGAATATTTTTTCTTTTTATAAGCCTCATTAGCTTGACTCAAAAGCTCTTCACACTTCTGAGCGGTTGTAATAGAATTATATAAATTAGCGCTTTTGCTTTCGTCTTTGCATGTTACAATAGCGACTTGATACAATTTGATTGCGGCTTGATAGTCGCCCTCTGTCATAGCGCTTTTAGCCGCACTTTCTTGTGCAGTGCTTCTAAATAGCGCAAGCACAAATATAATAAGTGTAAGAATTATTTTTTTCATATTCATTGTATGTTGTAATATTTCTTCAAGTTGTTTATTTTGGTAATGTTGTCGTTATATTCGCCTTGGTCATCGGTAGCGTTATGCAAGAGTTTTGTCTTTTGTGACATGGATTCGATGATAGGAATTATTTCATTTTTCTTGATATATTTCATGATATTCTTGTCTAATGTGTTGCTTATAGTTCCATTAGTGTTTTTCATGAAATATGCTTTCCATACAGTATTTATATCATTGCGCAATTTTTTGCTTATTTTTTCTTTTTCATAATTTATTTTATCTAATCTGGTATTAGCGTCAGCTACCATATTCTTGTTGTTGGTAATTTTTTTTATTTTTTTCAGAGACTCTGTAGCTTTCTGATATTGTTGTTGTTTTACATATTTTTCAGATTCAGCGACAAGTTTTCTATATTCTTTTTTATCGCTTCTGTAGTTATTAAAAATAGCTAATACGATAATGCCAATAACGATAAGAACAGTTTTTCCTATTCTTTTTATACGATCTTCTTTTTCTTGTTGTTGTCTTATACGTTCAGCTTCTTGCTGTTCTTGTTGTCTTCTTAATCTTTCAAGTTCTTGTCTTCTGCGTTCAGCTTCTTGTTGTTGCTGTTGCTGTCTTCTGCGTTCGTCATCTTGCTGTTGTTGTTGTCTTCTAAATCTTTCAAGTTCTTGTCTTCTGCGTTCGTCATCTTGCTGTTGCTGTTGTCTTCTTCTTTCAAGTTCTTGTTTTTGTTTTATTTCGTCTTCGTCAACAGGTGTCCAATTGTTTTTAATTAGAATGTTTCTGAACTCTGCTAATTCTTTTTCATTACTACAAGCCATCCTTGTTAAAGAGATAAATTCTTTTAGGGCTATACGTTCATCACTACCAATAGGAAATCTATCTTCTACTTTTGACAAAGGTTTAATAAGGTTTCTTTCAGCATTAGTAATATTGAATGAAGGTTTTGTAATATTGTAATATAATCTACGGAAACGTTCAGAGTTTTCTTGATCTGTAAGAGTATTTAATTTATCTTCAAACCTTAATATCTGCTTTCCGAATTCAACCCAATTTTTTACGTCTTTTTCTTTTAATTTATTTAGCTCTTGTCTTTTGCGTTCGTCTTCTTGCTGTTGTTGTTGTCTTCTTATTTTTTCTAATTCTTGTTTTCGTCTTATTTCCTCTTCATCAATAGGCGTCCAATTGTTTTTAATTAGAATGTTTCTGAACTCTGCTAATTCTTTATCATTATTACAAGCCATTCTTGTTATAGAGATAAATTCTTTTAGGGCTGTACGTTCGTTACTACCTATTGAAAACCTATCTTCTACTTTTGCCAAAGGCTTAATAAGCTTTATTTCAGCTTCTGTAATATCGAATGTAGGTTTTGTAATATTGTAATATAATTTGCGGAAATTTTCGGAGTTATTTTGTTCCGTAAGAGTATTTAATTTATCTTCAAACTTTGATATCTGCTTTCCGAAATCAACCCAATTTTTTACGTCTTTTTCTAACATGTCAAAAAAAATAAAAAATATATGAGACAGACAAAACTAGTTTTGTCTGTCTCATGAATCTTATTAACAAACTATTACGAATTCACCAGTTGCGCCTTGGCATTCTGCGAAAACTTTAACTATACCATTACTATCTCTTGATGAGATGATTTTAACAGGTGTACCTTTAGGAACAGGGTGTCCCCAATCGATGTAATTTTCCTTACCTTTTAATTCCCAATCTTCATTAACATCTAAATAATTTTCGTCACTTTCATATTCGTAGAAACGGAAGTTAATTCTTGTTTGTCCATCATTTAATGTTGAAAAATACTGTTCGTTTCTTATTACTTTATCATCGTTTCTATTGATAAGTGTTTGTATTACGAATTTGTTGAATTTATCACTCCATACATACATGCCGTATCCTCTAGAACCTTTATCATTGCCAAATGTTATACCACCACCATCAACATAACCTTTGTCATTTTGAGAAGCGTATAATGCAGCGCCTTTAGCAACGGCTAAGTTTGGATCTACTAACTTCGCAGGCTTTCCGAATTTTTTATCAACAGCTTCTTTAACCATAGGCATATAGCATGAGCCGCCTACTAATATTACCTCATCAATTTCAGATATTGTTTTGTTTGCGCGATCCAATGCTCTGTCAACTAACGACAAGGTGTCATTTAACAATCTGGCTGTAATAGATTCAAATTCGCTGCGTGTGATTTTAATATTCTGTAAACCTTTGCATGAAAAAGTTAATGTTGTAGATTCGGAATTAGATAAAGTTATTTTAGCTTTTTCGGCAGCTTGCATTAACATACCTTGTTCTTCTGGAGATAACGAATCAAATGTCATATTGATTTTTTCCATTGCGAAATCAACGATTGCCTTGTCCCAGTCGGCACCGCCTAAATGGTGGTCGCCATCACATGCAATAGTGTCAGCTATATAATTTTGGAATTTAAGTATGCTGACGTCAAAAGTTCCACCGCCTAAGTCATATACTAACAATGTTTTATTTGACTTTTGTTTTCGTCCGTATGATAATGCGGCGGCAGTTGGTTCGCTTATAAGTTTTAAAACATTAAGACCAGCTCTTTCACCAGCTTCTTTGGTTCTTTCGCATTCTATTGTTCCGAAATATGCAGGAACGGTAATTACAACATCATAAATAGGAGGAAGACTTTCTTCATTTGCAAGTTTTTTATTTGCTTCATCGACTAATTCTTTAAGAATAAAAGATGAAATATCAACAGGGTCGTATGTTTTTCCATTAATTGTACGTTTATAATCTATGTTTGACATTTCCCGTTTGATAAGAACAACTGTGTTTTCTGCTTTATAAGTAATGTTATTTTTTGCAGCTTGTCCGACAATCATTTGGTTGTCGTCATCGAAGGCTACAGCTGAAGGTATGAAATAATCGCCCTTAACCTGAATTACTTCAACGATGTCATCGCTATTGATACGTGCAATACATGAGTATGTAGTGCCTAAATCTATTCCATAGAATTCTGCCATAATTATAATTTTTTAATTGTTTAACTTATATGTGATTACTTGTTCTGGTCTGATTAGATAACGATAGTTTGATACAATGCTGCCGTCATCGTTGATTTTTGCTTTAAGGATGTAAGGCAATTTCCATACATAACCTGGATTGATGCTTCGATGTACTTTTCCTGCCAATTCGGGATTGTCTGTAGGAACAGTTCTTATCACTTCTTGATATTCTAAATTGAGAGTAGCACCGTCTTTTCCTTCTTGAATACATTCCAAGCCTTCCTCAATGATGGTTGTCTCCATATATTTGTTTATTTCAACAAGTTGTTGGAGTAAGAAGTCAGCTAATTTTTGAAGGTCTTTTTCTTTTTGTGTTTCTGTCTCATATATTATATGCCTTAGCAAATCTGATTGATATATGATACGGTTGATAAGTTTGGATTTGTCTTTACGATAACGGTCTTCTTGACATTTATTCATTATTTCTTCCAAACGCTCTTGCTTGCTGTCAAGTTTTGATTGCAAATTTTCGTTGTCTTTTGACAAGCGAGTGTTTTCTTCAATGATGCTATTATTGATAGACTTTATGCTTTTCTGCAATTTACTTAATTCTTCAGTAAGTTGGGTGGTGTCGAATTGTTCGGAAGGTGTTGTGACTTTTTCTCTCAACTGCTTGTTCTCTTCAGAGAGCTGAGCGACTTTGTTTTTGAGTTTTTCTACTTCTTTATTGCGTTGTTCAAGAATACCTTTAATATTATTATATTCTTCAATATTAACTGTTTTCTGATTTTCGTTTTGCTGAGTTGTTGGTTTGGAGTCGGTTCGGTTTTCTTCAGTGCTTATTTTGCGTCTTACTTCTTCTAATTTGGCTTCTAAAATTTCTTTTTTTCGTTCTAATTCGGCTTCTAGTTTTTTTAATTCATCTTTGTTAACAGAGTTTTCATCAGATGTTTCAGCAGGGAGAATGTCATCAGTGCTGTTTGTGCGATTAAAATTAAACAATCCCATAATGTTACCACTTTGTACCTATATGTCCCCTTTATAGGCCTGTAAACAAAAAGACGTGGGAACATACTTTTGCTTACCCACTCGTTCAGGCCTTCGCATTGCCTCTTTACTAGGATAAGCAATGCAGTAAGCCCACGTCGAGATGGATATACAAACCCCTAATGCGTAATAAATATACGCATAGAGAAGTGATAAACACCAAGAACATAGACACTTACATTGCTATATCTTCTAGTAAAGTTTCAAAGTTGCGAAGTTTGAACGAAGAAGATATACGTCAAGTAAACGTCTCGTTAATATGTCTGTTTACTAATCATTTATAACAATGTTGTAAACATTGCAAATATAGATTTTTTTTATATATAATCAAAAATATTTTCTCATAAATTCAATTATTTCGTGCCATTTTCGTGCCATTTCGTGGACATAAAAAAAACTCCCGTGAAAATTTCGCGGGAGTTTTTTTGTATATAAAGTGGAGATTTTATCAATCTTCGTCTTTCTTGCTTTCTTCGTAAGCTTTCAAGAGTTTTGTTTGAACGTCAGTTGGAACTTGAGCGTATTCTGCGTATTCCATTGTGAATGTACCACGACCTGATGTCAAAGAGCTCAAAGATGTTGAATATCTATCCATTTCTGCGAGTGGAACTCTTGCGCGGATGATTTGGTAGTTGCGGTCAGCATCCATACCCATGATGATAGCACGACGGCTTTGGAGGTCTGTGTTAACTGCGCCCATCATATCTTCTGGCATACGAACTGTCAAGTCGTAGATAGGTTCCATGATCTTAGGACCAGCGTTTTTAAATGCTGCTGAGAATGCCATACGACCAGCGATCTTAAATGCCATTTCGTTTGAGTCAACTGGGTGCATCTTACCATCGTAGATGTAGCAGATGATGTCACGAGCGTAAGAACCTGTGAGTGGGCCTTCTTCTAAACGTTCGTTGATACCTTTCAAGATAGCTGGCATGAAACGAGCGTCGATAGAACCACCAACGATACAGTTGCAGAAGATGAGTTTACCGCCCCATGGGAGATCGTATTCATCTTTACCACGAACTTGGAGGTCTGATGG
>JAZQVL010000034.1:0-10031 GCA_045631805.1 Bacteroidales bacterium | reverse complement strand
TACTATCTTTGCAGTCCGAAAGAAAGAAGTAAATAAGAAGAAAAATAAAAGATATGTATTTAACTGCAGAAAAGAAAACAGAATTTTTCAGTGCATACGGTAAAAATGCACAAGACACAGGTTCAGCAGAAGGACAAATTGCATTGTTCACTTTCAGAATCAAGCATTTAACAGAACACATGAAGCAAAACAAGAAAGATGTTGCTACAATGCGTTCATTAGTAAGTCTCGTAGGTAAAAGAAGAAGACTTCTTGATTACTTAAAGAAAAAAGATATCGAAAGATACCGTACTATCATCAAAGAATTAGGTATTAGAAAATAATAGCACTAAGTGCGTGATAGCAAAAAAAAGGCAATTTAGATTGCCTTTTTTTTGCGTATATTTTATTTTCATACCACAGCGGAATATTATTTATATATAAACAAACAAACAAGACGAAAATGGGTCCAGAAGGAATTAAACAAACCATCCAACTCGGCAACGAAACAATCACAATCGAAACAGGTCGTTTAGCGAAACAAGCCGACGGCGCAGCAGTAGTAACATGCGGCAAAACAATGTTGTTGGCAACAGTTGTAACAGCTAAAGACGCTAAAGACGATGTCGATTTCTTGCCTCTCTCAGTAGATTACAAAGAAAAATATGCGGCAACCGGTAAATTCCCCGGTGGATTTTTTAAACGTGAAGGAAAACCATCCGACTATGAAATCTTAATCTCTCGCTTGGTTGACAGAGCATTGAGACCATTGTTCCCAGACGATTATCACGCAGAGACACAAGTTCAAATCACTCTTATCTCAGGTGAAGTTGGTGTATTGCCAGACGCTTACGCAGCTCTCGCGGCATCAGCAGCTCTCGCAGTTTCTGACATACCATTCCACGGTCCTATCTCAGAAGTTCGCGTAGCTTACATCAACGGCGAATACGTCATCAACCCTAAAGAAGAGCTCCTCAAAGACGCCGACCTCGAACTTATGGTTGCAGCTTCAATGAAAGACATCTGCATGGTTGAAGGCGAATCAAAAGAAGTTTCTGAAGAAGTAATGCTCAACGCTTTGAAAGCAGCTCACGACGCTATCAAAGTTCACTGCCAAGCTCAGATAGAACTCGCAGCTAAAGTTGAAAAAGCTCAGACAAAACGTGAATATTGCCACGAAAACAACGACGAAGAATTAAGAGCTGACATGATGGAAAAATTATACAAACCATGTTACGACTTCGCTCTCACAGGCAACGCTAACAAACACGAACGCGAAGCCAACTTCGGCGCTATCCTCGAATCTTACCTCGCTAACTTCAGCGAAGAAGAACTCGCAGAAAAATCATCATTGGCAAAACGTTATTTCCACGACATACAACGCAAAGCCGTCCGCGACGCTATCTTGATCGAAAGAAAGAGATTAGACGGTCGTAAGTTAGACCAAATCCGTCCTATCTGGACAGAAGTTGACGTCCTTCCTTCAACACACGGCTCAGCTATCTTCACTCGCGGTGAAACACAAGCTCTCGTAACAGTAACATTAGGAACAAAATTAGATGAACAAACTATCGACGGCGCTGTCGTTGAAGGAACATCTAACTTCATGTTACACTATAACTTCCCAAGCTTCGCTACAGGCGAATGCAAACCAAGCCGCGGCGTTAGCCGTCGTGAAATAGGCCACGGCAACCTCGCCGAAAGAGCTCTTAAATCTATGATTCCTAACGGTGATGAAAATCCATATACAATCCGCGTCGTTTCTGACATCTTGGAATCTAACGGTTCATCATCAATGGCTTCAGTATGCGGCGGTACTCTCGCTCTCCTCGACTCTGGCGTCAAGATGAAAAAGCCAGTCGCTGGTATCGCAATGGGTCTCATCACAGACAGCGAAACAGGCAAATACGCTGTTTTATCTGACATCCTCGGCGACGAAGACCACCTCGGCGACATGGACTTCAAAGTCACAGGTACAAAAGACGGCATCACAGCTTGCCAAATGGACATCAAGGTTGACGGTCTTTCATACGAAGTTCTTACAGAAGCTCTCGAACAAGCAAGATTAGGCCGTATGCACATATTAGGCGAAATGGCTAAGACTATCACAGAGCCAAGAGAAGACTATAAAGAAAGCGTACCACGTATCGAGAAAGTCTATATCCCTAAAGACTGTATCGGCGCTGTTATAGGACCTGGCGGCAAAGTAGTTCAAGAAATACAAAAGGTAACTAACACTGTCATCGTCATCACAGAAGAAGAAAACCGCGGTGTAGTCGAAATCGCTTCATCAAACAAAGAAGACTTGGAAGCAGCTAAAGCTAAGGTACGCGGCATCGTCGCTATCCCTGAAGTAGGCGAAATATACCAAGGCACAGTGAAGTCAATCATGACATTCGGCGCTTTCGTTGAAATATTACCTGGAAAAGACGGTTTATTACACATTTCTGAAATAGACTGGAAACGTCTCGAAAACATGGACGGCATCTTCAAAGAAGGTGATAAAGTTGAAGTTAAACTTATCGAGATAGAACAAAAGACTGGCAAATTACGTCTTTCAAGAAAAGCCTTGTTGCCTAAACCAGAAGGCTACGTGGAAAAACCAGAACGTCCACGCAACGAAAACAAAGGCGACAAAAAAGGCGGAAAACCAGAAAACAAAAACAAGAAATAAATAAAGTGTAGAGTTGAGAGTGTAGAGTTGAGAGTAGTGGTTAGCGTAATAAACTAACTACTCTGAACTCTCAACTATATAACTACTCAAAACTCTAAACAATAATCTCTAAACAATAAAATATGAGGCAGTTAAAAATTACCAAACAGGTTACAAACAGAGAGACAGCGTCACTCGATAAGTATTTGCAAGAAATCGGTAAGGTTGAGCTTATCACAGCCGACGAAGAAGTAGAATTGGCACAGAGAATCAGACAAGGCGACAAAATAGCTTTGGAAAAACTCACCAAGGCCAACCTTCGTTTCGTTGTTTCCGTTTCAAAGCAATACCAAAATCAGGGATTAAGTCTTCCTGACCTTATTAATGAAGGTAATTTGGGTTTAATCAAAGCCGCACAACGCTTCGATGAAACCAGAGGCTTCAAATTTATCTCTTACGCTGTATGGTGGATCCGTCAGTCAATTCTCCAAGCTTTGGCAGAACAATCACGTATAGTCCGCTTGCCACTTAACAAAATCGGCTCTATCAACAAAATCAACAAGACATACGCCAAGTTGGAACAAGAATTCGAACGCGAACCTAATGCAGAAGAAATAGCAGAGGCACTCGACATCACAGAGGCTGAAGTAAAAGAATCAATGAAAAACGCAGGCCGTCACGTATCAATGGACGCTCCTCTCGTTCAAGATGAAGACAACAACATGTACGACGTCTTGAAGAGTGACGAAGTTATCACTCCTGAGACTGAGCTCCTTTATGAATCATTAAGAAAAGAAATAGACCGCGCCATCTCAACATTGACTCCACGCGAAGCCGACGTCGTACGTCTTTACTTCGGTCTCAACGGCAGCCACCCAATGACATTGGAAGAAATCGGCGAAAAGTTCGACCTCACTCGCGAACGCGTAAGACAGATAAAAGAAAAAGCCATCAGACGCTTAAAACATACTAGCAGAAGCAAAATCCTCAAGAGCTATCTCGGATAATTGACATTCTGACTTAAATATCGACTCAAGACCTCGGAATTAAATTCTGGGGTCTTGTTTTTTTTAAGACTACAAGGCTACAAGACTGAATTGCTGAATTGCTGAGGAATTTAGCCGATAGCCACAAAATTATGAATTATGAATTAAAAAATTGTTTACGCACAATGTATTTAATTTGAGGGAAACCGTGATTTTTGATTTTCAAATTTGCGGGAAATCGGCAAAAGCATTATTTTAAATTTGCGGGAAAATAAAAAAATATTATTTTTGCATATTAAATTGTATTTAAAATTATGGAAAATAGAGTCTTCAAAAGAAAAATATACGACAGAATCCTTAAATGGAAACAAGAATCAAATGGAAGTACCGCATTAATGATACAAGGTGCAAGACGTATTGGCAAATCTACCATTGCTGAAGAATTTGCGAAAAACGAATATTCATCATATATTATAATAGATTTCAATATGGCTTCTACAACTGTAAAATCACTGTTCAATGATTTGATGGATCTGGATTTTATATTTCTTCAATTACAGACCATCTATAATGTTGTTTTAGAAGAACGCAAATCCGTTATCATCTTTGACGAAGTGCAGAAATGCCCTAATGCAAGGCAAGCTATAAAATATCTCGTACAAGACGGCAGATATGATTATATTGAGACAGGATCACTCATCAGCATAAAGCAAAACACAAAAGGCATAACCATTCCTAGCGAGGAGGAACATGTTGACATGTATCCAATGGATTTTGAAGAGTTTCGTTGGGCTTTGGGCGATATGGCATCTATTCCTTTTATTAAAACATTCTATGACAAACGAATCTCCTTAGGAGCTGCGCACAGAATAAAACAAAGAGACTTAAGACTTTATATGCTTGTAGGTGGGATGCCACAAGCAGTAAACGAATACATCAACACCAATAATTTAGCAAAGGTTGATGCGGTTAAGCGTAGAATCATAAAATTATACTCAGACGACTTCTTAAAAATAGATGCCACAGGAAAACTAAGCAAATTGTTTATGGCAATTCCATCCCAACTAAGCAAGAAATCAACACGTTTCTATACCAATTCTGTTGTCGGTGAACTTGAAAAAAATACAGCGGCTGAAATGCTTATCAACCTTGAAGACAGCAAAACCGTTCTGGTTTCCTACCACTCCGACGACCCTAACGTAGGAATGTCTTTGACACAGGACATTTCTAAATACAAGCTTTTTGTCTGTGATACTGGATTATTTGTAACGATGGTTTTTTGGGATAAAGACTTCGCTGAGAATGCCATATATCAAAAGTTATTAGCAGACAAGTTGGAAGCAAATCTTGGTTATATATATGAGAATCTTACGGCTCAAATGCTTACAGCTGCTGGCAACAAGTTGTTTTACTATACTTTTGAAAAGGACGAGAAACACTCATACGAAGTTGACTTTTTATTGTCACGAGGCAATAAAATATGTCCTATTGAGGTTAAGTCATCAGGATACAAGACTCATGCATCTTTAGATGCTTTCAGGTCCAAATACTCAGCAAGAATCAAAAATAGTTATCTGCTTTATACAAAAGACCTTATGATTGGAGATAACGAAATGATATATTTGCCTTTCTATATGACTGGCTTGATTTAGCAGACTTAAAGCAAAATAATATAACATCAAATTCAGCAGGAATATTACCGCCAATAGCGTTGTGAATTGCTTCAAATTATGTATATTTGTAAAAATTAAAAATCACTTTTCTATGAAAAAAATTTTATCTCTCATTTTAACATTATGCGTTTTAAATTCTTTTGCGCAAAACATAGGCGAACTCAACACTGACTTCGGCAGCGATGGCTCTTATATCTTCGACCCATCAACAGCTCACGACTTTATGGAAAAAGTCTTGGTTCAAGAAGACGGCAAAATACTGACAGTAGGCAAAGCTCGTGTCGAAGGAAACAATTATTCAATATATGTCTCTCGCCACAATGCTGACGGCTCGTTAGACGAGACTTACAGAGATGGCGGCTACGCTTTTCTCAAAGCCACTCCTAATATTTATATGAACTGTGCCTTCGATGCAGTTTTAAACAACGACGGACTTCTCTTCTTAACAGGATACACTTTCGACTATAGCAACAACAGCGCTTTCGTTATATGCTTGGACGAAAACGGTTACGAATATACAGAGTTCGGCAACAACGGATACGCCGTCTCCGACTACGGACACGGAATAGTTTATGAAGCCATCGACATTGACAACGAAGGTCGCCCTGTCGTTACTGGTTATTACGACGATCAGATAATAGTAAGACGCTACAACACAAACGGAGCTCTCGACTCTTCTTTCGGTGACAACGGAACAGCAATTATCATATTAGACTCAACACCTTGGGCTTACTGCTACGCGTACGACGTCAAGACATTTGACGACAACAAAATCCTCGTAACGGGACATAAAGTATCTGCCGATATGTTGTATGAATCTTATCTGCTGAAACTCAACGCCGATGGTTCTTTAGACAACACCTTCGCCGATAATGGAGTATTGTTTATCAACGCTGGCGAATATGCTGAATACGCAACGACAATTGAAGTGCAAGCCGACGGCAAATATCTCGTGGGCGGACATGACGATTTATTGACATACGCTCCTTATCCAAGATGCGAATCATATATAACACGTATCAATACCGACGGCAGCATCGACGAGAGTTTTGGAACTGACGGTTTTGTGAGAATAGAACAATTCTCAGGTGACGGCTGCACCAATGAAAGTTACTCGCTTATGGCAGCTGCCGACGGACAGATTTATGGCACAATATATTCTTACAACCATTACTCATTGGCAAGCAGAGCTTACGTTTATAATCTCGACGAAAACGGACAGTTTATTGAAGAATTTGCAGGAACTGGCATTATGGCGCTGCCTCAACTCGCAGAAGATGAAGCAAAAATATACACATCTTCATTGGCATCAAAAGACAGCAATAATCTTTTAGTCGGAGGATATATATCCGTTGACAACTATAGCAACCAGAAACTATTCATCTCTTGCGTAAACATTGATATTAAAAACGGTGAAAATATTGAAGAACTAACATCATCACTCCTACTCTACCCTAATCCAGTAAAAGACAAACTTTATATTGAGACAGAAGACAAAATCAAGGAAGTTGTTATTTATGATGTTTATGGAAGACTACAAGACCACAAGACTACAAGACTACAAGATAAGATTAGCATTGATGTTTCTAATTTACATTCTGGGATTTATTTCGTTAAAATAATTACAGATAAAGGTGAGACTATAAATAAGATGAAAATTTAAGACTACAAGTTTTTTTAAAATTAGGAGTTAGGAATTAGGAGTTATCTCAGTTCCTCAATTCCTCAATTCCTCAATTCCTCAGTTCCTCCTCTAATCCTTTTTTTAACAAAAAATTCTTTTCTCTTTTGCCTTTAGTCTTTAGTCTTTTTATTATATTTGCAAAAACATTAAAAATATAATGTCATGCAAAAGATAATATCACCTTCTCTTCTATCAGCAGATTTCCTACATCTCGCCGATGACATAACAATGTTGAATGAAAGTCAAGCAGATTGGTATCACTTAGACATCATGGACGGCGTGTTCGTTCCTAACATTTCATACGGCATTCCTGTAGTGCAAGCCATCAACAAAATGGCCACAAAACCACTCGACGTCCACCTCATGATTGTTGATCCAGACAGATATTTCGAAGCATTCAAGGAAGCAGGTGCAAGCATAATAACATTTCATTATGAAGCATCTACCCATGTTCATCGTTCTGTACAGAAGATAAAGTCACTTGGTATCAAGGCTGGCGTAGTTCTCAACCCACATACTCCTGTATCAGTATTGGAAGACATACTCGGCGATTTAGACCTCGTATTATTGATGTCGGTAAACCCAGGCTTTGGAGGACAGAAATTTATCGAACGTACATATTCCAAGATAGAGAAGTTGCGCGACATGATAGACAGAAACGGATATAACACCCTCATCGAAGTTGATGGCGGCGTCAACACAGAAAACGCTCCTAAGCTGTTCGCAGCTGGCGCCAACGCTCTCGTTGCAGGAAACGCCGTTTTCAAATCGGAAGATCCTAAGAAGACTATTGAATTGTTAAAATTATAAACATAAAGTTAATAAAAATTAAGATATGAACGAATGTGTTTTAAATCTCACACCTGAATGTGTATGGAAAGAATTCCATGGCATTTTGGCTGTACCACGTCCTTCAAAAAAAGAAGGCAAAATGGTTGAATATCTTGTCAACTGGGCAAAAGAACATAAAGTAGAATATATAGTAGAACCTTGCGGCAACGTCATCATGAAGGCTCCTGCAACACCAGGATTCGAAGACCGCAAGACTATCATCTTACAAGCTCATACCGATATGGTATGCGAAAAAAACAGCGACAAAGTTCACGACTTCGAAAACGACCCTATCGAAGCTGTCATCAAAGGCGACTGGCTCCACGCTAACGGAACAACACTCGGCGCCGACGACGGCATCGGCGTAGCAGCAGCTCTCGCAGTGATAGCAGACCCAACAGTACAACACGGTCCTATCGAATGTATCTTCACCGTTGACGAAGAGACAGGTCTCACCGGAGCAGAAAAACTCGACCCTAAAGACTTCAGCGGACGTATTTTATTAAACCTCGACTCTGAAGACGAAGGCGAAATATTCATCGGATGCGCTGGCGGCATGGACACCATCATCAAGGTTTACTACAAAATGGAACCAGCTCCAAGAAGAAACGTGGCTTATAAAATCATGGTAAGCGGTCTCAAAGGCGGTCACTCAGGCGACGACATCAACAAAAACCTCGCTAACGCCAACAAATTGTTAACACGTATCTTATGGCAAGGAGCTAACGAATTCGACCTTAGAATATATGACATCCAAGGCGGCAACCTCCGCAACGCTATCGCTCGTGAAGCAATGGCTGTAGCTTTCGTACCAGAAGAATTCCAATCAGAATTTGAAGAATTCGTTAAGGTTATGGAAGAAAACTTCCGCAGAGAATACCAAATAACAGAACCAGACCTCAGCGTCAAGGCTACTATAGAAGAGACACAGCCAGAGCTCGTCATCGACGAAATGACACAGTTCGACTTGTTGAACGCTCTCTACGCTTGTCCTCACGGCGTAATCGCAATGTCTCAGACAATCCCTAACTTCGTAGAGACATCAACAAACTTGGCATCTGTCAAGAAAAAAGAAGGTTTCTTCTTCATCCAAACATCACAACGCAGTTCTATCGAATCTTCAAAAGAAGACGTCGCTAATATGGTGGAAGCTGTATTCAACCTCGCTAACGCTGAAGTGTTACACACTGACGGCTATCCTGGATGGACACCAAACCCAGACTCAGAAATACGCAAAGTGGCAGAAGAATGCTACAAAAACCGCTTCGGCATAGAACCTAAGGTAAAAGCTATACACGCAGGTTTGGAATGTGGATTGGTAGGCGACAAAATCGCTGGCATGGATATGATTTCATTCGGTCCTACACTACGCGGCGTACACTCACCTGACGAAAGAATAGAAATCCCTACAGTACAGAAATTCTGGGACTTCTTGAAAGATATTTTAGTTAATGCACCAAGAAATTAATCTGTTTAAAGTTTAAGGTTTGAGGTTTAAAGTCAAGCAAGACCAACCTTAAACCTTAAGCATTAAACCTTAAACAATAAAATTTAAAATGAGCATAAAAAATTTAGAACCAAAAGGATTGTGGAAGAACTTCTATGAATTGACACAGATCCCACGTCCTTCAAAAAAAGAAGAGAAAGTAGTTGCTTTCGTAAAAGAATTCGGAGAAAAATTAGGTCTTGAAACTATAGTCGATAAAGTTGGTAACGTCATCATCCGCAAGCCTGCTACTCCAGGTTACGAAAACCGTATGGGCGTTGTTTTACAAGCTCACTTAGACATGGTTCCACAAAAGAACTCAGACAAGGTTCACGACTTTGAAAAAGACCCTATTGAAACATACATCGAAAACGGCTGGGTAAAAGCTAACGGCACTACATTAGGAGCTGACAACGGCGTCGGCGCAGCAGCAGCAATGGCAGTTCTCGAAGCTACTGACTTAGAACACGGTCCTATCGAAGCTCTCTTCACAATTGACGAAGAGACAGGCATGACAGGCGCTAACGCTTTAGAACCAGGCGTCTTGAAAGGCGACATCCTCATCAATACCGACTCTGAAACAGAAGGCGAACTCTATGTTGGCTGTGCTGGCGGCATCGACACATGCGGCTACTTCACACCTAAATTCGAAGAAGTACCTGCTGGCTCAAAGGCTTTCCAATTAGTAGTTAAAGGCTTGAAAGGCGGCCACTCAGGCATGGACATCATCTTAGGACGC
>JAZQVL010000033.1:0-33017 GCA_045631805.1 Bacteroidales bacterium | reverse complement strand
TTTTTAATCAAATTTGACCTACAAAAATAATGATTTTTATTTTTCTTTTATCACTTTCATACAACAATTTCTGCAATCGAAATCTAATCTGAATCGTCCTTTTTCGTTGAAGAGATATAACGACTCGGCTGGCTTGCCTATCTCCTTGCAACATATATTGTTAGCATAACGGATACAGTGTTTTGTCGTCATAACTACAACTTCTTCATCAGAACGTAATTTCTCCAAACCGTCTTCTATCGATTCAACGCCGTGAGATTCATAAAACTCCCTCGATTTTCTGTTTGTGACATTGCCGAGATATGTTAAATTTTCTTTAGGGAAAATGACATTTTGTTGTGAGGACGTACGGCCGTATGTCTCTACTGGATTAACGTTTCTTTGCTCTCTCTCACTACGATGTTTCTCAATGAGATATGATTTTAATTTCTCAACTAAATCCTTCTTCATCTCACCCAAAACAGACGCTCTGATGAAATAGGCAGTTGGTGATTCTTCGGTCACTGAGCTTGTCGAAGTGCCGAGTTCTGCCTTCGACAGGCTCAGGCACCTATGTCTGTTGTCTTTAAAATCAACATCAATCTCTTCAACAGAAAACTCCGTATCACCCCATTGCGACAACTTGCTTTTGATATTATCTAATGCTTTCTCTGTGTTTATAGCAATTTCTTTTTCTATAGAAATATTTGTTGTAACGTATTCTGTATCTTCGTTATATAATTTAGCTGACAATGCAAATCCATCTTCTGTATCGGAAAATCTCAGACTGATTTTAATCTTTCTGTTGCCATTAGATTTCTCTAATTCTTTTTCCCAGACATTGTCGTGGTTTCTGAATATCTTGCTTCCTTCAATCTTGAATCTTGTTGCCATCGAGATGTCAGAATTACTGCTGATAGTCTGTAGTCTAACGCCTTGTTGTCTTGTTGTCTTGTTGTCATGTTGACTTGAATCAACAGCATTAACATTGAAACCTAAGAGATTGTTTTCTCTGTCTAAGAAACAAAGTCCGTCGCCGTTATGGAGTTCTTTTCCTGTTTTGATTGTGATGGATTTATTCTTGACTTTCTCTATCGTGCCGAGATATTCGCCCATTGATTTTGGTGAATAAGGAGCGTCGATGTATTTCTGGCGACCGTGGATGAAATAGTCGGTGAAGCCTCTTGAGAACGACTTTTCTGGGGCAGGGTAGAACGAAGGACTGCTTTCTCCGCGTGAGCTTCTGCAAATGTCGTCGCGTTTTGCAATTATTTCGTCAATTTTATTTCTGTAATAAGCAGTGACGTTTTTGACGTAATCGATGTCTTTCAGTCTGCCTTCAATTTTGAATGACGTGATTCCTGCGTCGATGAGTTCTTCTATGTTTTTAGAATTATTCAAATCTCTTAATGAGAGAAGATGTCTGTTGCTAATCAGGCGTCTGCCGTCTTTGTTCTCGAGGTTCCAAGCGAGACGGCAAGGCTGAGCGCAGGCACCTCTGTTGGCAGAACGACCGCCGATGACGTGACTGAGATAACACTGACCGCTATATGACACGCACAACGCTCCGTGGATGAAATATTCTAAAGGCACGCTTGTTTTCGAGCGGATGTCTTTTATTTCGTCGATGCTCAGTTCTCTGGCGAGCACCACTTGTGAGAATCCGACGTCTTCGAGAAATTTGACTTTCTCAGCCTCGATGTTATGACATTGTGTTGAAGCATGCAATGCGATAGGAGGCATATCCATATTCAATAATGCCATATCTTGTACGATAAGCGCATCGACGCCTGCGTTCCAGCAGTCGTAAGCGAGCTTGCGAGCGTCTTCTAACTCGTTGTCGTACAACAGAGTGTTCATGGTGACGTAAACCTTTGCATCGAAGAGAGCAGCGTGTTTGCACAGGGACTCTATGTCTTCTATGCTGTTGCCTACTTTCTCACGTGCTCCAAAACTAGGACCTCCGATATATACAGCGTCAGCGCCATGGTTGATGGCAGCGATGCCAACTTCCAGATTCTTCGCCGGCGATAAAAGTTCTATTTTTTTCATAATTATATTTTACGAATTTATCAATTCTTTTGCTTTCTCGGTTAATCTATATGCTTGTTTTGAACTATTAGGTTTATCCTTGATTGTTGGTTCTATTAAATTAGCTTCAATAAGAGGATTCAAAATGTTTTGTCTAAAACGATTTTTATTTTTTTCTCCAGTCTTGACCATAAGTGATGATATAGAAAGTTCTTCTGAAATAAGAGACGTTAATACTATTTCGATAATATTCTCATTAGTGACGTTTGACTTTGAACAGACTTTGAACAGACTTTGGACAAACTTAGGACAGACTGGGGACAGACTAGGGACAGACTGGGGACAGACTGGGGACAGACTGGTCTGA
Organism: Bacteroidales bacterium; assembly: GCA_045631805.1. GTDB lineage: Bacteria > Bacteroidota > Bacteroidia > Bacteroidales > F082 > Limimorpha. The sequence goes on along the minus strand of JAZQVL010000033.1, from coordinate 30,640 downwards.
ATCTGTTTCTTTTATATAGAATGTCATCGTCACTCTGTCGGGTTGTACTTTTTCTTCGATTATAGGGTGATTCCATTTATTGTCATCACATCCTTTTATAATAAAATCAGCACCGCTTCCTGCTTTTTCTCCAATGCCGAGTTGCATGAAGAATTTTTGCAAAATAGGATTTCTGCATAAACTATGATTTCCTATGTAAAAATCATCTACGGAAATAAGCATACATCCTGGGTTGCGGAAAGTAATTTTATCTTGTTCTTTTATAACTACAATGTTGCCTTGCACAGAATAATTACAATGAACCAAAGTGTTTGCTAACGCTTCTCTGATTGCTATATGGGCTGATGTTTCTTCATATCTTGTCGCTCCGTCGAGTTGAAATGGAACAGGTAGTGTTTGTGTAAGTTTATTGTAAATTTTGTAGAAAAATTGATATAGGTTTGCTTCCCATGTGCCATCGGGATATATTCTGTCACTCCATCGTTGTTGTGGATTATTGCTCATTTTCTCTTGATAATCTACAAAGTACCATGGGGCGCAAACTTGATCTGTAATGCTTTCTGTTTTGCCGAACATTAATATGCCAGCTCTTGTAAAACCTTCATTCCCGTTTTCTCTGTCAATACGGTATGCTCCTAGTTTACAAAGGAAATCGAAGTCATCTAATTCGTTCCATGGATGATTTTCTTTTTTTAACGAGAAACGCTGACGATATGCCTTTAATGATGGAATGTCTATATCTTTTATTGAATAGTTAATCAGAATCTGATTGTCGTATGGTAAAGTTGTGTGCTGAGCATCAGCGAACATTTGTCTGATTTCGTTCTCCGTGCAATGATAATCGCCTTCATGATTCCTTTTGTATGTGTTCCCGAATGGATTTTTGCTTAAGAAAACAGGACGAATGTCGTAACTTGCTCTTGGAATGCGAAATATTAGAATCCTATTGTTGTCAATAAAAGTATCGATGACGTCTCTTTCGGTTAACATTGTTGCACTTACTTTTTCTTTGTTGTGTGCGCAGTCCCAGAAACGTTTTTTATAGATGTTTATTTGTTCTTCTGTAAGATTGTCTAGAGTGTATTTTTTGTCTTTATGTTTTATACCTAATACGATAACTCCTCCATTGGTATTTGCAAATGCAGAGAATGTCTCCCAAAAACTTTCAGGAAAACCACCCTTTGCTGATTTAAACTCTAGTTCACAATTTTCTGATTCTTTAATTAGATTTCTGATCTCTTTTTCTATTGCTTTCATAATTAAAATTTTGGTTTGTATTGGTTGAAAATGTTTAGTTTAAAAGATTTGAAATACATTATATCTCACATACTTATATGAAACAAGTGTATATCGATTAATTACTTCTGCAAAGATAATTATTTATTTCTGTAAAATTGTTTCTTTGTTACAAAAAATCTGATTTTTAATATCGTCTTTTCTATTAGTTTTTTACATTTGCAATGTGAAACATTCTCTTTTATCTGATGAAAAAGACACTGTTATATTTTGTGGCATTTGTTTTAACTTTGTCACTATCGTCATGCCATGCTGTTTGGGATATGGCGGTACTGCCTTTTGTGAAATATGATATGGAAGAGTCTGATATAAAATGGTCTAAATATCTCCCTGATTGTGATTATATTTCATGTAAAATTGATACTTCGCTTTATAATAGTTTATTGTATGATGAGCAATATTGCACAAACAGATGGAGATTGAGATATAAGTCTTCGGCATCAATTATACAGACAATTATGTTTGACAAAAACGCTCAATGCGTAGGTGGATATGAGTTTATTTATTTACAAAGATATTCTTGAAATTGTAAGATGGAGATTGCAATTTGGTAATAAAAAAGGTGGATTTTTCTAAATGATTACGATTTTATGAGACGCATCAATGTGTGTTTATTTATAGGTAGCGACCAAACAAACTCCTCATTCCTAACTCCTAATTAAAAAAAACGCTTCCCACATCAACCAATTCTCCATCATATAATTCGATGAGATTAAAGTCGTTGTCTTTTAGGAATTTGTCTAATTCTTCTTTTTCTTTGAGATATTTGGTGCTGCCGCAGACTATCAGATTGTTCTTCCAAACGCCGCAACATCCAGGGAAAAATCCATGATCATGACCTTCTAATTTTATCTGTTTAGGGTCGATGTAGAGAACGGACGTTTGTACAGACGTGTCAACAATGTTTTCTGTAAAAGAGTTTTCGCTTTGCTTTATAAATGACATTGTTGACGCGTCTCTACTCTGAACTTTGGTCTTTTCGGTCGCTGAGCTTGTCGAAGCGCCGATTTGTGCCTTCGACAGGCTCAGGCACCCTTGTCTGTTGTCCGGAATCGACGTAATAAAAACGCCTTCCTTCAACGCCACAAGATTACATCTTGTATATCCTTGATTTACATGTATATGATTTTCGTATAAAGACAAAATCGTTGAGTCGGTGTGTTTGAGATTATGAATCAAAGTGTCGCCGATACCGACTGCGTTATATGGCACTGTCTCTGGATATTTCTTCCCGACTTCTTTCGTTCCCTCTGTCAGTTTTATCTTCCTTTTCTTCAGTTCCTTGATGATTCTCTTTGGTGCGTTAGGTGCGTAGATAAGTCCGTCTTTTGTTTGGAAGAAGAAAATATCAGGATGAGCAGATATTGATTTATAAGTTATATCCGTAGGATTTAAAAACAACACATCCCCGAGTTTTTTGAGGTTTTTCTTCGCTTCCTCCGGCATCCTCGAATCTGCGATTATTGTTGGCAATTCTTCTTTTGAAGTTATAGTAAAGTTGAAATCGGTCGCTGAGCTTGTCGAAGTGCCGAGTTCTGCATTAACTTTAGCCTTTAGCCTTTCGTTTTTAGCCTTAAATTCAACATTCGCAAATCTCTCTAAAAGCAATTTCTTGTTCTCGCCCTTCCATCCGATAGCATGGTTTATCTGCGATTCGGGCACATTAATTATAATGTCTTTACTTCTCAGCATCTCGGGATCTAAGTTTCTCAGTCTCTCTTTCCAGATATGACTGAAAACCATCTCAGCGAAGTTCTTATGATAAGGACCAGCAACGTAAGCGGAGCTGTCTAATTCGTCGGAAGTATGGAGTCCGATTCTTAATACTTTAACATCATTTTCGGTGAAATATGAATATAATTTCGCAGAACGTTTTACGGCTTCTTCGATAGTAAGTGCTTGATATTCTCCTGAATTATGCATTATTTCCAACTCGGTGTCTTTCACTACGATGCAAGGATAAATGCGAGTTTCTTTTGCTCCGAGGCTTACGATGTCGTGTGCTGTTTGAAAATCATTCTCTTCAGAACTATAAGGCAAGCCCGTCATCATTTGAAGTCCGAGAGTGATGTTTTCGGAAAGAATTATCTGCGATGCTTCAACGATGTCTTCGAATGAATGTCCTCGTTTACAATGTTTAAGAACTTCGTTGTCGGTGCTTTGAGCTCCGAGTTCTATATTAAGCATTCCGAGTCGTTTGATTTCTTTGACACGTTGATACGTGATATAGTCGGGGCGAGTGCTACAACGGATACCGTTAATTAATCCTTTATCGAGATAAGGCTGCACTGCATTGAGATATTCATTCTGCATTTGGATGGGAAGTCCGGTGAAGTTGCCTCCGAAGAAAGCGACTTCTACAAAACGGTTTTCCTCTTTGAAAGATGCTAAATGACTGTCGATGATGTTTTTAACATCTTCAGCTTTTATAATGTCATTTAATCCTGTTATGCTAAACTGATTACAATAAACGCAGCGATAAGGACATGCGAGCTCGGGCAAAAATATTGGTATGTTGTAGTGTTTTATCATTCTGCAAAAATATTTTTTTTCTTTATACGAATTGAAATTTTAGGCCGTTTTTCATGATGTAAATGTTAATTATTTTTATATAAATAAGTTATGAAATTAATGCCAAAATTATTATCTTTGCGAAACTAATTTTTAATTTATAAGGACTATGAAATTACACATTAAGAACTTTGTTATCATTGCAATGGTTGCGCTTGTAACACTTGGAGGTACAACAAGTTGTGGCAGTAAGAAGAAATTAGCTCAAAAAGAATACGAAGCTAAAGTTGAGCAGGCTAAAAAAGATTTGAATGCGATTATCAATGATGAAACATTATGGACATTAGATGAACAAAAAGCACGCATTGATGAAATAGAGAAAGCAGATTTTCAAAATCCTGAAATTGACGAGCTGATAGTAGCTGCGAGAGAAAAGGTAAATCGTAAAGTTGCAGAAGAGGCTCGCCTTGCAGAAGAAGAGCGATTACGCTTATTGGAAGAGCAAAATAAAGTTAAACAGGTGACGTCTTTGCAAGATTATTTCGCAATCATAGCAGCCGCTCCTGATACTGAAGTGGCAAACGAAAAAATAGCTGAAGCATTGAAATTGTTCGCTTCTCCTGATGTGCCAGTTTTGATTATTGTTTATCATGTTGGCGATATCATTGATTATGACGCACCTACAACAGCTGAAAAATATTTGAATTATATCAAAGACCATAAAAAAGTAAATGTCGGAATTTATAATGTTAAATATAACAGCAGCGACAAAATCACTGAATTAGAATTAATTAAAAAGTAAATGACATGAAGAAGATTTTTTTGACATTATTGTTCGGTATATTTTTTATCGGTAATACACAAATCTGTGCACAGGAATTAAGTCCAGAACGTAAACAAGCTGTTGATAGTCTTGCACTTGAAAAAGTTCGTGACCTTAGCAAATATATTAAAATCGTCGGCTCTAAAGAAACACCTTGGAGTGAAGCTAATAGAGTTATCGACCGCGCCGAAGAGTTGTTCGCTCCTGATGCGGAAATTGGCGTTTCATCTTTGACAACAAACGAGGTGCTCTATTATAAAGTACGTCAATATCTTGAAAGATTAATGCGCTTGAATTATGACCGCGTTGAAATTGATTGGTATAAAATAGAGTATGTCAGCGACTTACAACGTCAACCTGATGGAACATACGTCGGTGTTATCACAGTGTTCCAAACATTTAAAGGCTTCGATAAAGAGGGCAGACTTATCTACCAAGATACAACCAAAAAAGATATTACCGTTTATGTGAAACGTAAAGAGACTCAAATAGGCGGTCGCCTGATAGGTTTCTGGGACGTTTTGTTGGGTGATATGAGAGTTAAAGAGACAACACACTGATTGTTAAATAATTAAGTAGCTCTGATTTGTTCAGGGCTATTTTTTACATTTTTTCTTAAATTTAATTGCTAATGAAGAAGATATTGCGTCTTTTGACATTGTTGATTGTATTCTCAATTGCTAAAATTGCTGATGCTCAGGTATATACTAATCTCGGTGATGTCCAGGCTGATGAGAGAACTTTATATACAATGACAAAACAAATGAGTCAGTTTATCAGTCGTTTTAATTATGAAGAAGATCAGTATGGAAAAAAACTAAATCCAGATTCTCCTGATTATCGTAACAGGACAAAGCGTAAAACTACATTGCCTTTACTCTTCGATATGGAAAATCAAAGAACTAATGGATCGTTGCGCGATTTCTTCATCGCTGACCTTACTGAAAAAGATGCTAATTATTTCGAATTCTTGGGAGGAAAATGGTATTCCGAGGTTTCAGCTACTTTCAAATGGAAAGGTGAAAGCGTCGATATTAGTATGATCTTCGCTATAGAAAAAGAAAATCTCGGCTCAAAATGGGTGCTCACTAACGTTTATTTCCCTGAGTTTAACAAACTCTTCCCAAAAGGCGACATCGCTGAACAGCAAAAACACTTCCTTCACCCAATGAGCCATGAACTCGATTTCATGAATATTTATAAGGTGTTTAAAACTCCTGAATGTATAGAATATTACGCATCAGAATCATACTCAACAGATTATCTTACTCTTTTCTTCTATGAGATAAAAAATGGTAATCTCGTTTTTGAAAAAGTTAATAACGAGAAATTCCATGTGTTCCAAATAGATAACTGGTATTTTGAAGTGTCGTGGTTTAACAGAAGCGGCTATAATACGGGATGGTTAATATCAAACCTTATCTTCTTGAAAGATAATGAAAAAGAAGAACTTCTGAAATTCTATCAACCAAATATCAATAAATGAAAATGAAAAAAATATCAATTTTTTTAATATTATTTCTGACATCATTGTGCCTTGAAGCGCAGACGGCTTTTTCTATTTCTGAAAACGATAAGAAAGAATATGAAGTCCAAATAAGACAGATGGTTAACTATCTGCAAGAGACTCTTAACTTTATCGGCGATTCCAAAGTGTCAGCACAGGAAAAGGATATTATCTTCAAAGAAAGTTATAACAAAATTTTTAGAGATGAAAATGTCCAGATTGAAGATGACCTCGATGAAAATCGTGGTACTTCTATAAATAAGGATGTGCAGGCTTATCTTAAAGATATTGACTTCTTTTTTGATGACGTGAAATTTGAATTTGATGTTCAAAATATTGCAGCTCAGATAAATGAAAAAGCAGAAACTTTCTTTAAAGTTGAAATGATTCGCTCAATCGCTGGCCGTAATGTCATTGGAGATACGATAAATAATTCAATAAAACGTTTCCTCGAAATCAATATCGACCCATATAAAAAAGAACTTAAAATCGTAAGTTTCTATACGACAAAACCTAATGCTAAAGATGAATTGTTCACTTGGTGGAATTCGATGTCGAAAGAATGGAAAAATTATCTCGGCAAAGATTTATTCTTGAACGATACAATCGAAATGAGCCAAATCAATATGATTCTCGGCGATGCTTATACAATGCCTGTAAAACGTGAGTTTATTCTTCAAGATACTTTCATGATTGTCGATAATGACACTATGACAATGGATCGTATCGGTGAACTCTTTGGCCATCAGCCTGATACAATAGTGTATATTGATGATGTGGTCTCTCGTTGGGTTGACGACACAATAGTGGCTTCATTGAATCCTGTTTATGAACTCCTTAGACAAATAACAAAAATTACTGAAGTGAATGTTTCCGGAAATAAGAATATTGATAATCTTGAGCCTTTGGCTGAGTTGTCTGAACTTCGTATGCTCGATTGTTCTGGAACAAATGTATCTGATGTTAATCCTATTCGTAATTTGAATAAAATCAAGGAGTTGGATATTAGTAACACCTTGGTTACAGATATTTCTAATTTAAAATATGCTAACGTCGTTCAAAATTTTAAAGCCGACAATATCCGCATAAACGATATTTCAATTGTTGGTTTCTTCAAGGATTTGAATAGCTTGTCTGTATCTTGTACAGATGTCTCTGATATTAGTTCATTGGCAAAATGTTCTAATTTAAGTACGTTGAACTTGTCGGGAACGAAAATTGACGATCTGTCGCCATTGAAGGATCTTCTTAAATTATATGACTTGGATGTGGCTAATGCTCCTGTTACTGATGTCACTGCATTACAAGGACTTGTAAATCTCCATTTCTTAAATATTGAAGGAACACAGGTTACAGATATTTCGTCGCTCTCAAACTTGGATAGACTTAATGAGATTAACTTTTCTAATACAAAAGTAGTAAATATTAATGCATTGAATAATATGCCTCATTTAAGCAAGATATATTGCGACAATTCCTTAGTGACGAAAGATGAGGCTAATGCTTATAAAATGGCTAATCCTAATGTGTTGGTAATCAATGAAAGTGACGCTCTCGCAACTTGGTGGAATGAGCTTCCTTCATTTTGGAAGACTCTTTTGAAAGAACAGGCAATGACAAGCATTAATCCGACAAAAGAGGAACTGCACTCAATTATTAACATTAGAACTCTTAAAGTTGACCATTATATGCAAGATGCCGAACCGATTCGTCGCTTGACAAATCTTGAGCATATAGACCTTTCTAATTCCAAAATTGATGATTTGTCGCCTCTTAATGGCTTGCATAATCTTAAATATTTGAATATAAGCAATACAATGGTCTCTGACTTGACAGCATTGGCAAGTAATAAAAATTTAAGAGAACTTAATATTGAAAATACTAAAGTAAAGTCTTTAAGTCCGATACACGAAATTAAAACTTTGACGAAAATATATGCCGATGGAACAGATGTAACCACTAAGGAAGTTGTTGAATTAAGAAAGATTCAACGACAAGTGATAGTTGTATATCAGACTGATAATCTTAAACTTTGGTGGGGAAATCTTGATGATACATGGCGCGAGATATTTAATAATCATTTCTTGTGCAATTCAAATCCAACAGCAGAACAGCTTCAGGCTATTGTCGATTTGGAGGAAATTGTTGTGGATGTTGATAATCTTGTCTTCACTCTCGAACCATTGACACAGATGGCGTTCCTTAAAAAATTGATTGTCAATAATAATCAAATTCAAGATTTGTCGCCATTGTTCGATAAATATTATTTAGAAGTTTTGTCGGTCAGCGGAAATCCTGTCGATAATATTATGGCACTTTCAAATCTTACAATGTTAAAAAATCTTAACATTGAAAATACTCCTGTTAGTGATTTGAATCCAATCGCTGGCTTGAAGAATATCAAGGTTCTTAATATAGCGGGAACATCAGTGAGCAACTTGAAACCTCTTGCGACTTTTGAAGCTTTAGAGGATTTGTCAATTGTTAATACAGGTGTTAAGAGTGTTATAACATTGGAAAATCTCCCGTCTTTGAAACACTTAAAAGCTTATAAAACAAAGATTAAAAGTAAGCATATTGAGCTTCTTAAATTGAAAAATCCAGATTTGAATGTGGTATATTATTGATTTACAATCCATTCTCCGATAATCTCGTTGGCGAGGTTTTGCATTGTCTTTATGGAGAATGTACTGTCGTAATGATTTAAAGAGTGCCTTTTTTCAAGATATTCGGTGTAGTCGGAGAGTTTGTATGTCTGATGTAAACTGGTTCCGTTAACCCATTCATAATGAGTTATTGTTGGAACTATTTCTGCGTTTTCAATGCAGACGGAACCGTTTTTTCTATAGATTGTTAATTTTGCCATTCCACCTAAAACTCTTGGCGTGGCTTTTTGTCCAGAAGTGTAATTGCCTATAGAATAATAACATAAGGCTTTATTGCCATTATCAGCTTCAATCCATTCGATGGGTTGTAAAACGTGTGGATGAGTCCCTATTATTAAATCAGCTCCGTATTCTGTCATTAGTTTCGCTAATTCAGTTTGCGATTTGTTTGGCTTATAAACATATTCTTCGCCCCAATGTGGAAAAACAATAGTGAAATCGGCAGTTTCTTCTGCTTTTTGCAAATGCTTAATTATCAGAGCGGTATCTATAAGGTTGACCAAATATGATTTGTCCTCTGGAAGAATGTGCCCGTTAAGTCCGTAGGTGTAGTTCAAAAGAGCTATTTTAATTCCATTTTTCTTAATTATTTTAACATTTGCTTTCTCTTTTTCACTTTCGTTAATTCCTAAATAAGTTATGCCTTTTTGCTTTTTCCAATAATCGATGCAGTTTGTAATGCCTTTAACGCCAACGTCTAATGTATGATTTGAAGCTTGAAGAATTACATCAAAGCCAGCTTTTACCATAGCATCGCCTAATTCGTTGGGAGAATTGAAATTAGGATAGCCATCGTATGGCTTGAAATCTCCTCCTAAAATGGTTTCTTGGTTTATTATAGCAATATCGGCTTCTTGAAAATCATTTTTCATGACATCAAAAAGCCGATTAAAGTTGTAAGTGCTATCGTTAATTTTACCTGATTTTAATACTGAATTATGAATTAGATTGTCGCCAACGGCAATGATATTTACTTTCTCCTTTTTGCTTTTGTTTCTTATAACAATCTTATTGTCAGGATTTTCTGTGCTGTTGAATAATAATCCTAAACCCAATATTAAAAATAATGTTTTAAACATATTTCAGGTCTAATAATCAATCGTCGTAAGAAATGAGTTTGCCTTTATTGTTGAATTCTATTTCTAAGTTGTTGTTAAGTTCAACTGTAATACGATTGAATTCTCTTTCTATGTCGGTGATGCACATGTTGTTGTGACGTGCGTTGACAAAGTCTGTTATTTCTTTCAAAATAAATCCTGTTGGAATACAACCTTGTTTGCTGCTGATGTCGGTCCAGTCGCCTTTCGCATTGAATTCTATTTCTGTACCATCTTCAAAACATACTTTATAATCGACATCTGCAAATTCTTTGTCTGTCAATATGTAAGATACTTTGTAATCATTGAAGTAGGTCTTGATGAATTCCTGTGAATTTGCTGGAAGTTGTTCGATTGTCGCCATTCCGTTTTGAGCGAATGCTGTGAATCCTAATAAAAGGATAGTTGCTAATGTTAAGATTTGTTTTTTCATTTTTTTATAGTTGTTAATAGTTTAATTTAGTTTGTTTGACTAATAAGAAAATAAACAAATATTATACCATGTTAATATTCTTTTTTGAGTTGGTTATTTGACCCAATGTATCTTATAATCAGTCTTTTCCCAGTAATTGTTTGTTGCGTTTATGTTTTTTGTGAAACCGAGAAGGAATCCTCCGCCTCCAGCTCCGCACAATTTTACCTGAAAATCGTTCTTATTGACATCAAAAAAGAAAAATTCTTTAACATTGTCGGGAATAGTATGTGACAACATCTCTACTTGCATTTCAGATAATTGAGACAATTTTTCGAAGAATATTTTGTCATTTTTTTCTATTAAAGATGAGATGCAATCATTTACGAGAGGAATATATATATTATTGAATTTTTCTAAATATGAATCATCGTTTCTCATATCTTTGAATTTCTTGACTAATGGAGCTGTTGGACTTGTTATCTTTGTGTCAATCAGGAAGATATGAATATTTTGTGATAAGAAATCGTGTTCTAATATCTGTTGCCTGTTGTCTGTTGTCTGTTGTCCATTCAGAACAAAAGGCTTTCCGAAATAACATTGCAAAGGGTCGATGCCCGAGCTGCTGCCATGAAAATAATTCTCCATTGCAGCCAGAAATTTGATTAATTTATCGGTTTCTTGTATTTCGGTTAATTTATATCTGTCATAAATGGCGGCCACCAATGAGCCTGAACTTCCTACGCCGTAGCCGTTGGGAATATTAGAATCGAAGAATAGGCCGGCATTGATTTCCATCTCCATTCTTTTTAAATCTAAAACTCTAAATATTTCATTATCATTAAGATAATTAAAATATTTTAGAAGATTTCTATTCGATTCCAAACCACTTTCGCAAGGCTTGTTAATGATGGTATTCCATTCACCGCACACAGAATAATAAGGAATTAGCAAAGCGTTTGAACCGAATATCATTGAGTATTCGCCGAATAAAATTACTTTGCCGTTATATTTTCTGTTATCCATTGTTGTCGTCAATCCATTTGTTATTGAAACAATAATTTTTCAATACTTCATCAATGAAAGAATGAACTTGTTCAGAACATGAATCAGGGTAGAGGAGATGCACGTTAGGACCTGCATCCAATGTGTAACATATTGGGAGACAAGTCTCTTTTCTAAATTCTAAAATCTTCTCTATAATATTTATAGTGTTTTCTTCTTTAAGAGTGTATGATGGAGTAGAAGTTGACATCAAGTCGTGAAGTTGATTAGCTTCGCTTTCTGCAATTTTTATAAAACCATCCAAATCACCTTGTTTCAATATTGTTAATAAATCTTCGGTGTTTTTTTTCGCTGTTGCGTAACGATTTTCAGCCATTGGATGATTGTTCATCAGGGAATGTCCTGCTCTGCTTGATACGCTTTTTTCTTTTGAGCTGACAATCAATATGCTATCGTGATACGATTTGAAAACAGGATTTATCATATCAGCAATGGAAATTGCGTACTCGTCGGAACTTTCTGGTAATGAAGGAGTTTTTCCCCATAATGCTATGGTTGGGTAAACAGAGCGGGCAGCGCTTCCAGATGCCAATCTGGAGAGAAAAGAGGCTTCTTGAAGGTTAATTTCTTTGTCTTTTATTCCTAACAGGCAGAGAATCAATGCGCTCATTGATGATGCGCTTGATGCGATTCCTGAAGAATGAGGAAATGAATTGTAACTTTCAATATTTAAATGTAGTCCGTTCAGGAATGTGAAGTATTCTTTGTTTTCGTGGATGAATTTTTCAATCTTTGACTTAAACGCTTGATTTTCTTTTCCTTCAAAATAAAAATCCATTTCGATAGAATTAGGATTCTCGGTTGTGGAATAAGTTACTTTTGTCTCTGTATAACAATTGTTTAATGTTAGGCTTATAGAAGGATTGTTAGGAAGTTGATTTCCGTGCTTTCCCCAATATTTAACGATTGCAATGTTAGAAGGACTACGTTTTATTATTTGATTATTATTCATTTATAGTTAAGTTTAAGGTCAAAGCTTTGAGTTCAATATCATATCATTATATCTAAATACCACGTTGAGACCTTTGTTTTCAAAATAATCTTTAACTTTTTTGAGGTCCCATTCGGTAGCGGCCATGAAGAAATCGCCGCCCCATGCTCCGAGTGATTTTATTTCACCTTCAAAGTCGCTGAAGTATTTTTTGAGTCTCTTGTGTTCCAAGCAAGTTGACATTATTTCTTCATGAATCTTGATGAAATAGCAGAAGTCTCTAAGTGTCTGTAAGTTAGGTAAAATATTGCTGATTTCGGAAATGGATTTCACTTCGGTATCAAAGTTCTTTTTTTTATCGAGAAAAGCCTTTACTTCATTTCCTGAATTTTGTTTATGTCCTTGATATATGAAGTATAAATTATCCTTGAAATTGGGATTGAACTTGATTGGTTTTACAGTAGGATAATTGTTTGTTGTTTCCTCTTTGTTTATTTCATAAAATATTGGACCTTCTGCTTTTGCGCAAGCGATGTCATAGCCGGAGCCTTTAAATGTGAAATCTAATAATTGATATGGGTTGATGTTGGCCCATTCAGATATATTATTAATTAATGTAGAGCTGCTGCCAAGTCCCCATTGTGAGTTAAAGTCCAAATGGCAACTGAATTTATAGTCGTATAATTCAGAGAAAGTGCTGCTATTCAGAGATTTGACTTGTTTTAAGATATTAGACAGACGTTCTGCTTTTTCTATATCGTCGCTATTGACGACGCTGAAATCTGTTTTGTTTAAGACCGCAGAAAACCAGTGTTCGAATTTATTGGATGAAGGCTGGTAAGTATCCCAATGAATCAGATTTTCGTTTTTATCCAATAACTCGACGTTCATGCTTTGTCCGAATTTCAAAGGAAGTGCCAAAGCAGTTGCGCCTTTCAAAACGAGATATTCTCCCGTTAATAAAAATTTGCCGTTAGATTTAAAAAACTGACTCATAATTTTAGAATTCAAAAAACTTCACAATTCCTAATTGTTCCAAGATATTTTTCTGCCTCAGAATAGGATACTGTTTTATCTTTAAAATATTCAATAGCCAAAGTTTTTTCTTCTTCTTTAGCTCCGAGTTGATTAAGAATATTAGCAAGGTGCATCTTCATGTGTCCTTGTTGTATTCCTTTTGTTGTCAATGATTTAACAGCTGCGTAGTTGTTTGCAAGTCCCATTGTGGCAGCTATCATCATCAATTCTTTAGCGGAAGGGTTGCCTAACAATTCCAATGATTTCTTTGCCAATGGGTGTAATGATGTCAAGCCGCCCACAGTTCCTAATGCAAGAGGGACGTCAAGGGTAAATCGGAATATATCGTCTTGAATTTCAACGTACGACAGGCTTCTGTACTGGCCGTCTTTTGCTGCGTATGAATGACCAGCAGCTTCAGTGGCTCTAAAATCGTTGCCTGTTGCTATTACAACGGCGTCAATGCCGTTGTATATTCCTTTGTTGTGTGTCGTTGCTCGATAAGGATCGACTTGAGCAATATCGACAGCTTTCTTGAATTTTTCGGCGAACGCTCTGCCATCAAGGTTTTCGTCTATGCCATCAAGTTGATTTGTAGGGCATTCAACCCATACTTTGACGCGACATTCTGGGGTGTGGTTTGACAAGATACACATCACAATCTCAACGTATCTGTTTTTCTCGTCAAGGTTTTCTTGTTTAAGGAAGAAATCTTGAAGCGTGCGTCCGAAAGTCTCAAGGATTGAGTTGATGAAATTGGCGCCCATTGAGTCGCAGGTGTTGAAAGTGACGAGGAACTGATAATAGTCGGGTATTTTGTCGGTATGATCGATGAGTTGTATATCAATTATTCCGCCGCCGCGTTTTATCATCTTTTCTGTGATTGAAGATGTGTTTTTTAAAAATTCGGCTTTTATCTCAGGAAGAAGATTGTTTAAAATCTCTTTATCGCCTTTCCAGCAAAAATGAACCTGACCGACTTTTTTAACGTCAATGATTTCGGCATGGAAACCGCCGCGTTCGCCCCAGAATTTGGCTGCCGCCGATGCTGCTGCAACAACAGAGCTCTCTTCTATAACCATAGGAACGATATGTGATTTTCCGTTGATAATCACATTGGGGGAAACACCGTACGGAACATGATAGTTGGAAATTGTGTTTTCGCTGAATTCGTCAAATTGCTTTTGTTTCTCTTTGTCTTGATACCAGAAACTCTTTAATAAATTGATAAATTCGTTAGGATTTTCGATAAATTCTGCAACAGCTTTTAACTTGTCTTCTTTGAGCAGTTTTGAAAATCCTTTCAATATAATATCTCTTTTTCTTATTGGTTTGCTTGCTTCCATATCAAATTTAAATTATGCAAAAATACTAAATTATTACCTTGAAAAATAAATACTTTTCTAATTTTATTTTAATGAAAAAAGCATATCTTTGTAACCAAATTATTTACAAAAATTTATTGAAATGAAAAAATTATTTACTCTTATCATCGCAATTTTTTTGTGTGTCAATGTAAAGGCACAAACATCTCTTACAGAAGCTGTTGATTTCACAGTTACAGACTGTTATGGAGAAGAAATCAGACTTTTCGACATTCTGGATAGAGGTCAATATGTTCTTATCGATTTCTTCTTTATGAATTGTACTCCATGTCAGACAGTGGCTCCTAAGGTTGTTGAGGCATATAAGGCTTTGGGATGTAATCAACATGATGTTTTCTTTATGGAAATATCTCCTGTTGATAACAATGACGTTTGTCAATGGTGGGCTGAACGTTATGAGGTCGAATATCCAACTGTCGGACAATTCGGTGGCGGCGGTGATGTTGACTATATTTATGGAATATGCTCTTACCCAACGTTCGTCCTTATCGCTCCTGATAGATCAATCGCTTTCCAAGATATTGATATTTACCCAATTCCAGATGCTCAGACAATCATAGATTATCTCGCTCCATTCGGTATCGAAGAACATAGCTGCGAAGAAGCTCCTGAACTTAACCCATCAGTGGAAATAGCATTGGGAAATGTGACATCAACAACAGTGGAAGCTACTTTCACTCCAAATGACGACTGCGCATCATATCATTATATGATGAGCACAGCAGCCGAGATGGAACAATGGACAAACATGATGCAAACATCATTGGAACAACTTGTCGTGATGTGGGGCATTGAAAAGACATCAGCATGTACCTACGTTTGGGACGAACAAATTCCTAACACAGAATATACAATATACGTCTTGCCAAAAGATGCAGAAGGCAATGTCGGCGAATTGATTACAAAAACTGTTACAACAGAGACAATGGGCGGCGCTGGCACTTCAGTGATTGAACTCGTTGTTGAAGTGTTGACAAAAACTTCGGTTATGACAACAGCAACTCCAAATGAAGAAACAGCCGTATATCATTATGGCTTGGTGGAGAAATCATATTTCGAAGAGATGGGCGAGGATGCATTCGTACAATATTTACGTGAGGAAGACCCATATCCATTGTATGAAGTTGACGTATGGGAATGGCTTGACCTTACTCCAGAAACAGATTATTATGCAATAGCAACAGGTCAGAACTCAGAAGGCGAATGGGGCGAAACAACGATAGTTCCATTCAGAACAGAAGTGGAAGGCTTCGACGAACTCGTGAAGACAAACTTCAGCATTTATCCAAACCCAGCTACATCGACAATCAATATTTTGTCTGATGCAAAAGGCACAGCTAAGATTTTCGATATGACTTCACGTTGCGTGATGGAAGTTCAAATTGAAGGTACAACTACAATAAATATTGAAGGTTTGGATAAAGGTGTTTATTTCATCAATCTTAACGATAGTGTTAAAAAATTAGTCATCAAATAAATTTATTATAAATAATCGATTGTCAACGGTCAGCAGTAATTCTGTTGACCGTTGTTATTTAAAATGAAAAAGATTCCTTTAAATGTTAAAAATGAATATTTTGGAATATTTTTATATACTATAAATTAAAAAATAAATTAACTTTGCAGAAAATTTCAAATCACATTTTAATTAACATTATTTAAAAAATGAAAAAACTTTTTACTTTATTTTTCGCTCTCGTATTGAGCATTGGTGTTAAGGCACAATGTCCTTTGACACAAGCTGTTGATTTCTCAACAATCGACCATCATGGTAATGAAATCAATTTGTTTGAAATCCTTGATGGAGGTCAATATGTTTTGATAGACTTCTTCTACACATCATGTCAACCATGTCAAAACGCAACACCTAAAGTTGTTGATGCATACTACGCATTAGGTTGCAACCAACATGATGTTTTCTTCATGGAAGTTTCTCCAACAGACCACAACAATGATCCATACTATTTCATTGATAACTGGATTGCTAATTACGGCATCGAATATCCAACAATTTACGCTACAAGTGGTGGTACTCATTCAGGAACTGATATTTGCAATATGTATCAAATCCCAGCTTATCCAACAATCATCCTCATCGCTCCAGACCGTCAAATCGTTGTTCAAGATATTTGGCCAGTTAACTCAGCTCAAACAATCATTGACGCTTGTGCTCCATTCGGCATTGAAGAACACGATTGCGACGAAGTTCAAGCTCCAGCTATAGTTTTCGAAGTTGAAAGAGAAGCTTCTTACGAAATAGATGCTAAATTTACTCCAAATGCATCATGTGCATCTTACTATGTTTTGGCAAGCGCAAATGCTGAACTCGATGCAGAAGCAATCAAAGCTGAAGGTCAAGAATTAACAGCAGTAGGTTCACACACATTCACAAACTTAGAAGCTGAAACAGAATATACAATCTACGCTCTTCCTGTAAGTGCTGAAGGTGAATTTGGTCAAGTTAAGACAGAATTAGCTACAACAAAATGTGACGCTACAGAAGGTGAAGCTGTATTGGAACTTAACGTAGCAGTTGTTCCTGGTTTCGTTATCGCTGACGCTTTCCCAAATGAAGCAACTTCAGAATATCACTACGCTTTCGTTAAAGTTGAAAAATTCGAAGAATGGGGCGAAGAATATGCTATCTTCCAATTGTTACGCGACCAACATCCAGTTTGTGGTAACGACTTCTGGCAATTAGACATCGCTTACTTCGAAGAAGGTATTGAATATTTCTGCTATGGTATCGGCTACAATGCTGACGCAGAATTAGGCGAACCAACATACGTAAGATTTACAGTTAATGGTGACGGCGTTGTTGAAGTTTTAAGCAACGAATTCACAGTTAGCCCTAACCCAGCTAAATCAACAGTTAACGTAAACGTAAACGGCAACGCTCAAGTTAGAATCTTCGACATGACAGGCCGCTGCGTAAAAGAAGTTAATGCAATGGGTAACACAACAATCAACGTTGAAGACTTAAACAAAGGTATCTACTTTGTTAACGTTAACGGTAAAGTTGAAAAACTCGTTATTGAATAATATAGGGAACGAGGACGGGAACGGATGATGGTTTTGGATACGGATAAGCCTCTCCACTATTCCTAACTCATAATTCCTAATTAAAAAAAACTCGGAGTCTGAAAATGATTTCGAGTTTTTTATTTATATTTGCGTCTAATAAAATATAGATATTATGAAAAAAGTATTAGCGTTATTCTTTATTATGATGTTGACATTGAATATCAAAGCTCAATGTCCAATTACAGAAGCTGTCGATTTTTATTCTATCGATGACTATGGAACAAAGGTACATTTGTTTGAAATCCTTGATGGAGGACAATATGCATTTATCTATTTCTTTATGTCTGATGCATCTACGTCTGAAATGTTCGACCCTTGCATTGCTGATGCTTACAGACAATTAGGTTCTAACCAAGAAGACGTATATTTTATAGGCGTAGCTCCTTGCAATGATAGTTTAGCTATTGACGGATGGAAAGAGAAATATGATATTGATTTTCCTGTTATACATTGGTACACAGAAGGTTCTACGGCTGTTGAAATATGCGATGATTATCAGGTACAGATTTTCTCAACAGCAATTCTAATTGCTCCAAATCGTCAGATTTTGATTGATAATATTTGGCCAATCACATCAACAGACGTTATTTTAGATGCAATTGCAGAGTTTGTTGTTCCAGGAGATAATGTTAATGAAATAGTGAAAAATAGCATTGGCATACATCCAAATCCAGCAAAGACAAACTTTAACATAGATGCAAATTGCGATGCTCATGTGAGAATTTTTGATATTTCAGGACGTTGCATAAAAGAAATTGACATTGTTGGTAATGCGACAATCAATATTGAAGATTTGAATAAAGGCGTTTATTTTGTTGAAGTGAATGGCAAGATAGAAAAGCTTATAGTTGAATAGAGTGATGCCTTTGAAAACACAGAAAAGACTCAGAATCTTATTTTCAGGTTCTGAGTCTTTTTTAGTTTACTTAATCTTGCCGTTATAGTATAAGGTGAATGGTACGAATGTGTAATAATCCAAGAAAGCATTACCAACAGCACTTATAGTGTATATGTCATTAGATAATGAAATGTCGAGGTCTCCTGTAAGGACGTATTCCACTCCAGACCAAGCCATTGTTAATTCTCCATTGTAATCACCGTTGAATGTGAGTTGGAAATTTCCTGTTGGGATGTCTTTTTTGTTGTTGAATTCAAAGATTGACTGCATTGCATTGGTGTTGATAATGATAAAAGTGTCGTCGTTTTCTACTTTGCTAGAAACCGATGTAATGGGAGAGATCGCATCACCGATAGTGATAATGTTGTTGGTTAGGATAACGTTTTCGACATCGTCGTCGTTGCAACTTGTGAAGAACATAGGTAATGTTAAGATAAATAAACCTAATAATAAAATAGTCTTTTTCATAGTTTTTGTTGTTTTTTTGTTTTGATATTCAAACAAGCTGACGAAACAAATGTTGGCAACGAATTGTTAATATCTCAAACTATATTTTCGAACTATTGGGTTTTAAATTCTGACTATTTTCCCCAATTTTCTCGGTCTAAACTTCTATATTGTATAGCTTCGGCGAGATGTTCTTTTTTGATATTTTCCGAATTGTCGAGATCAGCGATCGTTCTTGCCACCTTTAATATTCTGTCATACGCACGTGCGGAAAGATTCAGTCGGTCCATGGCTCCTTTTAATAAAATGGAACATTCGCTGTCGAGGACGCAATATTTTTGAATCAATTTTGAACTCATTTGTGCGTTGGAGTGTATGTTAGGAATATTAGCGAATCGTTCGGTTTGAATCAGTCGAGCTTTTGTCACTCTTGTTCTCACGTCGGAGCTTTTCTCGCCAAGGTTTTTCTTTGATAACTCCTCAAATGGTACAGGAACGACTTCTATATGAAGGTCGATTCTATCGAGCAGAGGTCCTGATATTCTGTTTAAATATTTTTCTACTGCGCCAGGTTGGCAGGTACATTCTTGGGTGGGGTGGTTGTAATATCCGCAAGGGCAAGGATTCATTGCGGCCACAAGCATGAAGCTTGCTGGAAATTCTATTGTCTGTTTTGCTCTTGCTATTGTAACGACGCGGTCTTCCATAGGTTGACGCAGCACTTCAAGAACATTGCGTTTAAATTCGGGAAGTTCGTCTAAGAATAAGACCCCATTGTGAGCGAGGGAGATTTCTCCAGGCTGAGGATATGCGCCACCACCGACTAATCCGACGTAAGACGTTGTGTGATGAGGGCTTCTGAACGGTCGTGATTTTAATAATGACAAACCGTTTCCGAGAAGGCCTACAACAGAATGTATTTTTGTTGTTTCAAGAGCTTCTTTCAATGTCATAGGTGGCATTATGGTAGGAAGTCGTTTTGCTAACATCGTCTTTCCGCTTCCTGGACTGCCGATAAGAATCACGTTGTGAGATCCTGCTGCTGATACTTCCAGAGCTCGCTTTATGTTTTCCTGACCTTTAACATCAGCGAAGTCAAAGGCATAGACATCTTCAATGTTTTGGTCGTATTTAGAAATTTCAATCGGTTTTAATGATGATGATCCGTTGAGAAAGGAGATGACTTCCATGATGTTATTAACACCATAAACGTCTATATCTTCCACAACAGCCGCTTCTTTAGCGTTGGCCAATGGTAGTATCAATCCTTTGAAACCATCTTGCATGGCCCGTATTGCGATGGGCAGAACTCCCCTGATTGGATTAAGGCTCCCATCCAACGATAGCTCTCCCATAATGATATATTTGTCAAGGAGTTCGGTGCTTACTTGCTCCGAGGCCGCTAATATGGCAATGGCGATAGGAAGGTCATAAGAAGATCCTTCTTTTCTTATATCGGCTGGCGCCATGTTAATGGTGATTTTACGCTTGGGATATTTTAAGTCGTTGTTGCTCAATGCTGCTTCTATACGCTGCTGACTTTCTTTAACAGCGCTGTCTGGTAATCCTACCAAGAAAAACTGTACTCCTCTGTCAATGTTGACTTCTATAGTTACAGTAATAGCTTCAATGCCGTTTAAGGCACTTCCAAAGGTTTTTACTAACATAATTTTGGTTTTTAGGTTCTTGTTTTTTGTTTCGGAGGAGGTGTTAACTTCTCTTAGGCTTGTACTGCGATGCTTGGAAGATTTGTTGAATGTCGTTGTTGTTCAACATTTCTTGCAAACTGACGTCATTATTTGTCATATATGAACGAATTATTTGTAAACCGACAAATTCTCCTAATCGGGCAGGAGCTTCGTTTGAAAAAGCCTGCGTGAATGGTCCGTCGCCAAATAAGTTGCGAAATACATCGGCGCCTTTGGCATACAATAAATCATTTCCTACCATTGTGGCCCAGATGTCGCCTTCAAATTCTTTTACCCAATTTATTTGTCTTGAATTGTAACCCATTAGAATAGAATCCGGTAGAGAAGGATTAAGGGCTTCAATAAAATATAATCGTTTGCCCGAATCTATCATTTCAGACAAAACATCTTTTTGATATTGTTGCTTATGGATGTATGTGGAATAAAGCGATTCTGCCAAGTCGCGTGCGATATATGAAGGCTGACAACGTTGTGAACGATAGCGTGGCATCCCGATATAATCATAAATCTTGCTTTCGTTGCCAAGATATAAGTCCATGCTAATCAATGTGCTGTTAGGCATAATCATTATTGAAGGTGTGTTGTAGTCGATGCCAGATACATATAAATATGTATCTTCTGGGATTCTTATGTTAGGGTAATAATATTTGAATAATTGATATACGGACTTTATCTCTTTTGAAAGTTTGTCGATGTTTGAGAATTTTTCTTCTGCCATTTTGTTGATTCTTATGCAGAAAGTGTCTGTTGCAAAACCTTTTAAATAATTGACGGCATTGATGTCGTATAGGTTGCCTTCAAGGAAAATAGGGAATTCGCTTTGTATGTTTCTTATTTCTTCCGCAAAATTGGCGGTGTCGAGAGAAAAGAGTGCTTTAGAGTAATTCTTTATTTTAATATCTTGTGGCTCAAGATGTTCATGATTGACTTTTAATTTGTTTTTATATGTTTTTGTTTTCTGGCATGATGCAAAAAACAAGGAAAATAAAATCAATAATATTATGGATGTTTTTTTCATAGTTTATATTTTAAATTTTGAGTTTTTGTGTTTCTGAATTTCAGATTTAATTTCATTGCAAATATACAACGAAAAATCATGCTTTTTTCGTTTTTAACATTAATTAAGAATTTTGCTTCTGTTTTGATGATTTCTCATGCTTTTTCTAACAATTTTCTCATATATTTTTTAACATATTGAGTTTTAATTCATTGCGATGAGGCAAATGTAAAAGAAAATTATCAGAAAATATACGATTAAAACAATGTGTTTTCTTTTAAAGTAGGCTTTTCTTCTTCTTCAAAGTAGATATCGACGGCAGAATCACGTTCCATTCCGAGTAATGATGCTGCTTTTCCGTGGTTGAGCGCAATTTCTAAGAAGCCGTGAGTGCCAAATAATGCAAGAATATCTGGTTCAGGAACTTCTTGGTAACTTCTTCTGATTTTATTGATTTTGTATATTCCGCTACATAATTTAATATTGAAATTACGTCCTGATCTAATCTGTTCGAAAAGCGTTTCGGAAATATTCGTTACCAAATTTTCGTAGGCGTCGATATAATTGACCAAACCATGAATCGAATTGGCGTCGTATGATGGTTTAAGCTCTATTTTTTCTTTTATGCAATATGGCTTGCCAATATCCGACAGAGCTGCGCCGTTGTGAATCATGATAGCTACTTTTACAAAACGGTCTCTTGTGCTAAATGTAAAGAAATCAGAGTCTTGTATGACATCTATGATTACGGCTTCGTATTCGTCCTTGTCGATGATTAAAGAGAAGATAGAGTTGTCGGTTCCAACGAAATAATGTTCGTTGACCTTGACAACGACATGTGGGTTGTCGGTAGATTCTTCTGTGTCGATAGCTAAGATATGGATGCTGCCTTTAGGGAAGCTTTTATAGCAATTTTTCACGATGAAAGCAGCCGAACGAACGTCGAATGGCTCGATGTTGTGAGATATGTCAACAATATTAACATTTGGCAATGCGGAATATATTGCTCCTTTTACAGCAGGAACATAGTAATCAGAAAGACCCCAGTCACTGGTTAATGTTATGATTGCCATTATGATAAATTGTTAATAATATACTCGTTTGATGAGCTGCAAATATACATTTTTAGAAAAAGTAAAGAAATATTTTTTAAAAAAAATTATCAACATTTTTATGATTCTTATTCTCTTTACTATTATATTTGTAAATAATTTTAAAGCAACTATAAATTATAATGTCAGAACAAATTGTTCAAGTAGAAAACGTAAATCCGAGTGATTTGTATGGTGCTAATGATCAGCATCTTACAATGATAAAATCTTTGTTTCCAAAGATAAAAATCATAGCTCGTGGCGATTACATCAAGATTATAGGTAATGATGAAGAGGTGGAATATTTCATTAATCGTTTCAACCTGTTGATTTTACATTTAGAACGCTACGGAAATATCAGTGCTAAAGTCATAGAAGATATTATGCTTTGTGCAGGTGAGTCGGATTTCATAAAAAACATTAACGATAGCGATGTCTTGGTTTATGGACGTAATGGGTTGCAAATCAAGGCTATGACAGCCAATCAGAAGTTGATGGTTAAGGCTTGTGAAGATAAAGATATGATTTTCGCTATCGGACCAGCTGGAACAGGAAAGACTTACACGGCAGTGGCTTTGGCTGTTAGAGCATTGAAAAACAAGGAGGTAAGGCGAATTGTTTTGACACGTCCAGCTGTTGAAGCAGGGGAGAATCTTGGTTTTTTGCCTGGAGATTTGAAAGAAAAATTGGACCCATATTTGCAGCCTCTCTATGATGCCTTGCGTGATATGTTGCCTCAGGCTAAGTTGCAGGCTTTCATGGAAGATGGTACCATTGAGATCGCTCCGCTTGCTTTTATGCGTGGTCGTACTCTCGACCATGCGTTCGTTATTTTGGACGAAGCTCAAAACGCTACCCGTTCGCAGCTGAAAATGTTCTTGACAAGAATGGGACGCTCTGCTAAATTCGTTATAACTGGCGACATAACTCAAATCGACTTGCCTAAAAATCAACCTTCCGGTTTGCCTCAGGCAATAGAAGTGTTAAAAGATGTTAAGGGAATTGATTTTATTTTCCTTAGCGAAAAAGATGTAGTAAGACATAAACTCGTAACCGACATCGTTAACGCTTATAAAAAATATTATAATGACGATAATGATGGAAACGGAAGCGGAGACGAGAAAGAATAATGAATATTAACAATCAATAATAAAAATAATATGAAAGCATTAACAAAAACAGATTTTAATTTCGAAGGTCAGACAAAAGTATATCACGGAAAAGTTCGTGACGTATATTTTATTGATAATAAATATCTTGTGATGGTCGCTAGTGACCGTATCTCAGCATTCGATGTTATTCTTCCAGAAGGTATTCCTTACAAAGGTCAAGTGTTGAATCAAATCGCAGCTTTATTCTTGGACGAAACAAAAGACATCGTTCCAAACTGGAAAATAGCTACTCCTGACCCAATGGTAACCGTTGGTCATCTCTGCAAACCTTTCCCTGTTGAAATGATTATCCGTGGCTATCTCACAGGTAGCTCATGGCGTACATACAAAAGCGGTCAACGTTCAATTTGCGGCGTGGCAATTCCTGACGGAATGAAAGAACATCAACGCTTCGAAAAACCTATCATCACTCCAACAACAAAAGCTGATGAAGGCCACGATGAAGATATTTCACGCGAAGAAATTATCCGTCAAGGACTTATCAGTGAAGAGGATTATAATAAGATTGAAGAAATCACTTATAAATTGTTCCAACGTGGAAGTGAAATAGCTGCTAAACACGGACTTATCCTCGTTGATACAAAATATGAATTCGGCAAAATAGGTGACCAAATTTATCTCATGGACGAAATTCATACTCCTGACTCATCACGTTATTTCATCGCTGATGAATATGAAGAATGTTTTGAAAAAGGTCTTCCTGTTAAACAGCTTTCTAAAGAATTTGTTCGTGAATGGTTGATGGCTAATGGTTTCCAAGGTCAAGAAGGACAACAAGTTCCAGAGATGACACCAGAAATCGTAGGCAGCATTTCTGAACGTTATATCGAACTTTATGAAAAGGTTACAGGTAAGAAATTTGAAAAAGCCGACGAATCAGACGACATCTTGAAACGTATCGAAACAAATATCGCAAATTGTCTTAAAGATCTTAAATAAGACTACAAGACAACAAGACTACAAGTAGAGACGCATCATTGATTCCGAAAAATAACACAATTGATGCGTCTCTTTTTAATTATGCATTATGAATTCCCTCTACCTCTCTAAATTCTTCAAGACTTTAAATAATTTCTTGATGATATTTGTGTTTTTAGAAGGCTCGAAATATCTTAATTCTGGGCTGATATTCAATTCGTTCAAATAGTTACGAATATCTTTTCTCGTCAAAACATTTCCATGATTAAATGGATTGATATAAAAAAGTACGTCTTCAAGTTGTGGGAAATGTTTGGTCTTTTTACAAAAGGCAAGAATGAAATGATTTGGTATATCGATGCCGTAGATTGGTATGTCAAGTCGTTCAGCGATAATGCAATACAGCAATCCAAGTGAAAGTGGGTTTCCGATATGGGTATTTAAAAGCGTATTGATGAAATAATAGTCGGGATTGTTTATTGTGGAGGTGTCGCCTCTGAATTTATTAACGTCATATATTATATGATTAAGTATTTTGACTTGTTCTAATGGTGTAAGTTCTTGATTCATTTCACGTTCTGCTTGTTCTATAATCATCATTATTTTGAATCCGAACCACGACCAATCGGCATTGGGGAAATGATATTTCGCTAAGATAAAACAAGGTTCCATTAAGTCATATTCACGTTTCTCGCGCCACGATTTCAGTTTATTTATGATATTATTATGTTCAATAGTGTCAATCAGCGACTCTAAACGATGTTTTAGAAAAGCGTCATCAGATTTTTCTAATTTTTTCCTTAATGATGGCAGAGCCGTTTCTCCATAAGAGATTATGGCGTTTGCTATATTAATAAAAAGGTGTTCATCTTGTTCTTCGGTGAGAAACATTAATGAATCAAGAGTCTTCGCTGTTTTCATGATAATAATTTTTAACAAAAACAACGAAAAAATGATAAAGTTCTAAAGAGTGAAAAAATATTAATCTTTATAGAAATTCATGTCAATCATATATTTATAAGATTGCTCCGGCATAAAGTATCTGACGTCTTTTTTATTTTTGATAGCTTTTCTTATGAAAGTAGAAGAAATATCAATTTCTGGAGCGTCAATGACTTGCACCGACTTATGATTTGACAATTCGCCTCCATCGTAGTTTTTTCTCGGATAAACTAAAAGATGATAATTGTCGAGTATTATTTGATAGTTTTTCCATTTCTTAAAACTTTCTAAGTTATCCATACCACAGATGAGATAGAATTCGTTGTTTGGATAACGTTCCGATAGACGTACAAGAGTATCAATGGTATAGGAAGGTTTTGGCATATAAAATTCGATGTCGCAGACCTCAAAACGCTCGTCGTTTTTCACGGCCATCTCTAACATATCACGACGATGATGGTCATCAAGCAGCGATTTTTTGTCTTTGAAAGGGTTTTGAGGACTGACAACGAACCAAACGGAATCCAAATCGGTATATTCAACGATATAGTTTGCAAGCATGAGATGTCCGTTATGAACGGGATTAAACGAACCGAAGAATAGACCGATTTTGTTTTTTTTCATATTATAAAATATTGAAAAGTTGCTCTTTTATCTTTTCGAGTTCATCTTTCATTTTTACGACAAGACGTTGAATGTCAGCGTCGTTAGCTTTGGAACCGAGAGTGTTGATTTCGCGTCCCATTTCTTGAGAGATGAAGCCGAGTTTCTTTCCTGCGCCTTCTTCGTCTATTGTCTCATCGAAATAAGAACAATGTTTTGCGAGACGCACTTTTTCTTCTGTGATGTCGAGTTTTTCGAGATAGAAAATCAATTCTTGTTCAAAACGATTCTCGTCATATTTGCCCGATTGTGTCAATTCTGTTAAGTTTTTGATTAACTTGTTTTTGATATTTTCGTGACGATTTGTTTCAAAAGGAGTGACTTCGCCGAGATATTCAAGGATGAGATTTTTTCTCTTTAACAAATCAATTTTTAAAATTTCGCCTTCTTGTCTTCTGAAGTCGTCGGTAGTTCTTAATGCTTCGAGTAAAGTTTCTTTAACTTTTTCGATGAAGTTTTCGTCGTATTCTTGTTCTGGAGTCACGAAAATTCCTGGCATTTTAAATAAAAGCATCGCCAAGTCGGAAGAAGCTGGGATGTTATATTCTTCAGAAATTTCCTTTATTTGTTTTAAATAAGAAGCGATGACTTCTTTCTCGATGTGAGTGTTTTGTTCTACGTTAGTGTCGCTTACGGAAATGCTGACGTCTATTTTTCCTCTTTGTAGGATATTCGCTATTTCATTACGATAATCCAATTCTTGAGGACGTAATTCTTGTGGTAATTTTAAGGATAAGTCTAATTGTTTAGAATTCAGTGTTTTAACTTCGACGACTATTCTTTTTGTCAAATATATTTGTTCGGCTTTACCGTAGCCTGTCATTGATTTAATCATAGTGGTGAATTTTGTCGCAAAGATACGATAAAGTGTGAGAAAACTAATAAGTCTTTTACAATTTTTAGCTGCTAAAAACAATCTTTGTTACAAGACAAACTGAAATATTTTAATTACCTTTGCAAAAGATAAATCCAGATTATAGATGACAAAAATTAAAGCAAAACCTTTCATCAAGTGGGTTGGCGGAAAAGGTCAGCTCATAGAACAACTCGAAGCATTGCTTCCAGCTGACTTTTCGGAAAGGGAAAATGTCACTTATATTGAGCCTTTTGTTGGCGGTGGGGCTATGCTCTTCTATATGCTGCAGAAATATCCAAATATAAAGTCAGCTGTAATAAATGACATAAATCCAGACTTGACATTATGTTATCAGGTTGTGAGAGACGATCCTGCGGAGTTGATAAAATCTCTTGGTGCTATTCAGTCGGAATATCATGCTTTGCAGACAGAGGAAGAACGTAAGATTTTTTTTCTTCAACAGCGTGATATATTTAATACGAAATCTTTGAACCCAATAGAAAATAGCACGTTATTTTTCTTCCTTAACAGAACTTGTTTTAACGGACTTTATCGCGTAAATAAAGCTGGTAAATTTAATGTGCCATTTGGGAAATATACGACACCTACTATATGTGATCCTGCAACAATCTATGCGGACAGCAAATTATTACAAAAGGTAGAAATTATGACTGGGGACTTTGAGCAAACTTTTGTGAAAATAGAAGGCAATACGTTCTTCTATTTTGATCCTCCTTACAGACCTTTAAGTAATACTTCAAGTTTTAAAGATTATACAAAAGAGGATTTCAATGATAATGCCCAAATTCGCTTGAAATTATTTTGCGATCGTTTAAATGAGAATGGAGTTCACTTTATGCTTAGCAATTCCGATTGTTTTGGAAAAGATGGTATAGATCGTTTCTTTGATGACTTATTCATTGATTATACGATAGAAAGAGTATGGGCATCGAGAAATGTAAATGCTATCGCTTCAAAAAGAGGCAAATTAACCGAACTTTTAGTTCGAAATTATAACTATGTTGATGCACTACTTAATAATTTATGATTATGAAATATCTTGATATACAGCCCAAAGAACGTTTGAAAATATTTACAAAGAATGTTTTGTACACAAATAGAGGTTTTAACTATTATGTAGATTGGTCTAATATTGATGGATATCAAGAGTTTCAAGTTGAGATTCATGCTTTAGATATATTGATTCATTGTAGTGATGAACTGTTCTATGATAAATTTTCGGATCTTATTTTAAAACTTCCTAGTGTCATATTATTGTTCCCATATCTATTTGGTCTTGCTAAGAGTGAAAGAGAAAACTTATATAAAGGCAAGGAAAATTTAATACTAATTCAAGAAGAGCTAGATAAAAACGATTATTTGGAATTTAAATTTTCTAAAGCAGCTATTAAAAATCTTAATAAGGAAAACATAAAGGAATATTATGATTTCTTTGTTCAAATGGGATTGAAGCATCTCTATCAAAATATAATAGAGAAAAGTACATTAGACTACATTGCTGGTGTTTTGGTTGGAATGGATTCAAATGGACGTAAAAACAGAGGAGGAAAAGTTTTTGAGTTGGCATGCCAGCCTCTATTTGAAAAAATATGTAAAGAACATAATCTGCAATTTTTTTCTCAAAAGCAATTTAAAATTCTTGTTGAATTAGGTTTTGATATAGGTCAAGATATAGCAGACAGAAAAGCAGATTTTATCATTTTTGATGCAACCCAAAAGAAAGCCATCAATTTTGAAGTCAATTTTTATAATGGGACCGGCTCTAAACCTGAAGAAATTATTGATTCTTATATTAATAGACAAAATGATTTATTGGCAAATGGTATTGGCTTTGCTTTAGTTACAGATGGAAGATGTTGGGTGTCTGCTACAAATCAATTGGAAAAAGGGTTTAGACATTTAGAATACTTGTTGAACTTCTATATGTTGAAACATGGTATGTTAGAGGAAATCATATTGAAGGAGTTTGACAAATGATTAAACCATACTATAAATCATCCAACCGAGATTTTACGCTTATTCACGGTGACTGTTTTCAGCTGTTACGAGAATTTGATTTTAAGTTCAGCTGCATCTTTGCCGATCCACCTTATTTCCTCTCAAACGGCGGTATAAGTGTTCAGAATGGAAAAATAGTTAGTGTTAATAAAGGTGACTGGGACAAAGGGAAAAATCCTGATGAGATAATGGATTTCAACAGAGAATGGCTTGGTCTCTGTCGTGATAAACTTAAAGATAACGGCTCTATTTGGATTTCAGGAACATATCATAATATTTTCTCGGTCGCTAATTGTTTGACAGAATTAGGATATAAAATACTTAATGTAATAACGTGGGTGAAAACGAATCCTCCGCCAAACATATCGTGTAGGTATTTTACATATAGTACAGAATTTATTATATGGGCTAGAAAAAGTGCAAAAACACCTCATTATTTTAATTATGAATTAATGAAGCGTTTAAACGATGATAAGCAAATGACAGATGTTTGGAGATTGCCGGCTATCGCAACATGGGAAAAATCTTGCGGGAAACATCCAACTCAGAAACCGTTGTCATTATTATCTCGTATTATAATGGCTTCTACTCAATTAGGAGAATGGGTGTTGGATCCTTTCTGCGGAAGTTCAACTACTGGAATTGCTGCCAATTTGTTAGGACGTCGTTTCTTGGGAATAGAACAAGAACAAGATTTCTTGGATATCAGTTTAAGACGTAGAGAGGAGATAGATAAAACGGGTGTCGCCAATGAATATAGATTAAAAATCAAAGATATAAAAACCTTGTCCAATCAACAATATAATTTAGAATTTTGTGATAATGACAATGATATTTATCACGACCTGCCTTTTTAGATTTTTATACTCAAAAATCTTGTGTTTATATAAAAAAAAATATATCTTTGTAAGTAACTTTTTTGAATTGAAAAATTCGAACTAAATAAATTAATAACAAACTAAAAATAAATAACATGGAAAAAATGACTTCACAATTAGCAATGGAGTTGGAGGCTAAATACGGCGCTCATAACTACCATCCACTTCCTGTTGTTTTGGCTAAAGGTAAAGGTGCCAAAGTATGGGATGTTGAAGGCAAGGAATATTACGATTTCTTATCAGCTTATTCAGCAGT